>JANYDM010000063.1 GCA_025363575.1 Betaproteobacteria bacterium | reverse complement strand
CGGAAACGACGCGCAAGCACGCGGCGGAAATGCTGGGCATTAAAACCTGAGGGCGGCTGGCGCTCTAAATCAGCGAGGAGCAGACGATGGGCAATAAAGTAAAACTGGTGGTGCCGGAAGCGCCGGTGCCCGCGACCGCGGCGGCCAGGGCGCAACGCAAGTTCGCGCAAGGGGGCCTGCGGCTGGGTATCCTCGACAACAGCAAGGGCAACGCAGACCACCTGCTTAAATTCATCATCGACGGCGTCAAGGCGGCAGTGCCCGTCGCGTCCGTCGTGACATTGCGCAAAGGCAGCGTGAGCTTGCCCGCGCCCAACGACATACTCGACAAGCTCGCCGCGGAGACAGATTTCGTCGTCTCCGCGATGGGTGATTGAGGGTCCTGCACGTCGTGGAGTGTCCACGACATGTCAGAACTGCGTAAGCGCGGCCTCGTCACCGCCGTTATCGTTTCCGATCCGTTCATCAAGCTGGGCAGCACGCAGTCGAAGGTGTTCGGCACGCCCGATCTGCCGCTCGTCAAGATTCCGCACCCGCTTGGGGGTCTGTCGCTGGAGCAGGTGGAAGGCCGCTCACTAGTCGCATTGCCGCAGCTGGTCAAACTGATCAAGGAGCACATGCAATGAGCGATCTCGCCGAACTTCTGAAGGCGCAGGACGCGAGCATCGATGCGGACGACGACTTCGACGCGATCAACCGGCTTTACATGGAGCGCGGCTGGGGCGATGGCCTGCCGATCATTCCGCCGACGGCCGGGCGCGTTGAAAAGATGCTCGAGTATTGCGACCGGCCGTGGGATGTGCCGATAGCGAAGATGGCGCCCCGTTACGGCGAAGCGACGCCGCTGCGGCTCGCGGCCAACGCCGTCATGGCCGGCTGCGCGCCGAACTACTTCCCGCTCTTCATGCTGGCGATAGAAGCCATGTGCGAAGAGCCGTTCAATCTCTATGGCGTGCAGGCGACCACCCATCTCTGCGCTCCATTGGTCATCGTCAATGGCCCGGTCGCAACCGAGCTCGGCATTAACGGCGGCCACAATGCGTTCGGGCCAGGCACGCGCAGCAATGCGACCGTAGGCCGCGCGATCCGCCTCGCGCTCGTCAACATCGGCGGCGCGATCCCGACGCTGGGCGACATGTCGACGTTCGGTGCGCCGTCGAAGTTCAGCTATCTCGTCGCAGAAAACGAAGCGCAAAGCCCATGGGCGCCGCTGCATGTCGAGCGGGGGCTGGCAAAAGAAGCGAGCGCAGTGACCGTTATCGGCGCCGAATGCCCGCACAATATCAATGACCACGAAAGCCTGTCGGGCGAGGGCATACTCACGACGATTGCCGGCACGATGGCAACGACCGGCTCGAACGACATTTACTATGCGGCGCAGCCTGTAATCGTGATGGGGCCGGAGCACGCCAAGGCGGTCGCCAACGACGGCTACAGCAAGGCGGACGCCAAGCGCTTCCTGCAGGAGCGCGCGCAACTGCCGCTTGGCAAATTCTCGAAAGAGAACATCGAGCGCCGCTTCCGCGTCACGTTCAAAGACAGGTATGCCAACGCCGGCCTCGATGCGCCGGTCTACGCAGTGCAGAACGCCGATGACATTATCATTGCGGTGATCGGCGGCGCCGGCAAGCACTCCGCATATATTCCCACCTTCGGCGCAACGAAGGCGGTCACGCGCGCACTCAAGCGCAAGGACGGCCAGCTGGCAAAGTCGGTCGAGGACTTCCGGAAAAGCTGATCAGCTTTTGCTCTTGTTCGGGCAGTTCGGCTTGGTGCAATCGACGTACAGGTGGAGCGAGTGCTCGTGAATCGCGAAGCCGCGTTCCTTTGCAACGGCCATCTGCCGCTTTTCGATCGCCTCGTCGTAGAATTCCTCGACGCGGCCGCACTGCATGCACACCAGATGGTCATGGTGACCGCCGCGGTTCAGTTCGAACACCGCCTTGCCGCTCTCGAAGTGGTGGCGCACGAGCAGGCCGGCCTGCTCGAATTGCGTCAATACGCGGTAGACGGTCGCCAGCCCCGTGTCGGTGCCTTCCTTGAGCAGGATTTTGTAAACTTCCTCGGCCGTCAGGTGCCGCACGTCGCTTTTCTCGAACAATTCGAGGATGCGCAAACGCGGCAGCGTTGCCTTGAGACCCATGGTCTTGAGATCGGTCGGGGAACTCACGCGCTGGGCTGACGTCAGAAGAGTGCTTATGGATGGGGGCTGTTATCATACCGGCTTTTCGACGCGCGCTGCGCGCGTGATAACCGGCAGGCCCGGAAACGGCACGATGCGAAAACTGATTACATTGATGGCTGTGCTGACGATCGCGGGGTGCAAGCAGGCGCCCGAGCTGCCGTCGATCATTTCACCTTACCGGATCGACGTCCAGCAGGGTAATGTCATCACCCAGGAGATGGTCGGCAAGCTCAAAGCCGGCCAGACGCGCTCGCAGGTCCGCTTCGTGCTGGGCTCGCCGCTCGTAACCGACATGTTTCACAGCGATCGCTGGGACTACATTTACCTTCTGCAGCGGCAGGGCAAGCCCGACGAGCGGCGGCGACTGACCGTTATTTTCGACGACGACAAATTGCTCCGGCTGGAGGGCGATATCATTTTGTCCGATCAGCCGCACGAGCCGGACGCGCTGATACCGAAACCGCCGGCGGCCAAATCCGCGCCGCCGAAACCCGCCGCGGCAACGGTAGCGCCCAAGCCCGTCGAAAAACCGCCGGTCGCAGCGACCAGGCCCGAACCGGGTAAGTCCGACAGCGCCAGGGTGGAAGCTGCAAAAGCTGAGGCGGCAAAAGCTGAAGCTGCAAAAGCGGACGCAGCGACGGCGGCTGCAGCAAAAGCAGAAGCCGCCAAGGTGGATGCCGCAAAAGCAGACACGGCAAAAACGGACGCAGGAAAAGCCGATGCGGCCAAGGCAGACACCGCCGCGGCCGACGAGAAAAAAGAACCGCCAAAGCGCGGCATGTTTGGCCGCATGCTGGACAAGATCGGTTTTTAATCCGGAACTCGTAACCTAGCGCAACGTGCGTGTCGTGTTGGGCGCAGTCAGGGAGCCGCCATGGTGAAAATGAAAATTGCGGTAGCGGGCAGCGCGGGACGCATGGGACGCGCGCTACTCGAAGGCGTACTGAACAGCGCCGATCTGGAACTCGGCGCCGCGCTCGAAGTCGCGGGCGGCGCGAGCGTCGGCAAAAACGCGGGTGAACTCGTCAGCCTGCCCGCGCGGGTGATAGTCAGCGCAGATGTCGAGAAAAGTCTGGGTGGCTGCGACGCATTGATCGATTTCACACGCCCGGAAGGCACACTGGCGCATCTCGCCGCCTGCCGCAAGCTCGGCGTCAAAATGGTGATCGGCACGACCGGTTTTGACGACGCGCAGAAAAAATCGATAGCGGACGCCGGGCGCGATATTGCGATCGTGATGGCGCCGAACATGAGCGTCGGCACCAATCTCGTGTTCAAGCTGGCGGACATGGCTGCGCGCGTGCTGCAGGACGGTTACGACGTGGAAATCATCGAGGCGCACCATCGGCACAAAGTCGACGCGCCGTCGGGCACTGCACTTCACATTGGCGCCATCATCGCCAAAGCGCTCGGCAGAAACCTCGGCGAGGCCGCGGTGTTTGGCCGCGAAGGCGTTACCGGCGAGCGCAAAAGCTCGACGATAGGGTTTTCAGCGGTGCGCGGAGGCGACATCGTCGGCGAGCACACCGTGATGTTCGCCGGTCCCGGCGAACGCGTCGAAATAATCGTGCGCTCCGGCAGTCGCGCCACGTACGCCGAAGGGGCATTGAGAGCTGCGCGTTTTCTCGCCGACAGGAAGTTCGGGCTGTTCGACATGCAGGACGTGCTCGGCTTGCGTTGACGCGCGTTTTTAATGCCGAATCAGCACGTTGATTCGACGCTGATGCATTGAAGGCGACTGGTCTTTAGCGTATAATTGCGCCATCGAGCGGGACGGGTCTTATGACCTGTCCCGCTTTCCATATCTACTCCCGGGAGTTCGACTTGCCGCATCGTGAACCAGCCATCCTTGTCCTCAAAGATGGCACGGTTTTTCACGGCACGTCGATCGGCGCGGCCGGCCTGTCAGCGGGCGAAGTCGTCTTCAACACTTCGATGACGGGCTATCAGGAAATCCTCACCGATCCGTCGTACTGCCGTCAGATCGTTACGCTGACTTATCCGCACATAGGCAACACCGGCACCAATCCTGAAGACGTCGAATCGAATAAGGTGTTCGCCGCCGGACTCGTGATCCGCGACTTGCCGCTGGTGGCGAGCAACTGGCGCAGCACGCAGGATCTGTCCGCGTATCTGCGCGAGCAGAATGTCGTCGCGATCGCCGACATCGATACGCGCAGGCTTACGCGCATTCTGCGTGAAAAGGGTGCGCAGGATGGCTGTGTCATGGCGGGGAAGATCGATGTCGACACTGCGCTGAAGACTGCACGCGCTTTTCCGGGTCTGGCCGGCATGGATCTGGCGAAGGTGGTCAGTTGCACGAAGTCGTATGTATGGACCGAAACGAACTGGAAGCTCGGTCACGGCTACGGTCAGCAGGCGGAGCCGAAGTTCCACGTCGTCGCCTACGACTATGGAGTCAAATTCAATATCCTGCGCATGCTCGCGTCGCGCGGCTGCAAGCTCACCGTAATACCCGCGCAAAGCACCGCGCAGGATGCGCTCGCGTTGACGCCCGACGGAATTTTTCTCGCCAACGGCCCGGGCGACCCTGAGCCTTGCGATTACGCGATACGCGCGATACGCGAGCTTGTCGCGACCGGCATTCCGGTGTTCGGCATCTGCCTCGGCCATCAATTGCTGGGTCTGGCGAGCGGCGCGAAGACGCTCAAGATGAAATTCGGCCATCACGGCGCGAACCATCCGGTGCAGGACCTTGACACGGGACGCGTGATGATCACGAGCCAGAACCACGGCTTCGCGGTTGACCCCGCAACCCTGCCGGCCAACGTGCGCATCACGCACAAATCGCTGTTCGACGGAACGCTGCAGGGTTTCGCGCGCACCGACCAGCCCGCGTTCTGCTTTCAAGGCCATCCGGAAGCGAGCCCGGGGCCGCATGACGTCGGATATTTGTTCGATCGGTTTGTTGCTCTGATGGCAAAGCAAAAATCTGGAACCGCCAGGGACACGAATGACGCCAGGGAAACCATTTCATGAAAAACCTTCGCGTCCATCGCGTCCTTTTCGGTTAAAGAATCTATGCCAAAAAGAACCGACATAAAAAGCATCCTGATCATCGGCGCCGGCCCTATCGTCATCGGCCAGGCGTGCGAGTTCGACTATTCCGGCGCGCAGGCGTGCAAGGCGCTGCGCGAGGAGGGCTATCGCGTGGTGCTCGTGAATTCGAACCCCGCCACGATCATGACCGACCCGAACATGGCGGACGCCACTTATATCGAGCCGGTCACCTGGCAGATGGTCGAGAAAGTCATCGCGATAGAGCGGCCCGACGCGCTGCTGCCGACGATGGGCGGTCAGACCGCGCTTAACTGCGCGCTCGATCTCGCCAAGCACGGCGTACTCGAAAAATACAACGTCGAAATGATAGGCGCGAAAAAAGAGGCGATCGACAAAGCCGAAGACCGCGAGAAATTCAAGGCGGCGATGGCGAAGATCGGGCTGGCGTCCGCGCGCTCAGCCATCGCGCACAGTCTCGAAGAGGCGCTGCAGGTTCAAGCCATGGTCGGGTTTCCGACTGTTATTCGCCCGTCGTTCACGCTGGGCGGCGCCGGCGGCGGCATCGCCTACAACAAGGAAGAGTTCGTCTCGATCGTCGAGCGCGGGCTCGACGCGAGCCCGACCAGGGAAGTGCTGATCGAAGAATCGGTGCTCGGCTGGAAAGAGTTCGAGATGGAGGTGGTGCGCGACAGCAAGGACAACTGCATCATCATCTGCTCGATCGAGAACCTCGACCCGATGGGCGTGCACACCGGCGACTCGATCACGGTTGCGCCGGCGCAGACGCTGACGGACAAGGAATACCAGATCATGCGCAACGCGTCGATCGCGTGCCTGCGCGAGATCGGCGTGGACACCGGCGGGTCCAACGTGCAGTTCGCGATCAATCCCGATGACGGGCGCTTGCTGATCATCGAAATGAACCCGCGCGTGTCGCGTTCGAGCGCGCTCGCGTCGAAAGCGACCGGCTTCCCGATCGCCAAGATCGCAGCCAAGCTGGCGGTCGGCTACACGCTGGACGAACTGCGCAACGACATTACCGGGGGTGCTACGCCCGCGTCGTTCGAGCCGACCATCGATTACGTCGTGACCAAGGTGCCGCGATTCGCGTTCGAGAAATTCCCGCACGCCAACGATCGCCTGACCACGCAGATGAAGTCGGTCGGTGAAGTGATGGCAATCGGCCGCACTTTCCAGGAATCATTTCAGAAGGCGCTGCGCGGGCTCGAGGTCGGCGCCGACGGCATGAACCAGAAAACCACCGACCGCGAGACGCTCGAGAAGGAGCTTGGCGAGCCGGGACCGGAGCGCATCTGGTATGTCGGCGACGCATTCGAGAATGGATTTACGCTCGAAGAAGTTTTCCAGTTGACGAAGATCGACCCGTGGTTCCTGGTGCAGATCAAGGAAATCATCGATCTCGAGATGGAGCTCGACGACAGGAAGATTGCCGACCTCGACGCGGTGACTTTGCGCGGGTTGAAGCGCAAAGGGTTTTCCGACCGCCGCCTGGCCTATCTCATGAAGGCGACCGAGACCGAGATGCGCGCGCACCGGCACGCGCTCGGTATTCGCCCGGTCTACAAGCGGGTCGACACCTGCGCGGCGGAATTCGCTACCAGCACCGCCTACATGTACTCGACGTACGAGGAAGAATGTGAAGCGCAGCCTACCGACCGCAAAAAGGTCATCGTGCTGGGCGGCGGACCGAACCGCATCGGGCAGGGCATAGAGTTCGACTACTGCTGCGTGCACGCGGCACTGGCGCTGCGCGAAGACGGTTTCGAGACCATCATGGTGAATTGCAACCCGGAGACGGTATCGACCGATTACGACACCTCCGACCGTCTCTACTTCGAGCCGCTGACGCTGGAAGACGTGCTCGAAATCGTGCACGTCGAAAAGCCGTATGGCGTGATCGTGCAGTACGGCGGCCAGACGCCCCTCAAGCTTGCGCGCGACCTCGAAGCGAATGGTGTGCCCATCATTGGCACTTCGCCCGATTCAATAGATATGGCCGAAGATCGCGAGCGTTTCCAGAAGCTGATCCACAAGCTGAAGCTCAAGCAGCCGCCGAATCGAACTGCCCGCAGCAGTCAGAAAGCGCTCGCTCTTGCGGCTGAAATCGGTTATCCGCTGGTAGTTCGCCCGTCGTACGTGCTCGGCGGCCGCGCGATGGAAATCGTGCACGAGCAGGCCGATCTCGAACGTTACATGCGCGAAGCCGTCAAGGTCTCGAATGATTCGCCGGTGCTGCTCGACCGCTTTCTCAACGATGCGACCGAGGTCGACGTCGACGCGATCTGCGACGGCAAGGCGGTGCTGATCGGCGGCATCATGGAGCACATTGAGCAGGCCGGCGTGCATTCGGGCGATTCTGCGTGTTCGCTGCCGCCGTTCAGTCTGACGCCTGAGCTGCAGGACGAACTGCGCCAGCAGACGATCGCGATGGCACACGCGCTGAAGGTCGTCGGCCTGATGAACGTGCAATTCGCGATCCAGAACGGCGTCATCTACGTGCTCGAAGTCAATCCGCGTGCCTCGCGCACCGTGCCGTTCGTGTCGAAGGCAACGGGACTGGCGCTGGCCAAGATTGCAGCGCGCTGCATGACCGGCACTTCGCTCGCGGCACAGAACAGCATCACCGAAGTCGTGCCGCCGTATTACTCTGTCAAGGAAGCCGTATTTCCGTTCATCAAGTTTCCCGGCGCCGACACGATACTGGGCCCGGAGATGAAATCGACCGGCGAAGTGATGGGCGTCGGCGCGACTTTCGGCGAGGCGTTCGTCAAATCGCAGCTGGCGGCAGGCGACCGCCTGCCCGAGTCGGGCAAGGTGTTCATCAGCGTGCGTGACGCCGACAAGCCCGCGGCGGTGGCGATCGCGCGCGATCTCGTGGCGCTGGGATTCCAGCTGGTGGCGACGCGCGGCACGGCGGCGGCGCTCGCGGCGGAAGGGCTCGCTGTGCTGCCGATTAACAAGGTCGCCGAAGGCCGGCCGCACGTCGTCGACATGATCAAGAACAACGATGTCGCGCTCATCGTGAACACCGTCGAGGAAAAACGCGCCGCGGTGCGCGACTCCTACGCGATCCGGCGCGCGGCTTTGCAGGCGCGCATCACGTCGTACACGACCGTCGCCGGCGCGCGCGCTGCGTGCACGGGTATGCAACAATCGCGGGAGCTGACGGCCTACGATGTGCAGGGCATGCACCGCCGGCTCGTCGCGGCCGCAGCGTAACAACGGGAAGAGTCCACTATGGCTAAAACTCCTTTGACGGTAGTCGGCGCGGACAAGCTGCGCGCCGAGTTGCAGGAACTCAAATTCGTCCAGCGTCCCGCGATCATCGCGGCAATAGCCGAGGCGCGCGCGCACGGTGATCTGTCGGAGAATGCCGAGTACGCGGCGGCCAAGGAGCGCCAGAGTTTCATCGAAGGGCGTATCGCCGAAGTCGAAAGCAAGCTGTCGAACGCACAGGTCATCGATCCCGCGCTCATCGACGCTGACGGCGGTTGCGTGTTCGGCGCGACCATAGAGCTCGAGGAAGTGAACAGCGCGGAAAAAGTCACCTATCAGATCGTCGGCGACGACGAGGCGAACATCAAGCAGGGCAAGATTTCCATCAGTTCGCCGATTGCGCGCGCGCTCATCGGCAAGCACGCAGGCGATGTCGCGGAAGTGAAGGCGCCGGGCGGCGTGCGCGAATACGAAATTCTCGACGTCAAGTATATCTAGATGTCAGGGCGCGCCCGGCCCACGCGATGAAGATCCTCACTGAAGGTATTTACGCAATCGCGCTGACGCTGTGGATAGGCGGCCTGTGGGCGATCGGCTACATCGTCGCACCGACGCTGTTCTACACGCTGGCGGATCGCGCGCAGGCGGGCGCCCTCGCGGGAAAATTATTCATGCTGATTGCCTGCGTCGGCATCGGCTGCGCGGTCTACCTGCTGCTGTTCCGGCTCGCTCGCTTCGGCGGAGCCTGTTTCAGGCAAGGCATATTCTGGATAGTGCTCGTCATGCTGGTGCTGACGGTAGCCGGCGAATTCGGCGTGCAACCGATATTGGCCGGCCTGAAAAATCAGGCCATGCCGAAAGGCGTGATGGAAAGCGTGTTGCGTGATCGCTTCGTTGCATGGCACGGCGTAGCGAGCGTGCTCTACCTGATCCAGAGCGTGCTCGGCATCCTGCTCGTCTGGTTGCACGCGCGCAACTCGCGCTGAGTGCAATGACGGCGCTCTTTCAGCGTTGAAAGCTGCGTTTTGTGCGGCGCGCGGGTTTCGGCCGCCGTTTGATTTTTTTCTTCGGAGCAACGGGGGCCTGCTCGGGCCGCGGGCGGAATATGACCAGGATCTTGCCGATGTGCTGGACGGGCGCTGCATGCAGCGTTGCGCAAATCTCGCCCATAATACGGTCGCGCCCCGCGTGCTCGTCCGCCATGACGCGAATTTTTATCAGCTCGTGACTGGCGAGGTTGCGATGGATCTCATTCAGTACCGGCGTGGTCAGCCCGCCGTCGCCGACCATCACGACGGGATGCAGCGCGTGCGCGCGCGCGCGCAACTCGCGGCGCTGGGCTGAAGTGATGTCGAGAATCATGGCGGCATGCTAACCGATGAAGCGTACCAAGACCAGCAAACAGTGGATGATGGAGCACGTCAACGACGTCTACGTGCAGCGCGCGAAGGCGGAGGGCTATCGCTCGCGCGCCGCTTACAAGCTGATCGAGGTCGCCGAGCGCGACAAACTGCTAAAGCCGGGAATGGTGGTGGTGGACCTGGGCGCGGCGCCCGGCGGCTGGTCGCAGGTCGCCGCCGCCAAAGTCGGCGCGCGCGGCCGCGTCATCGCGCTCGACCTGCTGCCAATGGATGCGCTGCGCAACGTCACCTTTCTACAGGGCGACTTTCGTGAAGAAGCGGTGGTGCAGGCGCTCGAGCTAGAACTCGGTGGCCGCGCGATAGACCTTGTATTAAGCGATATGTCGCCCAATATCAGCGGTATTGCTCTGAGCGATCAGGCGCGCGCGATGTATCTGGCTGAACTTGCACTCGAATTTGCCGTTAAACAATTGAAACCTGGTGGCAGCCTGCTGGTCAAAGTATTTCAAGGGTCGGGATTTCAGGAGTTCTTGCGCGAATTGCGCGGCCGTTTCGCGCAGGTCGTCACGCGCAAGCCCGAAGCATCGCGCGGCCGCAGCAACGAGCTTTACCTGTTGGGCAGAAACCGCAAGGGCACGGACTGATAGCGAGCGCCTTCATCGATTGGTGCCCGCCGACACCGGAATCGAAAAGGGTCTAGAATTGAAACAGATACGCGTGCCGACTGGCGCAAAAGTGGCAAGGAGCAACGTTGAATAACCTGATCAAGAATGTGGCAATCTGGCTGGTCATCGCGGTCGTGCTGATGACCGTTTTCAATCAATTCAGCAGCCGCCAGGCCGCCCAAAGCGTCATTCCGTACTCGCAGTTCATGGACGAGGTCAAGCAGGGCCGCGTCACTTCGGCGCAGGTCGAGGGGCGCACCGTGCGCTGGGTCTCGCAGGACAATCGCAAGTACGTGACCTACAGCCCAGGCACGCTCGGCGACTTGTGGATGGTGAGCGACCTGTTGAAGGCGGGCGTCAAGGTCGACGCCAAGCCCGAGGAAGAGCAGTCGTTCCTGATGAATATCTTCATCTCATGGTTCCCGATGCTGCTCCTGATCGGCATCTGGATATTCTTCATGCGCCAGATGCAGGGCGGCGGGCGCGGCGGCGCATTTTCATTCGGGAAGAGTCGCGCGCGCATGATGGATGAAAATAATAATTCCGTTACGTTCGCCGACGTCGCGGGCTGCGAAGAAGCCAAGGAAGAAGTAGCCGAACTGGTCGAATTCCTGCGCGACCCCGGCAAGTTCCAGAAACTCGGCGGCCGCATACCCAAGGGCGTGCTGATGGTGGGCTCGCCGGGCACCGGCAAGACGCTGCTGGCCCGCGCGATTGCAGGCGAAGCCAAAGTGCCTTTCTTCAGCATCTCGGGCTCGGACTTTGTCGAGATGTTCGTCGGTGTCGGCGCGGCGCGCGTGCGCGACATGTTCGAGCAGGCGAAGAAACACGCGCCGTGCATCGTGTTTATCGATGAAATCGACGCGGTTGGCCGCCAGCGCGGCGCGGGCCTCGGCGGCGGCAACGACGAGCGCGAGCAGACGTTGAATGCATTGCTGGTAGAAATGGACGGCTTCGAAGGCGCCGCGGGCGTTATCGTTATCGCCGCAACAAACCGTCCTGACGTGCTTGATCCCGCATTGCTGCGGCCGGGCCGTTTCGATCGTCAAGTCGTAGTGCCGCTGCCGGATATTCGCGGCCGCGAGCAGATCCTGCTCGTGCATATGCGCAAAGTGCCGGTCGCCCCCGACGTCAAGGCCGATATCATCGGCCGCGGGACTCCGGGTATGTCTGGCGCGGACCTCGCCAATCTGGTCAACGAGGCCGCGTTATTTGCCGCGCGCAAGAACAAGCGGCTGGTCGATATGGACGACTTCGAGCAGGCCAAGGACAAAATCTATATGGGCGCCGAGCGCCGCTCGATGGTAATGCCGGAAGACGAGCGCGTCACGACGGCCTATCACGAAGCCGGCCATGCGGTGGTTGCCTATACGCTCCCCAAGGCCGACCCGGTGCACAAGGTCACCATTATTCCGCGAGGCCGCGCGCTGGGGCTGACCTGGATGCTGCCCGAAGCCGACCGTCACGGCAAAGACCGCGAGCATCTGCTGCAGGATATTTCGGTTTCGCTGGGCGGTCGTATTGCCGAAGAAGTGTTTCTCGGCCAGATGACGACCGGCGCCAGCAGCGATTTTCAGAACGCCACTACGCTTGCGCGCCGCATGGTCACCGAGTGGGGGATGTCGGATGCCCTGGGGCCGATGGTGTACGGCGAGAACGAGGGCGAGGTTTTCCTCGGCCGCTCGGTCACCACGCACAAGAACATGTCGGAAGCGACGATGCAGAAAGTCGACGCCGAGCTGCGCCGCATTATCGATCAGCAATATCAGGTCGCGCGCAAGATCATCGAAGACAATCGCGACAAGGTCCAGAGGATGGCGAAGACCCTGCTCGAGTGGGAAACCATGGATGCCGACCAGTTGAAAGACATTATGGACGGGCGCGAGCCGCGTCCGCCGAAGCCGGTCACGCCGCCGGCCAGCGCGCCGCCGAAAGATCCGCCGCCCAGCCCGGCGACGACTGCCGCACCGGCACAGGGAACTTGAAAGCAGGATTCGGCAGGCGGGATTCAGGATTCGGAGGGCGCTGGTTTTTCGCAATTTGCTGATTCCCGAATTCTGGGTCCCGAATCCTGATGCACCTCCAGTGCGGTAAATTCCGGCTTTCCCTCGCGCGCCCTTTAATCATGGGCGTCGTTAATATCACGCCCGATTCATTCTCCGACGGCGGCATTCATGCGACGACTGAGGCAGCGCTCACGCGCGCTCGCCAGCTGATAAGCGAAGGCGCCGACATTATCGATATCGGCGGTGAGTCGACGCGGCCGGATTCCGCCGGCGTGACACTCGACGAAGAGCGCAAGCGCGTGCTGCCGGTACTCGAGCAACTTGCGGGCGGCGCGGTGCCGGTATCCGTAGACACGCAAAAGCCCGCCCTCATGCGCGAAGCAATCGCCGCCGGCGCGGCGATGATCAACGATATTTGCGCGTTGGAGTCGCCGGCGGCGCTCGCAGCGGTCGCGCAGAGCGATGCCGCAGTGTGCCTCATGCATATGCAGGGCACGCCCGCCGACATGCAGGTCAATCCCCGCTATGACGACGTGGTGACTGAAGTGCTGTCATTATTGACGACGCGGGTGCAGGCCGCGCGCGGTGCCGGCATTGCGCTCGAACGCATCGTCATCGATCCCGGCTTTGGTTTCGGCAAGACGCTGGAGCATAATCTCGCACTGCTGCGGGGGCTCGACCGGTTCGCCGCCAGCGGCGCCACCGTGCTGGCGGGTCTATCGCGCAAAGGCATGCTGGGCCGTATTACCGGTCGCGATGTGGGCGACCGCGTGCACGCGAGCGTGGCGGCAGCTTTGATTGCGGTTGAAAAGGGCGCGCGTATCGTGCGCGTGCACGATGTGGCGGCGACGCGCGATGCTTTGGCGGTGTGGGCCGCCGTAAATTCTGGCAGGTAAAGTAAAGAGACCATGACAAGAAAATATTTCGGCACTGACGGCATACGCGGCACGGTGGGGGCGACGCCAATTACGCCGGACTTCGTCCTGCGCCTCGGCTATGCCGCCGGCAAAGTGCTGACGCGCGCCGGCAAGGGCGGCGAGCGGCCGGCTGTCCTGATCGGCAAAGACACGCGCATCTCCGGTTACATGCTCGAATCCTCGCTGGAGGCGGGTTTATGCGCGGCGGGCGTCGACGTGCTGCTCACGGGGCCGATGCCCACGCCGGCGGTCGCCTATCTGACGCGCGCGCTGCGCTTGTCGGCCGGCATCGTGATCAGCGCGTCGCACAATCCGTACGACGATAACGGGATTAAATTTTTCTCCGGCGCGGGCGCGAAGCTGCCCGACAAGGTCGAAAGCGCGATCGAGACGGAGCTCGCTCGTCCGCTGCAATGCCTGACCTCGGCGAAACTCGGCAAAGTGCGGCGCATCGACGACGCGGCCGGGCGCTATATCGAATTCTGCAAAAGCACTTTCCCGGCACAGCTCGATTTGCGCGGCCTGCGTCTGGTCGTCGACACCGCGCACGGCGCCACCTATCACGTCGCCTCGCACGTGTTCCACGAACTCGGTGCGGACGTGACTGCCATCGGCAATCAGCCCGACGGATTCAATATCAACGCGGGCTGCGGCGCTGTGCACCCGCAAGCGCTGCAGGACGCGGTGAGGCGCGAGCGCGCCGATCTCGGCATTGCGCTCGACGGCGACGGTGATCGCCTGGTCATGGTCGATGCCAAAGGCGAAGTCTACGATGGGGACCAGCTGCTCTACGTGATCGCGAGCCATCGGATGCGCGACCGCCGGCAACTGAAGGGCGGCGTCGTCGGTACGCTGATGACCAATCTCGGCATGGAGCACGCGCTGGCGCGGCTCAAGATTCCTTTCGCGCGTGCGAAGGTCGGCGACCGCTACGTGCTGGAAATGATGGAAAAGCGCGGCTGGACACTCGGCGGGGAAAATTCGGGGCATATCATCTGCCTCGATCAGCACACGACCGGCGATGGACTCGTGTCCGCGTTGCAGGTGCTCGGTGCGTTACGTGGCGATAACATCCCGCTTACCAAGGCGGCCGCCGCAGTCAAGCTGTATCCCCAGCTGCTCATTAACGTGCGCACCCAGCGCAAATTCGATTTTGAAGCCGACCGCGGCGTGAAGCACGCGCTCGCCCAGGCGACGGATGCGCTGGGCGACGATGGCCGCGTGTTGCTGCGCGCGTCCGGCACGGAGCCGGTGATACGCGTGATGGTTGAAGGGCGCGCGCGCGCGCAAGTTAAAACGTGGGCGGAAACCATCGCCGCTGCAGTGCGCAAAGCAGCCCGCTGACGCGTTTGATGCCGCATGCCGGGCGGCGCGTTGGCAACCCGCGGCGAAACGGCGAAATCCTTCTTGAATCAAAGCGCTTGTGCGCTGCACCCGACCTGATTTACGTTGACCCTGCAGGTCTAGACCGGTAAAATCCCAACGCTTTAAGCGGGTGACGGTCGATGCGCGGCAGGCTGGTTGCAGGCAATTGGAAATCCAACGGCAATCTGGCTGAAAACGAGCGTTTGCTCGGCCATGTGCGCACTGCGGCTGCGGCTTTGAAGGGCGTCGACTGTGCGGTGTGTGTGCCTTATCCGTACTTGTCGCAGACGCAGCAGTTGCTGGCGGGAACCGGCGTGGCATGGGGCGGGCAGGACGTGAGCCAGTTCGGCGCCGGCGCGTATACGGGCGCTGTCACCGCGGCGATGTTGTGCGAATTCGGATGCCAGTTTGCGATCGTCGGCCATTCAGAGCGGCGCAGTATTTTCGGCGAAAGCAATGCGACTGTCGCGGCAAAGTTCGGCGCGGCAGTGAAGAACGGGCTGACGCCGATACTATGCGTCGGCGAAACTTTGCAGGAACGCGAGGCCGGCGCGATGGAGCCAATCGTCGGCGCGCAGCTGGACGCGGTGATGGCGGTCGCAGGTGCGGCGGTGCTGGCAAAAGCGGTTGTTGCGTACGAGCCGGTATGGGCGATTGGCACGGGCAAGACGGCGGCGCCGGAACAGGCGCAGGCGGCGCATGCGTTTATCCGCGCGAAGATCGCGGCGCAGGATAAAGCAGTTGCGGCGGAGCTCAGAATTTTGTACGGCGGCAGCGTGAAGGCCGCGAATGCGGCGCAGTTGTTCGCGATGCCCGACATCGACGGCGGGCTGATTGGCGGCGCGGCGCTGGTGGTGGAAGATTTCATGGCGATCTGCCGGGCGGCGGAGCGTCACTAACGGTCTGGTTGGAAGCGCTAGAAGGCGCGGGAAAAGCGGAAGGATCATGGAGACTTTATTGCTGGTGTTTCACGTGACGGCGGCGCTCGCCATCATCGGCCTGGTGCTGCTGCAGCATGGCAAGGGCGCGGACATGGGCGCGGCGTTCGGCGGCGGCGCGTCGGGCAGCGTATTCGGCTCTACCGGGTCGGCCAATTTTCTGAGCCGCGCCACGGCGATACTCGCTACCGTGTTTTTCCTGACCAGCATGGCGCTGACGTGGTTCTACGCGCACAAAGGCGGCAGCAAAGGCATCATGACGGCGCCGGTCACGCAGCAGGCACCGTCAACGGCGCCCGCCACGCAGATTCCCGTGCCGTCGCCGGACAAGCCGGCCGCCGACGCGGATTCGAAGACGAAGGACATACCGAAGTAACAGATTGAATGACGCCGACGTGGTGGAATTGGTAGACACGCCGTCTTGAGGGGGCGGTGGCGAAAGCCGTGAGAGTTCGAGTCTCTCCGTCGGCACCATGCAATAGGCACGAAGCAGCAAAAGAGGTTTTTTTGGAACGCATTAGAAGCATTCGCGGACTAACAGGGAGCGGTCGAATTGTTGCTATGATGGTCGAGCTTGCAGCCGCCGGCGTTCTGTCCCCATGTTAGAAAACTACTTTCCCATCCTGCTGTTCATCATTGTCGGCGCCGGCGCCGGCATCGCGCCCATCGTGCTCGGCAGCGGCGTGAGCCGCCTGCTCGGTGTGCACCGTCCGGACAGCGAGAAGCTATCGCCGTATGAATGCGGGTTCGAGGCGTTCGAGGACGCGCGCATGAAATTCGACGTGCGCTATTACCTCGTCGCCATCCTGTTCATCCTGTTCGATCTCGAGATCGCATTTCTGTTTCCGTGGGCCATCGTCCTGCGGGAAATCGGCATGTTCGGTTTCCACTCGATGGTTCTGTTTCTCGCCATTCTCGTCGTGGGCTTCGTCTACGAATGGAAGAAGGGCGCACTGGAGTGGGACTAGTCTTGAAGAGGGCCTCATATGCCTGACGGCGGCTTGGTGGACAACGGGGGCATAGCGGACAAAGGGTTCGTCGTGACCAGCATGGACACGCTGATCAACTGGACGCGCACCGGGTCGATGTGGCCGATGACATTCGGCCTGGCCTGCTGCGCGGTGGAAATGATGCATGCCGGCGCGTCGCGCTACGACCTCGACCGTTTCGGCATTGTCTTTCGCCCGAGCCCCCGCCAGTCCGACGTCATGATCGTCGCCGGCACGCTGTGCAACAAGATGGCGCCGGCCCTGCGCAAAGTCTACGACCAGATGGCGGAGCCGCGCTGGGTGATCTCGATGGGCTCGTGCGCCAACGGCGGCGGCTATTACCATTACTCCTATTCGGTGGTGCGCGGCTGCGACCGCATCGTGCCGGTCGACATCTACGTGCCGGGTTGTCCGCCGACCGCCGAGGCACTGCTCTACGGCATCATTCAGCTGCAGAACAAGATTAAGCGCACCAATACGATCGCCCGTGGATAAACACTGCAAATGCGCACGTTGCTTTTGTACCTTGAACGCGGGCACGCCACATGACTGCGCGTAACCAGGCCCTGATCGAAAGTGTGCAGACCGCGCTGGCGGGCCAGGTCGTTTCGATTGTTGAAGTGCTCGGCGAAGTGACGCTCGTCGTGGAGGCCGCCGATTTGCTCAGTGTGATGACAGCGTTGCGTGATCGGCCCGAACTCGATTTTTCTCAACTCATCGATGTCTGCGGCGTCGATTACAGCGCCTATTCCGGGTACGAGGGTGCGCGCTTTGCCGTCGTGTACCACTTGCTGAGCCTGAGCAAGAACTGCCGGCTGCGCGTGCGCATATTTTGCGCGGCGGATGATTTTCCGGTGGTCGACTCGGTCATAGGCGTGTGGCCGGCGGCGAACTGGTTCGAGCGCGAGGCGTTCGATCTTTATGGCATCGTTTTCGACGGCCACCCTGACCTGCGCCGCATACTTACCGATTACGGCTTTATCGGGCATCCGTTTCGCAAGGATTTCCCTGTTTACGGCAACGTGGAAATGCGCTACGACCCTGACCAGCAGCGCGTGATCTATCAGCCCGTCACCATAGAGCCGCGCGAAATCGTGCCGCGCATCGTGCGTGAAGAGCACTATGCCGACAGCGAAGGGTTCCGCAAAGGCTGATCATGGCGGAGATCAGAAATTACACCATGAACTTCGGGCCGCAGCATCCGGCGGCCCACGGTGTATTGCGCCTCGTGCTCGAACTCGACGGCGAAGTGATCGAGCGCGCCGACCCGCATATCGGGCTCCTGCATCGTGCGACGGAAAAGCTCGCAGAGACGCGCACTTTCATCCAGTCGGTGCCTTACATGGACCGGCTCGATTATGTCTCGATGATGTGCAACGAGCACGCCTACGTGATGGCGATCGAAAAGCTGATCGGCATCGAAGTGCCGTTGCGCGCGCAATATATTCGCGTGATGTTCGACGAGATTACGCGCGTTCTTAATCACTGCCTGTGGCTGGGCGCGCATGCGCTCGACGTCGGCGCGATGACGGTGTTTTTGTACTGCTTCCGCGAGCGCGAAGACCTGATGGACTGCTATGAAGCGGTGTCGGGCGCGCGCATGCATGCGGCGTACTACCGCCCGGGCGGCGTATACCGCGATTTGCCGGACACGATGCCGCAGTATGAGGCCGCGCGCAAACATAACGCGGCGGCGATCCGCGACATGAACAGCAACCGCCAGGGTTCACTGCTCGACTTCATTGAAGATTTTACGCGGCGCTTTCCTACGTACGTCGACGAGTATGAGACGCTGCTCACGGACAACCGGATCTGGAAGCAGCGCACCGTAGGCATAGGCGTAGTGACGCCGGAGCGCGCGAAGGCGCTGGGCTTTACCGGTCCGATGCTGCGCGGTTCGGGCATCGAATGGGATTTGCGCAAGAAGCAGCCATACGAGGTTTACGACCGCATGAGCTTTGATATCCCGGTCGGTGTTAACGGCGACTGCTACGACCGTTACCTCGTGCGCATTGAGGAAATGCGCCAGTCGAACAGCATTATCAGGCAATGCATCGAGTGGCTGCGCCTGAATCCAGGACCTGTGATGACGGACAGCCACAAGGTCGCGCCGCCGTCGCGCGTGGCGATGAAGCAGAACATGGAAGAGCTGATCCACCATTTCAAGCTCTTTACCGAAGGCATGCACGTGCCGCCGGGCGAATCGTACGCTGCGGTCGAAGCGCCCAAGGGCGAATTCGGCATCTACCTCATATCCGACGGTGCGAACAAACCGTATCGAGTGAAGATCCGTGCGCCGGGCTTTCCGCACCTGGCGGCGCTCGACGAGATGGTGCGCGGCCACATGATCGCCGACGTGGTCGCGATTATCGGCACCCAGGACATCGTGTTCGGGGAAATTGACCGATGAGCAAACAATGAACGCGCCGCTATTATTGAGCCCCGCCGCGCTAGCGGACATCGACCGCGCCGTCGCCAAGTATCCGCCCGACCAGAAGCAGTCGGCTGTCATGGCGGCATTGACCATCGCACAGTGCGAAAAAGGCTGGCTGTCGACTGAAACGATGGACTTCGTCGCCCGCTATCTCGACATGCCGCCGATCGCAGTCTATGAGGTGGCGAGCTTCTACACGATGTACGATCTGAAGCCGATCGGCAAATGCAAGCTTGCCCTCTGCACCAATCTGCCGTGCGCATTGCAGGGCGCGGGCGTCGCCGCGAAACACCTGAAACAAAAGCTCGGCATCGGCTTCGGCGAAACCTCCGCCGACGGGGCGTTTACGCTGAAAGAGGCTGAATGCCTGGGTGCCTGCGGCGAGGCCCCCGTGCTGCTCGTCAACAACAAGCGCATGGCGTGCGCGATGACGCCGGACAATCTCGATAGATTGATCGAGGAAATGAAATAATGGGCCTGCCTGTCGCGCCGTTCGCCGGCGATCTTTACGGTCCCGATGCTGTAATTATGAAAGGCATCACGGGGGCCAATTGGCATTTGCAGGATTATCTTGCGCGCGGCGGCTATTCGGCGCTGAAGAAAATACTCGGCGAGAAGATCCCGCCTGAGCAGATCATTGCCGAGCTCAAGAAGTCCGCTTTGCGCGGCCGCGGCGGCGCCGGGTTTCCGACCGGCCTCAAGTGGAGCTTCATGCCGCGCCAGTTCCCGGGCGCCAAATACCTCGTTTGCAATTCCGACGAGGGCGAGCCCGGCACGTTCAAAGACCGCGACATCATGCGCTACAACCCGCACATCCTGATCGAGGGCATGGCGATAGGCGCGTATGCGATGGGCATACCCGTCGGCTATAACTACATACACGGCGAGATATGGGACGTTTTTGAGCGCATGGAAGAAGCGCTGGCCGAGGCGCGCGCCGCCGGCTACATCGGCAATAACATACTGGGTTCGGAATTCAGTTTCGAGCTGCACAACCATCACGGCTGGGGCGCTTACATCTGCGGCGAAGAAACCGCGCTGCTCGAGTCGCTCGAAGGCAAGAAAGGTCAGCCGCGCTTCAAGCCGCCGTTCCCGGCGAGCTTCGGCCTCTATGGCAAGCCGACGACGATCAACAACACCGAGACTTTCGCGGCCGTGCCGTGGATCATCAACAACGGCGGTGATGCGTTCCTCGGCCTCGGCAAGCCGAACAATGGCGGCACCAAGATATTTTCGGTGTCAGGCGACGTCGCGCGGCCCGGCAACTACGAAGTGAAGCTCGGCACGCCGTTCGCCAAACTGCTGGAAATGGCGGGGGGCATGCGCGGCGGCAAGAATTTGAAAGCAGTCATCCCCGGCGGCTCATCGATGCCGGTGCTGCCGGCCGACGTCATGATGGCCACCGACATGGACTACGATTCTATCGCCAAGGCCGGCTCCATGCTGGGCTCGGGCGCCGTGATCGTCATGGATGAGACGCGCTGCATGGTAAGAAGCCTTTTGCGCCTGTCTTATTTCTATTACGAGGAATCGTGCGGGCAATGCACCCCGTGCCGCGAGGGCACGGGCTGGCTTTACCGCATGGTCGACCGCATCGAGCATGGCAAGGGCAGGCAGGAGGACCTCGACCTGCTGAACAACGTCGCCGACAATATCCAGGGACGCACGATCTGTGCGCTGGGCGATGCCGCGGCGATGCCGGTGCGCGCGTTCATCAAGGTGTTTCGTGATGAATTCCAGCATCACATCGATCACAAACAATGCCTCGTCCCCGATTACATCTGATGCGCGCACCCCATGCTTGAAATCGAAATTGACGGCAGGAAACTCGAGGTGCCCGACGGCAGCACCGTGATGGACGCCACCAATCAGGCCGGCGTCTATGTGCCGCATTTCTGCTATCACAAGAAGTTGTCGATCGCGGCGAACTGCCGCATGTGCCTCGTGCAGGTCGAGAAGGCGCCCAAGCCGCTGCCGGCGTGTGCAACGCCCGTGACCAATGGCATGAAGGTGTTCACGCACTCCGACCAGGCGATAAACGCGCAAAAAGGCGTGATGGAGTTTCTGCTCATCAACCATCCGCTGGACTGCCCGATCTGCGACCAGGGCGGCGAATGCCAGCTGCAGGACCTGGCGGTCGGCTATGGCGCCAGCGGCTCGCGCTATGAAGAGCCCAAGCGCGTCGTCAACAACAAGAACCTCGGCCCGCTGATTTCGACCGACATGACGCGCTGCATCCATTGCACGCGCTGCGTGCGCTTCGGGCAGGAGATCGCCGGCGTCATGGAGCTCGGTATGATAGGGCGCGGCGAGCACGCGGAAATCATCGCGTTCGTTGGCAAGACCGTGGATTCGGAGCTGTCGGGCAACGTGATCGATCTGTGCCCGGTCGGCGCGCTCACGTCCAAGCCGTTCCGCTACAGCGCCCGCACCTGGGAATTGACGCGGCACAAATCGGTGAGCCCGCATTGCGGCCTCGGCTCCAACCTGATCGTGCAGGTCAAGCAGAATCGCGTCATGCGCGTGCTGCCGCGCGAGAACGAAGCCATCAACGAATGCTGGCTGTCGGACAAGGACCGCTTCGCATACGAGGGCCTGAACGCGGCCAGCCGCCTCGTCAAGCCGATGATCAAGGACAACGGAAGCTGGCGTGAGGTCGACTGGCAGATAGCGCTCGATTTCGTCGCAGCCGGCATCCGCAAAGTGCGCGACGCGCACGGTGCGGCGCAGATCGGCGCGCTGGCGACGCCGCACCAGACGGTCGAAGAATTGTATTTACTGCAGAAACTGATGCGCGCGCTCGGCAGCAACAACGTCGACTTCCGCACGCACCAGTCGGAATTCGGCGCCGACGCCAATGTTGTACCGTGGCTCGGCATGCCGATCGCGGATGTTTCACAGCTCGACCGCGTGCTGGTCATCGGCAGCACTCTGCGCAAAGACCATCCGCTGTTGGCGAACCGTTTGCGCCAGGCGGCGAAAAAGCTGCTGCAGATCAATCTGATTAACGCGGTCGACGACGAATTGCTCATGCGCGTCGCGAACAAGGCGATCGTTGCGCCGTCATTGCTCGCGGATGCTCTGGCGCAAGTCATTAAAGCAGTTGCGCAGACAAAAAACAGCCAGGTGCCGGCGGAAGTTTCCGGCGTGCAGGTCGGCGAGGCCGCGCAACGCATGGCGGACAGTCTCGCATCCGGCAAGAATAGCGCGATTTTCCTGGGCAATTTCGCACAGCACCATCCGGCGGCGACGCAGTTGCATGCGTTGGCACAGACGCTCGCCGATCTCACCGGTGCGAAGCTCGGTTTCCTCGGCGAGGCCGCGAACAGCGTGGGCGGTTATCTCGCCGGCGCCGCAGGCGGCGAGCTCGATGCCGGGCAGATGATGGCGCAGCCGCGCAAGGCCTACGTATTGCTGGGCAGCGAACCCGAACTCGATTGCGCCGACCCGCAACAGGCTATGGCAGCGCTCAAGCAGGCGGAGTTCGTGGTTGCGATGTCATCTTATCAGCACGGCGCGCTCGATTATGCGCACGCGCTGTTGCCGGTTTCGCCGTTCACCGAAACCTCGGGCACGTTTGTCAGCACCGAGGGCAGGGCGCAGAGTTTCCGCGGCGTGGTGCAACCGCTCGCCGAAACGCGGCCGGCCTGGAAGGTACTGCGCGTCCTCGGCAATCTGCTGGGAGTCGCCGGTTTTGATTACGATAGCAGCGAGCAGGTGCTGAAGGACGCATTGCCCGCCGATATCGCGCGGCGTCTGAACAACCGCCTGTCGTCGCCGGCAATCGGCAAAATCGGCGCTGCCGCGGGCGGCATTGAACGCATCGCGGAAGTGCCTATTTATCAGACCGACGCCATCGTGCGTCGCTCGTCCCCGCTGCAGAAAACGCACGACGCCGTCGCATCGCCTATTGCCGCAATGAATGGCGCGCTGTTTGCTCAGCTCGCTTTGCAGGATGGCGATCAGGTAAGAATTACGCAAGGCGCGGGCTCGGCAATACTCGCCGCGGCGCGCGACGACAAGCTGCCCGCCAATTGCATACGGGTTGCGGCAGGGCATCCGCAAACGGCGGGACTTGGCGCCACGGAAGGTGCAGTCACCGTCGAGCGCATTGCCGCTCAGCAAAAGGTCGCAGTGTGAACGCAGTAATGCAGCCATTGGTCAATCTGGGAACCTGGGCATGGGGACTGCTCGGCGCCTTTGTGATCGCCTTGTTCGGCGACTACAGTGGCCCAATACTGTATGCAATCAAAATCCTGGTCCTGATCGTCTGCATCGTTGTCCCATTGATGCTGTGCATGGCTTATTTGACCCTGCTCGAGCGCAAGGTCATCGGTTGGATACAGGTGCGCCACGGCCCCAATCGCGTCGGCTACGGCTGGCTGCAGCCGATCGCCGACGGCATCAAGCTGTTGACGAAAGAGATCATCGTGCCGGCCGGCGCGAACAAATTTCTGTTCGTGCTGGCGCCCGTCATGGCGATGATGCCCGCACTGGCGGCATGGGCGGTCGTGCCGTTCGGGCCCGAAATGGTGCTCGCCGATATCGACGCGGGGCTGCTCTACATCATGGCGATTACGTCGATGGGCGTCTATGGCGTGATCGTCGCCGGCTGGGCATCCAATTCCAAATATGCGTTTTTGGGCGCGCTGCGCTCGGCGGCGCAAATCGTTTCGTACGAGATTGCGATGGGCTTCGCGCTGGTCGGCGTTCTGATGGCCGCGCAGAGCCTTAATCTCGCTGATATCGTCAATGCCCAGGGGGGCAGCTACGGCGCGCTGAACTGGTTTTTCATACCGCTGTTTCCGTTTTTCCTGGTTTACCTGATTGCAGGCGTGGCGGAGACCAATCGTGCGCCGTTCGACGTCGCGGAAGGCGAATCGGAAATCGTGGCCGGCTTCCACGTCGAATATTCCGGCATGACGTTCGCGGTGTTCTTCCTCGCCGAATACATCAACATGATTCTGGTGTCCGCCTTGTGCAGCATCATGTTCCTCGGCGGCTGGTTGTCGCCGCTGGATTTTGCGGGTTGGCGCGACGTGCAATACCTCCAGTATTTGACCTATGGCGGCTTTCACTGGCTGTTTGCCAAGGTGTTCTTCGTCTTGATACTTTTTATCTGGTTCCGCGCGACTTTCCCGCGTTACCGTTACGACCAGATCATGCGGCTCGGCTGGAAGGTGTTCATCCCGATCACCATCGTGTGGATCATCGTGCTTGGCGCGTGGATGCAGACGCCGCTGTGGGTCTGGTGGAAATGAGGCCCCGATGCTAACCCGCATAAGCGATTTCTTTCGTACCTTTCTGCTGTTCGAGTTGCTCAAGGGCATGGCGCTGACCGGGCGCCATCTGTTCGCACGCAAAATCACGGTGCAGTTTCCCGAGGAGAAAACACCGCAGTCCGGCCGCTTTCGCGGCCTGCACGCGCTGCGCCGCTACCCGAACGGCGAAGAGCGCTGCATCGCCTGCAAGCTGTGCGAGGCGGTGTGCCCGGCGCTCGCCATCACGATCGAATCCGAGCAGCGCGACGACGGCACGCGCCGCACCACCCGTTACGACATCGACCTCACGAAATGCATTTTCTGCGGATTTTGCGAAGAATCCTGCCCGGTCGACTCCATCGTCGAGACCCGCATCCTCGAGTATCACGGCGAAAAGCGCGGGGACCTGATTTATACCAAGCCGATGCTGCTCGCGATCGGCGACCTGTACGAAGAGCAGATCGCCAAAGACCGCGCCGCCGACGCCGGCTATCGTTAATACAACGGACATGAGTTTCCAGACCTTCATCTTTTATGCCTTCTCGACGGTGCTGATCGGCGCTGCCCTGGGCGTCATCACGTCGCGCAATCCGGTGCATTCGGCGCTGCTGCTGGTGCTCGCGTTTTTTACGTCCGCCGGCCTGTGGATACAGCTGCAGGCGGAATTCCTGGCGATCGCTCTGGTGCTGGTTTACGTAGGCGCGGTAATGGTGCTGTTCCTCTTCGTCGTGATGATGCTCGACATCAACCTGGCCAAGCTGCGCGAGGGCTTCTGGAGCTATTTGCCGCTGGGCGGAGTGGTCGCGGCCCTGCTGGTGTTCGAAATGGGCACAATTCTATGGAGCCACTACGCCGATCTGGAGGTCGCGGAGCCGCCCGCGACGGCCCCCGGCTTCTCCAACACCAAGGAATTGGGCCGGTTGCTTTACACGGTGTACGTGTATCCGTTCGAAATCGCGGCGGTGATATTGCTGGTTGCTATCGTCGCGGCGATCGCGCTGACGCTGCGCCAGCGTAAGAGTTCGCGCTATATCGATCCGGCACGGCAGGTCGAGGTCCGGCGCAAAGATCGTGTGCGCATCGTGGCCATGCCGTCGGAGAAAAAACAGGATTGAGGATCGAGGAACGGGGATTGAGTTAAGGGTGAAGGTTTTTACACCTCAATTTCCAATCCTCGCTCCTCAATCCTAGAACAAGGGGCAACGTTTGGTTTCACTACAGCATTACCTGGTGTTGGGCGCGATACTGTTCGCGATCAGCGTGGTCGGGATCTTCCTGAACCGCAAGAACATCATCATCATCCTGATGGCGATCGAGCTCATGCTGCTCGCCGTCAACATGAATTTCGTCGCGTTCTCGCACTATCTGGGCGACACGGCGGGGCAGATATTCGTCTTCTTTATCCTCACTGTTGCCGCGGCAGAATCGGCCATCGGGCTCGCGATCCTGGTCGTGTTGTTCCGCAATCTGCAGACCATAGACGTCGAAGACCTCGACGAACTCAAAGGCTGATGCCGTGACGATGCAAGCGCTTTATCTGGTCGTGCCGCTCGCACCGCTTGTCGGCGCATTGTTGTCGGGCCTGCTTTGCATGAAAACCAGCAACCGCTTCGCGCACTCTGTGACGATCGCGGGCATGGTCATCGCCACCGTTGCGGCCGGCATGGTGTTCAGCGACGTGCGGCAAGGCCATATCTACAACGGGCCGGTGTACACCTGGCTCGTCAGCGGGACGACGAGCTATGACATCGGCTTCCTGATCGACCAGTTATCCGCGACCATGATGGTGGTGGTCACGTTCGTGTCGCTGATGGTGCATATCTACACGATAGGCTACATGGCCGGCGATCCGGGCTACAACCGCTTTTTCAGCTATATCTCGCTGTTCACGTTCTCGATGCTGATGCTCGTGATGTCGAACAACTTCCTCCAATTGTTCTTCGGCTGGGAGGCCGTAGGTCTGGTGTCGTATCTGCTGATCGGCTTCTGGTTCACACGGCCCACAGCGATTTATGCGAACTTGAAGGCATTCCTGGTCAATCGCGTGGGCGATTTCGGCTTTCTGCTTGGCATCGCGCTGGTGCTCGTGTATTTCGGCACGCTGGATTATCAGACGGTGTTCGACAACGCTAAAACGCTGGCTGGCAACAGCATCGAGATACTGCCCGGCCGCGACTGGTCGTTGATCACGGTGATCTGCATTCTGTTGTTCATCGGCGCGATGGGCAAGTCGGCGCAGTTTCCGCTGCACGTGTGGCTGCCCGACTCGATGGAAGGCCCGACGCCGATCTCCGCACTGATCCACGCAGCAACCATGGTCACCGCCGGGATATTCATGGTTGCGCGCATGTCGCCGCTATTCGAACTGTCGCAGACGGCCTTGTCATTCGTGCTCGTCATCGGCGCGATCACGTGTTTCTTCATGGCGTTGATTGCGACCGTGCAGTTCGACATCAAGCGCGTTGTCGCTTACTCGACGCTGTCGCAACTCGGTTACATGACGATGGCGCTGGGCGTGTCGGCTTATTCGGTCGCGATTTTTCACCTGATGACGCACGCGTTCTTCAAGGCAGTTCTGTTCCTCGGCGCCGGCTCCGTGATCATCGCGATGCACCACGAGCAGGACATGCGCAAAATGGGCGGCTTGCGCAAATACCTGCCGATCACGTATCTGACGGTGCTGATAGGGGCGCTTGCCAACGCGGGGTTTCCGCCGTTCGCCGGCTTTTTCTCCAAGGATTCGATCGTCGAAGCGGTGCATGAAGCGTATGCAGCAGGCGTGCCGGGTGCAGGCTTTGCCTATCTCGCCGCGCTCGGCGCAGTATTCGTCGGCGGTTTCTACTCGTTCCGGCTGGTGTTCTTCGCGTTCCACGGCAAGGAGCGTTTCGACACCCACGCGCACGACGTCCACGGTGACGGGCACGATCATGATGACCACGGTGGCGTCCCGCACGAATCGCCCTGGGTCGTCACTCTGCCGCTGATCCTGCTGGCGATTCCTTCGGTGTGTGCAGGCTGGGTGATAGGCGATTTCGTGTTCGGGGATTATTTCGGCAAGTCGATCTTCGTTGCCGAAAATCACCTGGGACTGGAGACGATGAAGGAAGAGTTCCACGGCGTGTGGGCGATGGTGGTGCACGGCCTCACGGCGCTGCCGTTCTGGCTTGCTCTGGCGGGAGCATCGATTGCCTGGTTTATATACATTGTGCGGCCTGACTTGCCGCCGGTGTTGCGCGCGAGGTGGGGCGGGCTGGTGACCATGCTTGAGGAAAAATATTATCTCGACCGCTTCAACGACTGGTTTTTCGCTGCCGGCGCGCGTCTGGTCGGCAATGGCCTGTGGAAATTCGGCGACGTCCTCTTGATCGACGGGCTGTTCGTCAACGGCGCCGCGCGCGTCGTCGGCTGGAGTTCCACGGTCATCAGGCAGCTCCAGTCCGGTTACATCTATCACTACGCGTTCGCGATGATCATCGGTATTCTGCTGCTGATGTCCGTGTGGCTGCTGGGTCCGACATTTGCGCAGTAAACAAAAACACACGGTGACAAGAGAAACATGGAATCGCACATACTAAGCCTGGTTATCTGGGTGCCGATAGTCTCGGGCCTGGCAGTGCTCGCCCTGGGCGATGCACGCGCGCAGGCTGCGCGCGTGCTGGCATTGGCCGGATCGCTTGCCGGGCTGCTTGTTGCATTGCCGCTGTGGACGAATTTCGACCGCACGAGCGGCGATTTTCAATTTGCCGAGCTGGCCCCGTGGATTTCAACGTTCAACGTGAATTACCACGTCGGCATCGACGGCCTGTCGCTGTTGTTGATCCTGCTGAATTGCGTGACTACAGTGCTGGTCATCATCGCGGGCTGGGAAGTCATTAAAACGCGCGTGTCGCAGTACATGGCGGCGTTCCTGATTTTGTCCGGGCTGATGAATGGCGTGTTCTGCGCCCTCGATGCATTGTTGTTTTACGTGTTTTTCGAGGCTACGCTGATTCCGATGTTCATCATCATAGGCGTATGGGGCGGCCCGAACCGCGTCTACGCGGCGGTCAAGTTCTTCCTGTATACGTTGATGGGCTCGCTGCTGTCGCTGATCGCGCTGATCTACCTGTTCAACGCCGCGGGCGGCAGCTTCTCGCTGCTCGATTTTTATGAAGTGCAGTTGCCGCTGGGGGTGCAGGAGCTGATTTTCATCGCCTTCATGGTCGCATTCGCCGTCAAGGTGCCGATGTGGCCGGTGCATACGTGGCTGCCGGACGCGCACGTCGAGGCACCCACAGGCGGTTCGGTCGTGCTGGCGGCCATCATGCTGAAACTCGGCGGCTACGGGTTCCTGCGTTTGTCGCTGCCCATCGTGCCGGACGCGAGCCACGCCCTGTCCGGTTTCGTGATTGCGCTGTCGCTGATAGCGGTGGTTTATATCGGACTGGTCGCGCTGGTGCAGGCCGACATGAAGAAGCTGATCGCGTATTCCTCGATTTCCCATATGGGGTTCGTGACGCTGGGGATCTTTATTTTCAGCGCGCAGGGCGTCGAGGGCGCGATCCTGCAGATGATCTCGCACGGCTTTATTTCGGGCGCGATGTTCCTGTGCGTTGGCGTCATGTACGACCGCATGCACTCGCGGCTGATCGCGGATTACGGCGGGGTCGCCAACAAGATGCCGGTGTTCGCCGCGCTTTTCATGCTGTTCGCAATGGCCAACTCGGGGCTGCCCGGCACCAGCGGTTTCGTCGGCGAATGGCTGGTCATACTGGCGACCATGCAGGTCAGTTTCTGGTACACGTTCTTCGCGGCCAGCACGCTGATCTTCGGTGCGGCCTATACGCTGTGGATGTACAAGCGCGTGATCTTCGGCGCGGTCGCCAATCCGCACGTGGAGGAACTGACGGACCTGAACCGGCGCGAGATGCTAGTGCTGGGCGTGCTGGCGGTTGCCGTGCTGGCAATGGGATTGTGGCCGTTTCCGCTCGGCGACGTTCTGCACGAGTCAGTAAGTGAAATTCTGCGGCTCGCGGAGCCGGGCCGCAAACTCTTGATCGGACCGTAGTCATGGAATTCATCACGCCATTCGCGTACGCCTACGCCGAAGTGTTTTTGCTCTTCATGGCGTGCGCGATCCTGCTGCTCGATTTGCTGGTGCCCGATGAAAAGCGCTGGATGACCTATGCGCTGACGATGATGACTCTGCTCGGCTGTTTCCTCCTTACGGCCTCGATCATCTGGAGCACCTTGAATTCAGAAGCGAGTGTCGTCTACACATTCAGCGGATTGTTCGTTTCCGACCTGATGGCCAACGTGCTGAAGCTGGGCATCTACATCACCGTTGCCGTGGTGCTCGTTTACTCGCAGGCCTACATACGCGTGCGCGGCATGTATCGCGGCGAATTTTTTGTCCTCGTATTGTTCGCGATGCTCGGCATGATGGTGATGGTGTCAGCGAATCACCTGCTGACCCTCTACCTGGGCCTGGAGCTGCTGAGCCTGTCGCTTTACGCGATGATCGCGCTGCAGCGCGACTCGGCCATCGCAACCGAAGCGGCAATGAAATATTTCGTGCTGGGCGCGCTGGCGTCGGGCATGCTGCTCTACGGGATGTCGATGCTGTACGGCGCCACCGGCACGCTCGAGCTGACGCGCATGGCGGCCGTGATAGCAGACGGGTCGGCAGACAGTACCATCTTGCTGTTTGCGTTGGTGTTCATCGTCGCGGGCATCGGCTTCAAATTGAGTGCGGTGCCGTTTCACATGTGGGTGCCCGACGTCTACCAGGGCGCACCGACAGCGGTTACGCTGTTCATCGGCTCGGCACCTGAGCTTGCAGCCTTCGCCTTCATGCTGCGCGTACTGGTCAGCGGCCTGGGCGGCGAGGGCGCGGAGTTCCTGATCGGACAGTGGCAGTGGATGCTGATCATCATGGCCGTGCTTTCGATGGCGATCGGCAATATCACGGCGATCGCGCAGACCAACCTCAAGCGCATGCTCGCGTATTCGACCATCTCGCACATGGGGTTTCTGCTGCTCGGCGTGCTCGCCGGCACCAACGAGGGTTACGCGTCGGCGATGTTCTACGTGGTCGTTTACGTGCTGATGGCCCTCGGCACGTTCGGAATGATATTGCTGATGTCGCGCGAGGGCTTCGAAGCCGACGAGCTCGAGGATTTTCGCGGTCTAAATGCGCGCAATCCCTGGTATGCATTCATCATGCTGCTGCTGATGTTTTCGATGGCGGGCCTGCCTCCGGCCGTCGGCTTCTATGCAAAATTGTCGGTTTTGTGGGCGGTGGTCGATGCGGGTTTCGTGTGGCTCGCCGTTATCGCCGTGATCTTCTCGCTAATTGGCGCGTTCTACTATCTGCGCATCGTCAAGCTCATGTATTTCGATGAGCCGGTCGATCGCACGCCAATCAAGCCGACCGCGGGGATGCATTGGGTGCTGAGCCTGAACGGTCTCGCCACGCTGCTGCTCGGAATTCTGCCGGGCGGGCTGATGGCGCTGTGCGAGTACTCGATCGCGCTGTCACTGCAGTAAGCGCGCCGCGTGGCGGACAAGCCAGCCTCCGATTTTTCCGAGCGCCGCATCAGCGGCAAGCTTGTCTATGACGGCAAAATGCTGAAGGTGCACGAAGACAGCGTTAGGCTGCCCGACGGCGCCAGCGCACGCCGTGAATGGGTGCAGCATCCTGGGGCCGTCATCATGATTCCGCTGCTCGACGACGACACGGTAATCATGGAGCGGCAGTTTCGCTATCCGCTTGGGCGCCATTTCCTGGAATTGCCGGCGGGCAAGATCGAGCCGGGCGAGGAACCGCTGGCGACCGCAAAACGCGAGCTGCTGGAGGAGTGCGGCTATACCGCGGGCACGTGGCGGCACCTAAGCACAGTACATCCATGCATCGGCTATTCTGACGAACGTATCGAGCTGTATCTCGCACGTGAGCTCACATACGTCGGGCATGCGCTGGACGAGGGCGAATTTCTCGAAGTCGTGCCGATGGCGATTGACGAGGTCAAGCGTTGCATACGCGACGGCAGCATCACCGACGTCAAGGTAATAGCCGGCATGGCATGGCTCGACTGGCTGCGGGCCTGATTACGCTGCGCCGACGATTTCCTCGGGGTAGTTGTCGTTCCGACGATCGAGCGTGATCGGTTTTTTGAAATAAATACCCCTGACCGTATTGGGCGCCGATCTGTTGCAATAGCTTGAGGGCGCCGGGTGTTTCCATCTGTTCCGCGATCACCTGTTTTTGCATGCCGCTGGCGACTTTGACGGCTTTGACGAAAAGGCTATTGCCACCCTATTTGTCAGCCAGGCTGCCGATCAGGCCTCCGTCAATCGTCAGGTAGTCGAACTCCTTGCATATCTCCGTGGATACCGGCGATTCAGGCTTTAACAGCGAAGTTGGTCTTCCTGGCAAGTGAGAACAATTTCACATTACTTTGCGTTGGCGCCGACGGTTGGGCTAGACTCAAATCAGCCAGTCTGGGCGCGCCAGCCCGCCGCATGCGGATTGCACGTCCGGCTTCTGACATTTCTGTGTCTTTACTTTGAGGGGGGGCATCATGCAGACAGCAACCGTTCAGCATCTCGCAGTACAGCGCAGTTTGAATCTAACGGAATTTGAGACGGAGATCGACTCAGAATGCGCCATTCTACGAGGATTTTATAGTCCGCAAAGCGGGCCAAACGCCACTCTAAAACTGCTCGAAGATATCCGTAAGCATGATCGCTTGTTCGAAAGCAACGGCGGGCGTGTATACAGCGAGGGACAATTACGTCCAGTCCATTATTACGTGACAGGTTCCCGCATCCCGGGGATTTATAATCTAGGCGGGGACCTTGCATACTTCATGCAATGCATCGCACAGATGGACCGCGATGCGCTGATGAGCTATGCCACGCTTGCGATCGATAACCTTTATTCGCGCGTTCGCAATCATAATGTCCCGAATCTAATTACTATTGCTCTCGTGCAAGGCGATGCATTAGGCGGCGGATTCGAAGGTGTTTTGGCAAACGATGTGATCATTGCAGAAGAGCAGGTAAAAATGGGCCTGCCGGAGATTCTATTTAATATGTTTCCAGGTATGGGAGCCTATAGTCTACTCACACGCCGCGTTGGTGCACGAATGGCCGAAAAAATGATTCTGTCCGGTAATCTGTATTCGGCTGCTAAGTTGCAGGAAATGGGCATTGTTGACATTGTGGTTCAAGCGGGACAAGGGGAAATGGCCTTATATGATTACGTTAGAAAGACACAGAAGCGCCGTAATGGCGTGATGGCGACTTATCAGGCGCGACAAGCGGTATTTCCAATCACGCACGAGGAATTGATGAAGGTAACCACTATTTGGGTCGATGCCGCGCTTAGGCTTGAAGATAAGGATCTCCGGGTGATGACGCGAATAGTGCAATCGCAAAATCGCTTGAAGCGGAATACAGTCACAGCCCCCACTGACAACACCGTCGAAATGCAGGCGGCGACGCGATAGGAATCTATAGAGTCGCTTTATTGCGGTTTTTGACGTAATCACTGAGTGCCGCGTGCGTATCGGTGACTATCACTCGAGTTTCCGCCGCCAGAGCGGCCGAAGATTCGTCTAATTGGCGGTTGCTTGTTGCTCCCAGTTTGGAGCAATGAGTGAATAGGCGCTCTGCACCAAGGTTGAGAGCCGAGCCTTTGAGCGCGTGCATATGCGACCGGAACTCTTCCTGGCGTCGATTTGCTAGCGACTTTTCGATTTTGACTACTAATTGAAAGCTGTCTTCGACGAATAGTTTTACGAGGTTGTGAACGAACTGCGTATCGTGACTCATACGCTCGAGATCGTGAAGGGTGTTGATGTTAACTAGCGGAGGGCGCGCGGCTTGTTGCCCGCCGAATATCTGTATGACCTTGGATGTATCTTTGGCAACCTTGTCAACCAGTTGCTCGATTGCAGCGTAGAGTCTGCTCGCTTCGAGCGGCTTTGGGAGAAACAGACTAACACCGGCATCGAGTGCTTCTTCGATTGTTTCGGGAGTCGCATCTGCCGAGAACATAATAATAGGTACGCCGGCACGCCCGGCCTGCATCACGCGAATTAGCCGGGTAGCTTCGAGACCCGTCATCACAGGCATGTGCGAATCCAGGATAACAAGGTCATAGTCGCTTTGTTGTAATTCATCCAGCGCTTTTTCGCCGTCGACAACGAGTTTCACCCGGTGCCCAGCCATTTCAAGCTGTTTGGATATTACCGTGCGATTGATATGATCGTCGTCGGCGACGAGAATACTGTAAGACCTGGTGGGTTCCTTGCGCTGATAGTACTCGCTAAGCGAAATGACGCCCGCGGCCATTTCCTCGCTCGCCAGCACTGAATGCAATGCGTTATAAAGCAGGCGCTTTTCTGCAGGCAGACCGACGATTGAGGAAAACTCTCCCGGTAAGCGCGTGCCCCAAAGTAGGGCTACATGCCGCGGCGCACACAGGATAAGCGAAAGAGACTTGAGATTTTGCTCACGCAATTCGGACGCGGCGTGTGCAATATTCAGGTCTGTATTATCGGCGTATATCAAAACAATACGATACGGACGGCCCAGTGCGGCAGCTTCGCTCAAACGTGCAGCTGCGACGGTGATACTTTCGGCGACGCTCGATTCCATTTCCCACTGCTTTAGATCGGCCGCGAGTTCCTTTCGCGCTTTGTCGGGGAATTGCACGAGCAACGCGCGGCTTTCCCGGAATCGCGCCTGGCTTTCCGCACTCGCAGCGCTTTGTTTGGCAAAAGAGACCTCAAACCAAAAAGTGCTGCCGGCGCCGGGTGCGCTCTCGAGCCCGATCGTGCCTCCCATTAATTCGACGAGCTGCTTGGCGATAGTTGTCCCAAGCCCGGTACCCCGATGCTTGCGGTCGCTTGGTGATTCGGCTTGGGAGAATGATTCAAAAATCCGCTGTTGGTCAGGCTTCGGAATTCCAATACCCGTATCGCGCACCGCAAATCGGAGACGAATAGATTGCTGACTGTCAATAAGTGCAGATATGGCAAGATGGACTTCGCCGCGCTCGGTGAATTTGACTGCGTTCCCGATCAGATTGACTAATATCTGCTGGAGATGATGGGCGCCGCCTTTCAATGTAGGCGTGACGTCAGGCATCACGAATACGCCCAGCTTTAACCCCTTCATCGCTGCTTGGCGCGAGAAGATGATTACTGTGCTCTGAATCAAAGCATGTAAGTCGAAATCGACAGATTCAATAGTAAGCTTGCCAGCCTCAATTTTGGAGAAATCGAGCACGTCTTCGATTAACGAGAGCATTACACGGGATGCGCCGTGCATGGTGTTCGTCATCTCGGATTGCTCGGCATTAAGTGGGGTTGTTCGCAACAGGTCATTCATGCCGATGATGGCATTGAGCGGTGTTCGTAATTCATGTGAGACGGACGAGACAAAGGCGCGCTTTGCCTGATTTGCCGTCGCCGCGCGTTCTAGCGCTTCATACAATCGTTTGATTAACATCAATACGTACAGCGACAGGGCGATCATGCCTATTAGCAGGCCGACTCCGAGATGGCGGTTTTGTGCCCAATAGTCGCTGGTGGCGAGAACTATCACGAAGCCGACAGTACTCAGCGCTAACGAACTTGCAAGAAAGCGAGAGCCGAAACGAAACCCGTTGCCGAATGTCACCCAAAGGTAGATGCCAAAAAACGGCGCCGTATATTCTCCGCCGTGGATCATGAGAAACGTTATTACCGCAACGTCGACAATGTTCCCGATTACCCGCCTGGTAGTAGAGGGTTGTGGCCAAGCAAGAATACAGGCGATGATGATTAGCCCGGCAACCAGGCTCGGCACCATAACCGCCACGTAGGCTCCAGACGCGTATAGCCAAACGTTTGGATATTGAATTGCCGCATGTTGCAGGTACGCGATTGTGCATAGGCCGAGCAACAAGCGTAGCATTGCCTGCTCGTGTTCCGAGTCGCTGCGGCCAGAGAGCCGCGTTTTAGCCCAACTTAAAAACTCCACAGGCTTATTATCCTCATGAAGTCAATATATTCGACGAGGGCGCTTGATCCGAAAACTGGGCGGCGATGACAAGAACCTCCTCTCGCGAGCGTATCAACACATCAACGAGTTCAGGGTCGAAATGGCGGCCAGCTTGTTCGCTCATCCATGCAAAGGCCTGATCGGGCTTCCAGGCACTTTTATAGGGGCGTATTGAGGTAAGCGCGTCAAAGACATCGCCAACTGCGACTATGCGCGATTCCAGTGGGATGGCCTCTCCTCTGAGGCCATTGGGATAACCGCCCCCGTCATATTTTTCATGATGGCCGAGCGCGATCACCGCGCCCATTTGCAGATATTCCGAACTACTGTCTTTCAAAAGGTCATACCCGATCGAAGTATGTGTTCTCATGACGGCCATCTCTTCGGAAGACAATTTGCCTCCAGATTGCAAAATTCGATCGGGAATTCCTATTTTTCCCAGGTCATGCATGGGCGCAGCCAACTCGATAGCTTCCTGCTGGGGCACGGAAAGGCCATAACCTTTGGCGATCAGCGCGGAATATTTGGCCATCCGGGGAAGGTGTAGCCCAGTGGTTTGGTCGCGCGATTCGGCCGCTCGTGACAAGCGGAATAATGTGTCTACTTCGCGTCGTCGAAGTTCCTGAGTTGCAGCTTGGACTTTTTCCTCAAGCCATTTGCGCCGGTTTGCGTTCTCAATCTCGTGGCGCCGCAAAGCCAGTAGATTTTTGAAACGCTGCCCGTATTCAATTCGGTCGATCGGGCGAGTCAGGAAATCGATAGCGCCACTATTGAGCGCCTGATATCGCACTTCAGGCAACTTGTCGACAGTAATGACCACTATTGGTACGGAATCGTCGCGGAACACCTTACGCAACTCCCGGACCAGACCAACGCCGTTCATTTTTGGCATCTGGTAGTCCGTGATTACCATGTCGACTGTGTGCGTGCGTGCGTAATCGAGCGCAGCCTCGGGGTCTTCAAAAGTGACAGCGTCAACGAATCTGTCAATATTGCGTACTATCTCGGCAAGAATCACGCGCCCCGTTGACTGGTCGTCTACGATCATGACTGTGTTCTGTCTGGCAGTTTGGCCGGTAATGGAACGCACGAGTGAGATAGGCCGCGGCAAAGTCTTCATCACATCCTCCCAATAACTACATTCGGCGCGCCAACAAACTACCTTATGGCGCTAATTCATCGGCGCCTATGCGCCAAATAGTGTATCTATCTGTTTTTAGGGACAATCAGGCTACGCTGGGGGGCAGCCTTTGTCAAAACTGCGGAGGGATATAGCCCCACGCCTATGGCGATGACATTGCCAACTCAATTCGGTGGCGGGACCATTACTGTTGTAGGCAGTAGCCGCTTGATGCAATGGCTAATTTTAGGCCGATTGACTTAAGACTACAGCTGCATTGTGTCCACCGAAAGCAAACGACTGCGAAAGGCCGACCCGCAAATGCATTGGGCCGCTCGATCGCACAAAGTTGAGGTCACGTAACGGGTTGTCCAGATTTTTGCAGATATGCGTTGTCTGATCACGTAGCGAGAGCGCTGTGACAAGTATTTCGATTGCCCCACTCGCGCCAATTGCATGGCCGACCAGAGACTTAGTGGAATTAACCCGAACTGACTTGCCGAATACGCGCTGAATTACGTCGGCTTCAGTTTCATCGTTATTGACAGTTCCTGTACCGTGGGCGTTGATGTAATCCACTTCATGCGCATGTACACTTGCATCGGCAAGCGCCATATTTAGCATGTTTTCAATCTGTTGCCCGCCCGGGGCGAGCCGCATCATCGAGTAGGCGTCGAAAGATTCAGAATATCCACCGACTTCAGCGACGATGTTTGCGCGCCGGCGCTTCGCATGTTCCAGTTCCTCCAGAACGAGAATTGCGGCCCCACCCTGCGCGAACAGGAATCCCGAACGTTTTTCGTCGAAAGGGCGATTGGCAGTTGTCGGATCGGCGCACTCCCTTAGCAGGGCGCCTGTCACGTCGAAACTGTGAAAGATGTGGCCATGCTCATCGCCGAAGTACTCGCATCCGCCACTAATAGCAACGTCAACGGTACCCTCTCGCACTGCGCGATAGGCGTTACCAATAGCGATCGTGCCTGACGCGCACGCGACACAATACGTCGTATTAGGACCGGTGATCGAATACCTAATTGCGATTGCCGCGGCGCTTGCATTCGGCATTACCATGGAAACTTCGAATGGATTAAATCGGGGACCGTGGTTAGTCAGTGAAAGAATATTTTGTAATTTTTCGCGATCGCCCGCGGGGGCGTGTTTTTCAGCGTAGTCCAATAGATCGGCCCGCGGTCCATGAAGCAGATGATAGGTATGGTTCTGAAGAAAGGTGTTCGCTCCACCTAAACCTGTCCCTAGAAATACACCCGTCCGGGAGTCATCCGTGCCAGGCAATTTGAATACTCGCGAGCTTCCATTTACTGACACAGGCACAAATCCGGCATTTTCCAGCGCCTCGCGAGTTGCCACCAGCGCAAGTACAGTAACTTGATCGAGCTGCAATTGTTCGGCTCGCCCGATGCCCATCGATTCAGAATTGAAATCTGGAAGCGGTGACCAGATCCGCGAGCGCGGCGCAGCGTAGGAACTCCAACGTGCGGGGATTGGTGCAACCGTTGTTTTGGCATCGAGACAGTTACGCCAAAACTTTTCTACGCCGATACCATTAGTACTGACAATCCCGGCGCCAGTTATTACGACGCGACGCCTCATGTCGGGGCAGGTTCTTTCAGTTTCCTATTTATGAAATCGATAATGTCTTTGACGCTGGCGATCTCTATTAAATCGTCCGGTGGCATTGTTCGATTAAACTCGTCTTCGAGAAGTATGAAAAGTGTCATTTGCTTAAGCGAGTCAAGATTTAGATCCTTATCCAGAGAGGCATCAAGTGAAATTTCCTGTTCATTTTTTTCCAGAATCTCGGCGATGATTCGCAGCACGCGCAGTTGTACGTCGTTTTCCATATTTCTTTGGTCCAGAGCCACTGAGGTAACTATCTACAATGTAGCCGTAAGATAGCCTAATTGATTCGGGAGGCGAATGAGATGCGGATAGCCTTACGCAAGTGCGGACGTTACGCGCCGAAGCTTAATCCTGTTATTGAGCGCGGCTTCTCTCCCAGACAGTGAAAGACTGTTGGGTAGTGGGACGAGATCGATGTCAAACGTTGCGCGCCGCAGGCCCGCAAAGTCTGCGGCGTTATCCAGCCAAACCCTCGTAACTCCGCCTGACATGGGATGGGTTCGCTGTGCGGCCGTGTAGCGGTGGTAAACGGCCATACGTTGTTCTTCATCAGTCAGCCCTCGTTTTTTAAGAAGAAAACCGTAAAAATTAATGTAGCACTTATAAAGTAGTTCTTCGAGGAGCTTAGGTGGCAATGTAGGATGTGACCAAGTTGGGCGAGTTGAATCAAATCGATCCAGATTGCGCTCTGTTATCAACCCGGCTTTCCGGAACTCGTCGTACTGCTCGGTTCCGGGAATTGGAGTCAAAATAAAAAAAGACGCCTGGCGGGGATGCAGGCTTTTTAATACTTCCAGATGATGCAGGATTTCGGCCTCACTATCGTCCGGAAAGCCGAGAATACTTGAGAAGTGTGCGCGAATACCGACTTCGTTACAAAGGCTAACAATCTCCGCATATTGCGTTGGATGATTGTGGTGCTTGCCTGCCATTTTCAATGTCTTGCGGTTAAACGATTCGACTCCTACAAACATTTCGCCACAACCCGCGCGACCAAGGAGAGCTACCAGAGCGGGGTCTTTGGCGATCTGGGTGTCGCACTGACAAGAAAAACGGACAGTCAGCTGCTCGTCTATCATTGCCTGTAGCAAATCCCTGACGGCGGGAAATTTATTGAAGTTGTCGGAAACAAACATTATCTTTTCCACCCCGCCGTGCTTTGCGCGCCGCAAACTTTCCAACGTGCTCTCAATATCGGGACTGCGCACTTGGCGACCGGAAATCTTGATTACGGAGCAGAAATTGCACTTATACGGACACCCACGAACCGGATAGAGTCCCAGCAACGGTTCCGTGTATCGCGCAAGCTCGTCCGTGGTTGGCGGATTGATAACGGTGTTTGGAAGCGTCTCAGCCCAGCGTTGATGGCTGCCATAGGTCGGCTGCAACTCCCCTGCAATAGCATCATCCAAAATTTGCCGCCAAATCAATTCCGCTTCAGCTAAAGCAAAGCTTACGCCTCGTCCTTGAAGAGCGGTGGTGTCGCAAGTCATTACGTGCGGTCCACCTATCACGCAATGGCTCACGCCGTGATGATGCGCATAGGCCGCGATATCCAGCGCGCGATGAAATTGGTGGGACTGGACGCCGACCAGTGCCACGAGCGTGATCTCTCCCGGCTCTTTTTCCAGCCAGCGCAGGTAGTCGAGATCCTGCCATACGTATTCGTCAACTAGGTGAACAGAAATCCGCGCGTCGCCAATGCATGCGGGCGTCAGTGCTGCGATGTGGTAGAGCGTTGCGTTAGGTAAAAATCCCTTTTTAAAACGCTCGACCGAGCCGTCAATGGCATACTTGCTCGGTTTTATCAGGACCACTCGCAGTTTCGTCATAATTGTGTGCAACGTAATGATCGAATAACGAACTGTACTATACGCCAGGAAAGCATCCAACAAAAAAGGCTTTAATTGACGAAGACGATTCTGGTATTTGCAGATAACACACCAGCATCTGTCCAAAACCTGATGACAATTGATCAAGTATATTTTTTAAATTGCTGCGCTGAAGCAAAGTTGATGCGAAACCACTAGACAGTCAGGACCTTGCGGTCGCCCGACGCATCGAGCATGTCTCGGAATTGCCGCTGCTCGGTAACGGAAAGACCGACTATGTGATGCTGAAGAATTCGCTCGCGGCGGTGACACTCAACGGAGTGACTAACGCGGCGGCTATGCTTGAAGTGGTAAATCACTTGGGCTGAAGCCTGTACGCGACAGGAAGAATGCTTACCTTATAATCTGCTGCTGGCCGCGCGGTCGAAGGCGCGACGATCCGGGAAGAGCTTATGAACGAAATACCGAGTGCCGCCGCCGTGCAGCGCGTCGAAGTCTGGGACCTGCCGGTGCGCATTTTTCACTGGACGCTGGTGACCCTGATCCTGTTCTCCTGGTGGAGCGGCAAGGAGGGCGGCAATGTCATGCAATATCACATGTGGTCGGGTTACGCGATCCTGACGCTTTGCCTGTTCCGCCTGATGTGGGGCTTTATCGGCAGCAGCAGCGCGCGCTTTACTGGATTTGTGCGCGGCCCCGGCGCGGCGTTTGCCTACCTGCGCAACCTGCGCACCTTGCCCGAGCGGCGTGCCGGCGTGCATCTCGGCCACAATCCGCTTGGCGGCTGGAATGTCGTGCTATTGCTCGCCTGCCTGCTTTTGCAAGCGGGCACGGGCTTGTTCGCGAACGACGACATCGTGACGGAAGGGCCCCTCTACAAACTCGTGTCCAAGGAGACGAGTGATTTGTTGACGGCCGTACACTATTACAACTTCTACGTGATGCTGGCGCTGGCCGCAGCGCATATAGCGGCAGTTTTCTTTTACTTGTTTTACAAAGGCGACAATCTGATCAAGCCCATGTTCACCGGTTATAAAACGCGGCAAGCCGGTGAATCGATTGAAGCCATACGTCACGCGAGCACCTGGACTGCGGCTGCGGTCGTGGCCGTCGCGGCGTGCGTTGTGTTTTTCATCGTGCGAAAATAAAAACGCCGCGCCATATGCCGGCGCGGCGTGCTGCTGGCGAAACTGCCGCCGGCTATTTCATGCGGAAGCTGTCGTGGCAGTTGCCGCAGGATTTGCCGAGCGAGCCGAACTGCACCTTGATCGCATCGAAGTTGCCGGTCTTGGCGACTTCGTTCATCTTGGCGGCTTCCGATTGAAAGCGCTCGAGCGCGGACTTGAACTTGGCGTTATCGCTCCAGATCTCAGGCTTGGCACGGGTCTCGCCTTTGTCGGTGCCGGGGACGAACGCCTCGGGCACGACGTGGCTCATGGTCTCGATGACGGCGGCATTGCGCGCAAACACGTCTTTGTTGTAGGGCATCTCTCCTTTGACCATCAATCCGAGGGGGCGTATTTCCCAGCCGATGACCCGGTAGGCGCCTTGACGGAACTTGATGATGTCTTCGGGTTTGACGTCCTGGGCCGAGGCCAGGTTGGACATCACCATCGCGAGCACAGCGGTGCAGACTGCCAGTTTCATGCATTTCTCCCTCGTTAATTATGCGTCCCGCATCTCGTTTCAGATCCGTCGAACCGGCGCGCGGGAAGCTCCGGCTTGAAGATAGCCAACATCTGACAGGCGCGATTATTCCATACCTTGCGTGTTTTTTGCACGTGCTCGTTTCAAGGCGCCCATCCTTTGCTTGGATTCCAGGCGCCGCTTTTTGGCGCCCGCGCCGGGCTTCGTCTTGCGGCGCGGTTTTGGCGCATGCAGCGACGCGCGTATGAGTTCGGCCAGGCGTTCGCGCGCATCGGCGCGGTTCTGCGCCTGCGTGCGGAAACGCTGGGCGGTTATCATCAGCTCGCCCGCCGCGTTCATCCGGTTGCCCGCAATCTTGACGAGTCGCGCACGCACGTCCCACGGCAGCGCTGCCGATGCATAAACGTTAAAGCGCAGTTGCACGGCCGTCGAGACTTTGTTGACGTTCTGTCCGCCGGGCCCTGACGCGCGCACGAACTGCTCCGTGAGGTCGGCGTCGTCAACGCTGAGCGTGGAGGTGATCTTGAGCATGGGGGCAGTTTATTCCGGCTGGATGCCGGCGTCTCTTACAACTTTGCCCCATTTCGTCATTTCGTCGCGCAGAAATCCCGCGAGCTGATCGGGCGTGCCGCCGGCAGCGTCGGCGCCCGCGCTGACGAGAATTTCTTTGACGCGCGTCGTGCGCAGGCTCTCCATTACCACGGTATTGACCCGGACCACGGTGTCGCGGGGCGTCGCACCTGGCGCGAGCAGCGCGTTCCAGGATGTCGCAGCGTAACCCGTGACGCCGGCCTCATGGATAGTCGGCACGCCGGGCAGTGCCGGTGAGCGCGCCGTGCCGGTTACACCGAGCGCGCGTAAACGGCCTGACGTTACCGGCGCGACGGCAGCGGCAATCGGCACGAAAGTCATCGCGACATGGCCGCCCATCACGTCGGCCACCGCCGGCGCCGCGCCTTTGTACGGGATGTGGGCGATACCGGCGCCGGTTATGGTGTTGAACAGCACGAGCGCAAGATGGTTTGAGCTGCCCACGCCCGCTGAAGCAGAGTTCAGCAGGCCGGGGCGCGCTTTAGCCAGCGCCAGTAACTCTGGCACCGAGCGCGCCGGCAGCGCAGGATGGACGACGAGAACGTTGCTCATCGTTACGACCAGGCTAACAGGCGCGAGATCGCGCATGAGATCGTAGCCCAGCTTCGAATACAGCGCAGGGCTGCTCGCGAGCGCGGTGGTGCCCATGAGCAGCGTATAGCCGTCCGGTGCCGCGCGCGCGACGGCTTCGGCGCCGATATTACCGCCGGCGCCGGGCCGGTTGGCGACGACGACAGGCTGCTTCCAGATCTCGCTCATCTGCTGCGCAACCGCGCGCGCGACGAGGTCGACCGAGCCGCCCGCAGGGAACGGCGCGATCATGGTGACCGGCTTATCGGGAAACGACTGCGCGATCGCTGCATTTGCGATCAACGCAAACAGCGCGGCAAACCATCGCATGTCTGAAGTATTTGCCATTGTCCGGAGCGGGTTTGATCAGTGCAAATGCTCAGCGCCAATGCGGCGAAGCGGATTGTAGCGGCGGGATGTCACAGCAACAAGCACGGCATTCACCGCATGTTAAAATGCGCAGCACGGCCGTATGCAGTTGTCACAATATGAGGCCTCATCATGAAGCGATCGACAATTCTGCTGCTTCTTTCATTCGCAGTCACGGGCGCTGCCTACGCGCATCACGGCTGGAGCGAGTACGACAACGCCACGACGCTCAACCTGACCGGCGTCATCAAAGAGTCCGGCTATGAGCATCCGCATGGCCACGTGAGACTCGAAACGCCAGGCAAGACCTGGCTGGTGGTCCTGGCGCCGCCTTCGCGCATGGAATATCGCGGTCTCGCTGCGGCCGATCTAAAGCCCGGCGCCACTGTCACGGTCGTCGGCTATCCCAACCGCGGCAAGCCGGAAGAAATGCGCGCCGAACGTATTACGGTGAACGCCAAAACCACCGAATTGCGCTGATGACGCCGACCCCCGGCGACGGCATACTGCGCGCAGTCGAGCAGAGCGCACCCGCCGCTGCCATGCGCGGCGATTTGTGGCTTTATCCCGCCGTCGAAATTCTGCATATCTGCGGCATCGTTGTTCTGGTGGGGTCGGTGATCATGTTCGATCTGCGCGTTCTCGGCTTTTCGCGCGGCCTCTCCGTGCGAGAGCTTGCGCGCCACTTGCTGCCCTGGTCGTGCGCGGCGCTGCTCGTCATCGTGCCGACCGGGTTGCTGATGTTTTCCGCGCACGCCGGTGAATTCGTCGATAATCGCGCCTTCGTACTGAAGCTGACCTTGTTGATGTTTGCACTGACCAATGCGGCGGCGTTTCACCTGGGCGTCTTCCGCTCGGCCGCCACCTGGGAGCGTGGCGTTCGTGCGCCACTGGGCTCGCGCCTGCACGCCGCGGGGTCGCTCATCTTGTGGATAGCAATCATCGCGTGCGGACGCTTGATTGCGTATGTTTAAATTTGTAGCAAAGGAAACATCTTGATGAAACTGCGGTTCACACCCCGCGTCGGCTATTTGCTCGGCTTTCTGATTACGGGCGGACTGATAGCTTATGCCTTGTACTTGCAATACTACGAGTATCAGAATCCCTGCCCGTTGTGCATATTGCAGCGCATCGTCTACATCGTATTGATGGTGGTGTTTTTGATTGGCGCATTGCATGGCCCCGGACACAAGGGGGCTTACGCGTATAGCGGGCTGCTCACGATCGTCAGCGTTGTCGGCGCCGGCATTGCGACGCGCCACGTATGGCTGCAGCATTTGCCCAAGGATAAAGTGCCCGAATGCGGGCCCGGCCTGGGTTACATGCTCGACCGCTTCCCGCTAGTGGAGGCCTTCGCTAAAATTTTTCGCGGTTCAGGCGAGTGCGCCGAGGTTGGCTGGCGCATGCTGGGTCTTTCGATAGCCGAATGGTCGCTCGTGTGGTTCGTTCTGCTGGGCGCGTTTGCCCTTGTGATTGCGCTCAAGGCACGCAAGTCCTAGGAGCTCGGCGAGGAACCAGCGCCGAAATCGCGACGCAACGCCGGAGCCTAGGCAGAAATATCCGGCGTCAGCTGGCGTTCGAGATGGAAGATCTGGTCTTTGACCTGCAATTTTTTCTTCTTGAGTCGCTGTAATTGCAACTGGTCCTGGCCGGGTTTGGCGCCTAATTTGGCGATCACGTCGTCAAGGTCGCGATGCTCGACATTCAGTTCGTAGATGCGCTGTTTCAGGGTGTCCATATCAGTCTGCATGGGCAGGCCCTCCATCCAGGAAGGACGAAAAGTATAGCCCTAATCTGCCGGCGGCAAAATACCTTTGCGGCCGGCGCGCGGGAATGGCAGTATAAGCCGATGTTTTTTCGAAATTCCGGCCATGACAGCCGTGTGCAGGCTACTAGCGCGGAGGGAGTATGACAACCAGCTTCAGCGTTAACGGCAACGCGCATACAGGCAAGCGCATGCGCGACCTGCCGTTCACGCGCGAGCGCGTGAAAGCCGCGCTGGCATGATGCGAGGCGGGGCCGATGCCGGTTAATCTGGAAGTCAACGGCGGCACGCATGTCGTGGATGCCGATGACGAGACGCCGCTGCTTTACGCGCTGCGCAACGATTTAAAACTGAAGGGTGCGCGCTTCGGCTGCGGAATCGGCGCGTGCGGCGCCTGCACGGTGGTCATCGACGGCAAGGCCGTGCAGTCCTGCGACATTCCGCTGGCCGCAGCCGCCGGCAGGCAAATCACTACCATCGAAGGCATAAGCCGTGACGGAAAAATGCACGCATTGCAAAGCGCGTTTATTGCCGAGCAGGCGGCGCAGTGCGGCTATTGCATCACGGGCATCATTATGACGGCGTATGCGTTGCTCGCGCGCAACGCGCATCCGGACGACGTGGAAATCCGCGCCGCACTCGACGGCAATATCTGCCGCTGCGGCACGCATGCGCGCATCCTGCGCGCGATCCGCAAAGCCGCCGCAACCCTGCCGTGACGGCGCCGCGCAAGCTGCCGGGCAGTCTGGAGACGACGCGCGAGCTCGCACGCTGGCTGCGCATCAACGCCAATGCAACTGTCACCGTCTACACCGGTAAAGTCGAAATCGGCCAGGGCATCCTGACGGCGATTACGCAGGTGGTGGCGGACGAGCTCGACGTCGCGCCACAGCGCATCCGCCTCGAGACCGCCCAGACGGGGCGTGGGCCGAACGAAGGCATCACCTCGGGCAGCCGGTCCATCGAGGAAAGCGCAATCGCCCTGCGTTACGCGTGCGCTGAAGTGCGCGAGCTCCTTCTGCAGCGAGGCGCGGCAAAGCTCGGTGTGTCGCTGGAGAAAATCACTGTCGACGACGGCACCATCCGGGGCGGCGGCAAGTCGGTGACCTACTGGGAACTGGCCGACGCGGATTTGCTGAAGCGAGAGGCGACGGCGCAGGCTGCGCCTAAATCGGCGGGTGAGCATAGATATATAGGCAGCGCGGTGCAGCGTCGCGATCTGCCGGCCAAAATAACGGGTCAGCCGGCTTATGTGCAGGACATGGAACTGCCGGGCATGCTGTTCGGCCGCGTCGTGCGGCCGCCAGCGTATGCAGCGCGCCTCTCCGCACTCGACGATGCCGAAGCGAAGGCGATGCCCGGTGTGGTTGCTATCGTGCGCGATGGCAGTTTCCTCGGCGTGGTGGCCGTGCGCGAAGAACAGGCGGTGCGCGCCGCGCGCCGGCTTGCACTCGGCGCTCAGTGGACCAACGACCAGACTCTGCCGGCGGATGTTACGCCTGCCGAATATTTGCTGGCCCAGCCCGCGCACTCTGAAGTCATCAGCGAAAAGTCCGCTGTGCCGGCCGCGCAGAATGGTGCGAAAGAACTGACGGCGACTTACACGCGCCCCTACCTCGCGCACGCTTCGATGGGGCCATCGTGCGCAGTCGCCAAGTTCGAAAACGGGCATTACGAAGTGTGGACGCACAGCCAGGGCATTCATCCGCTGCGCAAGGACATGGCCAAGGCGCTGAACGTCGCCGCCGAGGCCTTGACGGTGATGCATGCGGAAGGTGCGGGCTGCTACGGACACAATGGCGCCGACGATGTTGCGCTCGATGCCGCATTGCTGGCGCGCGCGGTCGCGGGGCGGCCGGTGCAAGTGCAGTGGATGCGCGAGGATGAATTCGCCTGGGAACCGTACGGTCCCGCCATGGTCGTGAAGACGCGCGCCGCGCTCGACGCCGGCGGCAATATCGTCGATTGGCAGCTCGACGTATGGAGTTATCCGCACAGCACGCGCCCGGCCGGCGCCGACGGCGTGAACCTGATCGCGGCATGGCATCTGGCGGAAGCCAAGCCGGCCGCGACGCCGGCGAATCCGCCGCTGCCGCCGGGCGGCAGCCACCGCAACGCGATTCCGCTCTACGATTTTCCGAGCCAGCGCGTGACCAATCACCTCGTTACGCACTCTCCGCTGCGCGCATCCGCGTTGCGCGCGCTGGGCGGGCATGCGAACGTATTCGCGATCGAATCGTTCATGGACGAACTGGCGCTGGCCGCCGGTATGGACGCCGTGCAGTTCCGCCTGCGCCACCTCAAAGATGCGCGTGCGCGCGCGGTGATCGAAATGGTGGCGCAAAAATCCGGTTGGAATTCCGCCGCGACAGCGAGCGGCGCGCGCGGACGCGGCATCGGCTTCGCGCGCTATAAGAACCTCGGCTGTTTTGTCGCCGTTGTGGTGGAAGTCGACATCGAGTCGGCGCCTCGCGTCACGCGCGCCTGGGCCGCGGTCGATGTCGGGCTGGTGGTTAACCCCGATGGCGTGATCAACCAGATCGAGGGCGGCATCATCCAGTCCGCCAGCATGACGTTAAAGGAAGAAGTCAGGTTCGATCGCGACCGGATCACGTCGCGCACGTGGGACGACTATCCGGTATTGAAGTTCAGCGAGGCGCCGGAAATCGAAGTCACGCTGATCAACCGGCCGGACCTGCCGCCGGTCGGTGCGGGCGAAGGTGCGACCGGCCCTACGGCGGCCGCGATCGCCAATGCGGTCGCTGCCGCGCTCGATGCGCGTGTGCGCGACATGCCGATCACGCGCGAACGCGTAATCGCGGCGCTGGCGGAATAACGAACATGAGCAGGGACGAAAAAAAGCCGCGGTTGAACGCGGCTTTTTGGTGCTGAAAAAATTGCGGCAACACCGGGGGAGGAGGGGATCCCGGCATCGCCGCCGCTGCCGCGAGGCAGCGCCTTAAATCAGTGAAGCAAGTCCGTAAACACGCTTCAGAAATTCGTCGACGTCGGCGTTCGGCATGTCGTCCGGCAAATCGGGACTCGCCGCGGCCGGCGTCTTTTCGCTGACGAGCTGGATGACGACCGGATGCCGGCTTGCCAGCATGGCCTCGTCCCCGTACGTGCCGTTCTTGAGCCACGCCGCCGGGGCCGCTTTTGCCGTCCTGTACTCGTCCATATAGATCACCATGTTCGTCTCCGTAGCCGCTGGCTGCGCCAGTCATCTACCTATCTGCAAGTTGCAGGCCAACTAGCGGCAGATTAGACCGGGCAGTCCAACTATTTAAGTAAATTACTGTTTAATAGTGAAAAATATAGACCCGCACATGGCAGCCCAAGGTGCGAATAACAGGTCTAGGGGGCTACAACGGCCGTCGATTTGGCGACGACTCCGCCGACGACCACTACAATCAGCGACGGTTTTTGGCCGCCCCATGCCGGCTTCTGAAGTAACCCGCCCAAAGCACGGGTTTGACCGAGGACAGCAATGAGCCAGCACGAACATAAACCCGCCCCCGTCAGTTACGGCGATATCGCTGCTGCCGCGAACACCTTGCGCGGCGTTGCCCATCGCACGCCCGTTTTGGTTTCGCAGAGCGTCAACGAACGCACCGGCGCAGAGGTCTTCTTCAAATGCGAAAACTTGCAGCGCATGGGCGCCTTCAAGTTCCGCGGCGCCTACAACGCGCTGTCCAACTTAAGCGCAGAGCAAAAAGAGCGCGGCGTCGTCGCTTATTCTTCTGGCAATCATGCGCAAGCCGTGGCGCTCGCCGGCCGTCTGCTCGGCGTGCCCGCCGTCATCGTGATGCCCGACGATGCGCCGGCGGTCAAACTTGCTGCGACGCGCGGATACGGCGCTGAAGTCGCCGTCTACAATCGCGCGACGGAAGATCGCGAGAAGATTTCGAGCGCGCTGGCGGCGACGCGCGGTCTCACCATGATTCCGCCATTCGACCACGCGCACGTCATCGCCGGGCAGGGCACCGCCGCGATGGAATTGATTGAGGAGGTCGGGCCGCTCGACCATCTGCTGGTGCCGTGCGGCGGCGGCGGCCTTACCGCGGGCTGCGCGATTGCGGTCAAACACCTGTCCCCGGGGACTCGCGTATGCGGCGTCGAACCGGCCGCAGGCGACGACGTCACGCGTTCGTTTCAAACCAAGATTCTGCAGACCGTGCACAACCCCGACACCATCGCCGACGGCGCGCGCACGAGTTCGGCGGGCAAACTTACGTTTCCACTGATCTTGCAGTACGTCGATGACATGCTGACGGTCACTGATGCCGAACTGCTGAGGGCGATGTATTACCTGTGGGAGCGCATGAAGATCGTCGTCGAGCCCACCGGCGCGCTGGCCGCCGCGGCGCTGTTCGAAGGGAAGCTGGCCGCGCGCGGCCAGAAGGTCGGCATCATCATCAGTGGCGGCAATGTGGACGTGCGCAATCTCGCGGCGCTGGGCGTGCCGTAACTGCGCCGCGCCCAGCCTCGTTACATGTTCGGATAGTTCGGGCCGCCGCCGCCTTCAGGCGTAACCCACACGATGTTCTGCGTCGGGTCTTTTATGTCGCAGGTCTTGCAATGCACGCAGTTCTGCGCGTTGATCTGCAGGCGCGGCTGCGTGCCGTCGTCGTTGCGCACGATTTCATAGACGCCCGCCGGGCAATAACGCTGCTCGGGCGCGTCGTAAAGCTCGAGGTTCACGTTCACCGGCACTGACGGATCTTTCAGCGTCAGGTGGCAGGGCTGGTCTTCGCTGTGATTGGTGTTCGAAATAAATACGGACGACAGCCGGTCGAAAGTGAGCACGCCATCGGGCTTGGGATACGCCACAGGCGTTGCGGCGGATTTCTTCACCAGCGTTTCATTGTCGGCGTGCTGGTGATGCAGTGTCCACGGTGCACGCCCCCCGAATACGACCTGATCGACGCCCACCATCAGCGTGCCGGTATAAAGTCCCTTGCTCATCCACGGCTTGAAATTGCGCGCGCGGTGCAGCTCGTCGTAGAGCCAGCTTTGCCGGAATGAGGTGGGGTAGCTCGCGAGTTCATCCGCAGTGCGTCCCGCGACGACCGCTTCGAATGCGGATTCCGCGGCGAGCATGCCGGACTTGATCGCGCAATGGCTGCCCTTGATGCGCGATGCATTGAGAAAGCCCGCGTCGTCGCCGACCAGGCACCCGCCGGGGAATACGAGTTTCGGCAGCGCCTGCAAGCCACCGGCCGTGATTGCGCGCGCGCCGTAGGCAACGCGCTTGCCGCCTTCGAGGAACGTGCGGATGTCGGGATGCGTTTTGTAACGCTGGAATTCCTCGTAGGGATTCAGATACGGATTGGTATAGCCGAGACCGACGACATAGCCGATCGCGACCAGATTGTTTTCCATGTGGTAGAGAAACGAGCCGCCGTAGGTTGCGGAGTCGAGCGGCCAGCCGGCGGTATGCACGACGAGCCCCGTCTGGTGCTTCTCCGGCTTGATCTCCCACAATTCCTTGAGGCCTATGCCGTAGACCTGGGGATCGACGCCGTCGCGCAAGTGGTAGCGCGCCTGCAATTGCTTGCCGAGATGGCCGCGGCAACCCTCGGCAAAAAACGTGTACTTCGCGTGCAGCTCCATGCCGCGCTGGAAAGCGTCGGTGGGTTTGCCGTCCTTGCCGACACCCATATCGCCGGTCGCGACTCCTTTGACGCTGCCGTCGTCGTTAAAGAGCACTTCGGCCGCGGCGAATCCCGGAAAAATTTCAACGCCGAGGCTTTCCGCCTGCTGGCCGAGCCAGCGGCACACGTTGCCCAGGCTGATCACATAATTGCCGTGATTCTGGAAACAACCCGGCAGCATGAAGTTCGGCACCTTGAACGACGACTTCTCCGTGAGGAACAAAAAACGGTCTTCACTCACCGGCGCGTTGAGCGGCGCCTTCAACGCCTGCCAGTCCGGGAACAGTTCGGAAATCGCGCGCGGATCCATCACTGCGCCCGATAGAATGTGCGCGCCGATCTCGGAACCTTTTTCGATTACGCAAACGCCGATTTCGTGATTGCGTTTTGCCGCAAGCTGCTTGAGCCGGATCGCGGCCGCGAGGCCGGCCGGCCCGCCGCCGACCACCACCACGTCGTACTCCATCGCTTCGCGTTCTGTCACTTGGCGCTCCTTGCTTCGTAAATTTTTCGCAATTTTATACCGGCGGCGCGGCTGCAACCACGCGTAAGTTCACGCACGTTGCAGTATCTGCTGCGCGCACGTCACGCCGCTCCTGATCGCCGACTCGATAGTCGCCGGATAGTCGCTCGCTGTGTAGTCGCCGGCGAGATAGAAATTCGTGAGCGGGGTAATTTGCGGCGGACGCCTGACGCCCGCAGTGCAGGCGAAGGTCGCGCGCTTCTCGGCGATGACACGGGTCCACAGTGGGGCGGGCAGGCCGCCGACCTGTTGCTGCAGCTCACGGTGCACGCGCATGCCGAGCTCCTCCTGCGTGAGCTCCTGATGTTCGCCCGTGGCGCTGATCACGGCGCCAACCAGCCCGCTCTGCCCGCACAGCGTTGCGCGATCGAACACCCAGTGGATAAGACCGCGCGTAAGTCCCAACATGGGAAACGGCAGCGCTACCGGTGCCGGGTATTGCAGCCATACGGAGTGTATCGGCTGATAACGCAGCCGCTCAATGGTGCCGGCGATATCGGCGAGCGCCGTGATGCCGATCAGGAACGCATTGACCTGGTGCGGTGCTATTGCGCACACGACATGAGTAAAGCGGCTGCGCTGACCATCAGCTTCGATTTCGAATTCATTGCCTGACTGGTCGATTGCTGTCACGCGTTGCGCGCGTCGCACCGTGCCGCCCCGCTTCTCGACGTAGACCGCGGCGGGCTCGGGGAACAACGCCGACAGGTCGACCCGCGCCAGCAGCAGGTCGCTGGCCGCGCGCGTGGCATCCAGGCTATCGCGCAGCACGTTAAGGAAAACCTGTGCCGACGCGATCGCGGGCGGCGTATTCAGCGCCGCCACGCACAGCGGGCGCCACAATACGCGTCGCAGTGTTTCGCTTTGCCGATGCCGTTCGAGCAGAAGCTCGACGCTGATGTCGTGCGTCAGCGTGTAGCGGCAGGCACGTAACGCAATGAGCATGCGAATAGTCGCAAATTTCTCTGCCGCATTCAGGCCCTCGGCGCGCAGTAGTCCGATCAAGAGGTGCAGCGGCGCCGGAACGCGCGGCGCGCGCAGATGAAATTCTCCCTGTACGCGCCAGTCGAGCGGCAGCCGCAGCAGCGCAGCGGCGTGCGCGGGATTCACAAGTTCGATCAGACGCAGTGTTTCGGTGTACGCGCCGATCAGGATGTGCAGCCCGTTATCGAGGGCCATGTCCCGGTAGTCGACCCGGCGCGCACGTCCACCGAGCTGCCGCGCGGCCTCGAATACCGTCACGGGCACGTTGCCCCCGGCGAGCGTCGCGGCGGCGGCCATACCGGCATAACCGCCGCCGATTACCGCGACATGGGTCATCCGGACACTGCCTGTGCAGGCAGCTGCATGACAGAAGGCAAAACAGCGCGAGTCAATTGTGGACCCACACTGCCTCCAATCCGGCTAATCGAGCTTCCATCCGGTATCGCGTATGAACCGGGCCCAGGCAACTGCAGCCGTCGCGTACTGTCCCGTCATAAGAGCTGTCATCACACGGACTGCGGTACGTTTGCGCGCAGGCATTTTTTCAGAATGCATAGCGTCGCAAGCCGCCATCCACCGGCATGACAGCCCCAGTGATATAGCCGGCAATGGGCGAGGCGAGAAATACTGCGAGGCACGCGAGTTCTTCCGGCTCGCCGTAGCGACCCATTGGTATTTCTTCTTGCGACTGCCGGGCGCGAAATTCCGGCGTGTACTTGCGGCGTATCTGCTCGCTCATGATGCGGCCGGGCGGAATGCAGTTGACGGTGATGCCATGCGGACCTACTTCGCGCGACAGTCCCTTGGCCCAGCCATGCATCGCTGCTTTCGCGGGCGTCGCGGCAAGCAATCCATCGGGTTCCGATTTGCCGGTGATATTGACGATGCGTCCCCATTTGTGCTCGATCATGTCGGGCAGCACTGCGTGCGTCAGCTGACGCACGCGCACAAAGTTGAGCGTCATGACTTCGCTCCATTCCGATTCGGGCGCATCGACAGGTATTGCGGGGCGGCTGCCGCCGGCGCAGTTGATCAGCACGTCGACCTGCCCGAGACTCCTGATGGCTTCCTGCGCGAGTTTCTGCGGCGAGCCTTCTTCCATGACATCGACTATCACGATCTGCGGCTGCGCTCCGCCTGCGGCAACTATTTCTTTCGCCAGTGCGTCGAGCAGTTCGCGCCGGCGTGCGGCGATGCAAATTCTTACGCCCTCGGCGGCGAGCCCCTTGGCGATCGCGCGTCCTATGCCCTGGCTGGCGCCGGTGACGAGCGCGGTTTTTCCCTTCAGTTGCAGATCCATTGCAGTCAACTCCTCGGCAGAAATTCTCGATCTGTAAAATCGCAAGCCGTCGATTTTACCGTGCGGGGTTGCAAGTCACCCCTTCATCCACGTGCGCCACGCGATCCACAGCTTGCGCAGCGGGGTCAGCGAGGTCCGCTGTGTCAGCACGCGCATGCCGTCGGCGCGGATTTCGGCGAGCAACGTCTGATAAATCGCCGCCATCACCAGGCCGGGGCGTTGGGCCTTGCGGTCGTCCGCCGGCAGCGCCGCAAAGGCATCGCGATAATACCCAAGCGCGCGGCCGACCTGGAATTCCATCAATTCCTGGAATTGCGGCGTCGCGCGTCCGTGCATGATGTCAGCGGCCGGCACGTTGAAACGCGCCAGCTCGTCGAGCGGCAGATAGATGCGGTCGCGGCGCGCATCTTCGCCAACATCGCGGATGATATTGGTGAGCTGGAACGCGATGCCCAGATTTTCCGCGTAGACGAGGGTGCGCGAATCGGTATGGCCGAATATTTCGGCGGACAGCAGGCCGACGACGCCGGCGACGCGATAACAATAAAGCTTCAGCGCCGCAAAATCGACGTAGCGGTGCTGCGTCAGATCCATTTCCATGCCATCGATGATTTCCTGCAGCCGTTCCTGCGGCAGCTTGATCGACGTAATGACGGTTGCGAGGGCCAGCGCGACCGGATGCCGCGCGTGGCCCGCGTAGATTGCCGCGACTTCGGTGCGCCACCACGCGAGCTTGGTGCGGGCGACATCCAGATCGGTGCATTCATCGACGACGTCGTCTACCTCGCGGCAGAATGCATACAGCGCGGTGATCGCGCGCCGGCGCGGCGGCGGCAGGAACAGAAAGCTGTAGTAAAAGCTCGAGCCGCTTTGCGATGCCTTCTGCTGGCAATACTCGTCGGGGGTCACGGTTGTGGCTGCGTTCAACGGAGAGAGAAGGTGCGGGCGAACATCAACACCCAGTCGACGGAGCGTAGCACGGGGCGGCGGCGGAATACGTCATAGCCGGTGCTTTCGATCTTGTGCAGAATGCGTTCGCCGCCGGCAATAATCATGCGCATTTCGAGCCCGATGCGGCCCCTGAGAACGCGGCCCAGGGGCGCGCCGTCAAGCAGCAAGCGTCGCGTCCGCGTAACTTCGAACGCCATGAAGGCGCGCCATGCGCCGTTCACTTCTTGCGCGGCTATCTGCGATTCGCCGACGTGAAAGCGGGCGAGGTCGTCCTGCGGCATATAGACGCGCCCGTTTGCATAGTCGATTGCGATGTCTTGCATAAAATTGATGATCTGCAGCGCTGAGCAGATCTTGTCCGACCACGCGTTGTTTTGCGGCGTATCGGCCCCATACAAGACCAGCAGGAGACGTCCGACGGGATTGGCGGAGCGCCGGCAATAGTCGAGCACTGCAGGCAGGTCGGCGTAGCGTTTTGTTGTCACGTCCTGGGCAAACGCCGACAGGAGGTCGTGGAACAACGCCAGCGGCAGGCAGTGCTCTGCGATCGTTGTCGCAAGATCGCGGAAAAGCGCGGTTTTCGGCTGAGAGCCACGCTCAATCAAGCGCAATTCGGTGCCATAGCCCGCGAGCAGCGCGAGCCGCTCTGCATCGGGCAAGTCGCCTTCGTCCGCGAAATCATCCGCCGTGCGGGCAAAGCGATAAATGAGTTCTACCGGCCGGCGTAAACGCGCGGGCATCAGCACCGACGCAACAGGAAAATTTTCGTAGTGGTCGATAGTCACGCAGTGGCCCGGGAAACGATCGGAATTACAACGGCTTAACGGGTTCGCGCTAGCCACCTCGCCGGTATTCGAAGCTGACGGACGAGGGTAATTATATTACAATCAAAGTGTTGCGAAAGTGGCGGAATTGGTAGACGCACCAGATTTAGGTTCTGGCGCCGAAAGGCGTGGGGGTTCGAGTCCCTTCTTTCGCACCAGACCCGGTTCACACAACCATTCACGAACGAAGTTAGTCAGGAACTCAGGAAAGAATAATGGCGGCAACTCTGGAAAACATCAATCAGCTCGAGCGGCGCATCAACATTTCGCTGCCCTCCCATGAAATCAACAGCGAAGTGCAGACGCGGCTAAAGCAGCTTGCGCGCAACGTCAAGATGCACGGCTTTCGTCCGGGCAAGGTGCCGATGAAAGTCGTCGCCCAGCAGTACGAGGATCAAGTGCGGCGCGAAGTGCTCGGCGACAAGCTGCAAAAAAGTTTCGGTGACGCTGTGCGCGAGCAGAACCTGAAGGTAGCGGGCTATCCGCGATTTGAGCCGAAAGGCGAACTCGGCAGCGTCGAGCAGGTCGAATTCAGCGCGACTTTCGAAATTTATCCGGAAGTCACCGCGAGCGACATGAGCAAGGTCGTCATCAAGAGACCGCAGACCAAGGTCAGCGACGCCGAAGTCGACAAGACGCTCGAAATCATGCGCAAGCAACGCGCCACTTACGAGCCGGCGGCGCGAGCGGCGGAGACGGGCGATAAAGTAACGATCGATTTTGCCGGAAAGATCGGCGGCGAAGCATTCGAGGGCGGCAAGGGCGACGACTTCTCGCTCACGCTCGGCGAAGGCCGACTGCTCAAGGATTTCGAGGACCAGCTTGCCGGCTTGAAAGCCGGCGATGGCAAGACATTTGAATTACGCTTTCCGGAAGATTATCATGGAAAAGAAATGGCTGGAAAAACCGCCACTTTCGACGTAAAGTTAAAGCAGGTTGCAGGCGCAAAACTGCCGGCAGTGGATGCCGAATTCGCAAAGTCATTAGGCGTTGCGGACGGCAACCTGGACACGATGCGCCGCGAGGTGCGCGAAAACCTGGAGCGCGAAGTGAAACGCCGCATCAGCGGCCGCGTCAAAGACCAGATCATGCAGGCGCTGATCGATACGACAAAAGTCGAGGCGCCAAAGTCGCTGGTCGAACTCGAGATCGAACGCATGCAGTCGGCGGCGCAGCAGGACCTGACGGCGCGCGGCGTCAAGTCGAAAGACATGCAACTGCCGCGCGAGATTTTCGAGCAGCAGGCGCAACGCCGCGTGGCTTTGGGTTTGATCCTGGCGGAAGTGGTCAAGACGCATAGTTTGCAGGCCCGGCCCGAGCAGGTGCGGGCCATGGTGGAGGAGCAGGCGCAAAGCTATGAGCAGCCGGAGCAGGTGGTGAAGTGGTACTACCAGTCACCCGAGCGCTTGCGTGAGGTTGAAGCGATGGTAGTCGAGGAAAACGTGGTGGCCTGGGCGCTGGCGACCGCGCAAGTTGAAGACACAGCGACCGAATTGGACGATTTGATGGGGACGAGCAAATGATGCAACCCGACTGGCAGCGCAACAGCATGGAACCGCAGGGCCTGGGCCTGATTCCGATGGTCATCGAGCAAAGCGGCCGCGGCGAGCGCGCGTACGATATCTATTCGCGACTGCTCAAAGAGCGCGTCGTTTTCCTGGTCGGCCCGGTTACGGAAGTCACCGCCAACGTGATCGTTGCGCAGCTGCTCTTTCTCGAGTCGGACAATCCCGATAAAGACATCTCGTTCTACATCAACTCGCCGGGCGGCTCGGTATCAGCGGGCCTCGCGATTTACGACACGATGCAGTTCATCAAGCCCGATGTTTCAACTTTGTGTGTCGGTCAGGCGGCCAGCATGGGCGCGCTCTTGTTGACGGCGGGCGCCAAAGGCAAGCGCTTTTGCCTGCCCAATTCACGCGTGATGATTCACCAGCCGATGGGAGGCTTCCAGGGGCAGGCGTCGGACATAGAAATCCACGCGAAGGAAATTCTTTTCCTCAAAGGCCGCCTCAATGAAATCATGGCCAAGCACACCGGCCAGAAGATCGAGACGATCGAGAAAGACACCGATCGCGACAACTTCTTGTCAGCTGATCAGTCGGTCCACTACGGACTGGTCGATAAAGTGCTGGTCAATCGGGCAGAAACCGCGAAATAATGTCCTACAATACGGGCCTATAAGAGGAAAACATCGTATGTCAGACAAGATCGGCGGCGAAAAACTGCTGTATTGCTCGTTCTGCGGCAAGAGCCAGCACGAGGTGCGCAAGCTCATCGCAGGCCCGTCGGTGTTCATCTGCGATGAATGCATCGAATTGTGCAATGACATCATTCGCGAGGAAACGCAGGGCGAGCACGGCACGAAAGGCGCCAAATCCGATTTGCCGGTTCCCCACGAGATCCGCGAGATCCTCGATCAGTACGTGATTGGGCAGGACCTCGCCAAGAAAATACTGTCGGTCGCCGTTTACAATCATTACAAGCGGCTGAAGAACCTGACCAAGAACGACGACGTCGAGCTGGCCAAGAGCAACATCCTGCTGGTCGGACCGACCGGCTCGGGCAAGACGCTTCTCGCGCAGACCCTCGCGCGCCTGTTGAACGTGCCGTTCGTCATGGCTGATGCGACGACGCTCACCGAAGCCGGTTACGTTGGCGAAGACGTCGAGAACATCATTCAGAAGCTGCTGCAAAAATGCGACTACGACGTGGAGAAGGCGCAGCGCGGAATCGTCTACATCGACGAAATCGACAAGATTTCGCGCAAATCGGATAACCCGTCGATCACGCGCGATGTGTCCGGCGAGGGCGTGCAGCAGGCGCTGCTCAAGCTCATAGAAGGCACGATCGCCTCGGTGCCCCCGCAAGGCGGCCGCAAGCATCCTAACCAGGAGTTCGTCCAGGTCGACACTACCAATATCCTGTTCATCTGCGGCGGCGCGTTCGACGGTCTCGACAAGGTCATACGCGCGCGCTCGGAAAAAGGCGGCATCGGTTTTGGCGCGGAAGTCAAAAGCCGCGACAACCGCAAGGATGCGACCAAGATTCTGCGCAGCGTGCAGCCGGAAGACCTGATCAAGTACGGGCTGATTCCCGAGTTCGTCGGACGGCTGCCGGTCGTCGCCACGCTTGAGGAGCTCGACGAGGTCGCGCTGATTCAGATCCTCACCGAGCCCAAGAACGCCTTGCTCAAGCAGTACCAGAAAATGTTCTCGATGGAGGGCGTCGAGCTCGAGGTGCGTGACGCGGCGTTGAAAGCCGTGTCGCGCAAGGCGCTCGAACGCAAGACCGGCGCGCGCGGCCTGCGCTCCATACTCGAACAGACACTGCTCGATACCATGTTCGACTTGCCATCGCTCGACAACGTCATCAAGGTTGTCGTCGACGAAGGTTCAATCGGCACAGATACGCGGCCTATCCTCATCTATTCCGATCAACCCAAGGTAGCGGGTTCGGTATAATCTGTACATGAACCCTGTCCCGCGCCGGCAAATACCGCGGGGAGGCGTCGCAGCTTGCATTGCCGGGGGTCGCCCCAACACTGTTTTATATCGCTTTTTTCTTGTACATCACTCAGGTAGATCGACATGTCCATTTCCAATGACCAGGTGACGAATATGGTGCAGTTGCCGCTCTTGCCTTTGCGCGACGTGGTGGTATTTCCGCATATGGTCATTCCCCTGTTCGTGGGGCGTCCCAAATCGATCAAGGCGCTCGAGACCGCGATGGAGGCGGGCAAGAGCATCGTGCTGATCGCGCAGAAGTCGGCGGCCAAGGACGAGCCGGCGCCTGAAGACCTGTATTCGATCGGCACGGTCGCCAATATCCTGCAAATGCTGAAACTGCCCGACGGCACGGTCAAAGTGCTGGTCGAAGGAAGCCAGCGTGCGCATATCAATCAAGTGGTCGACGCAACGACGCATTTTACGGTCGAGGCGACGCCGATCGCTGCGGACAACGAGATAACTGCCGAAGTCGAGGCGATGCGCCGCACGCTGGTCGCGCAGTTCGATCAGTACGTCAAGCTGAATAAGAAAATTCCGCCCGAAATCCTGACCTCACTGTCGGGCATCGACGAGCCGGGCCGGCTTGCCGACACGATCGCCGCGCATCTGCCGCTCAAGCTCGAGCAAAAGCAGGAAGTGCTCGAAATGTTCGCCGCCAAGAAGCGCCTCGAGCACTTGCTGACGCTGATCGAAGGCGAACTCGACATTCTGCAGGTCGAGAAGCGCATCCGGGGCCGCGTCAAGCGCCAGATGGAGAAAAGCCAGCGCGAGTATTACCTGAACGAGCAGGTCAAGGCGATCCAGAAAGAGCTCGGCGAGCTTGAAGAGGGAGCGGATCTGGACGACATGGAAAAGCGCATCAAGTCCGCGCACATGCCAAAGGACGCACGCAAGAAGGCCGAGACCGAATTCAAAAAGCTGCGCCTGATGTCGCCGATGTCGGCGGAAGCCACCGTGGTGCGTAACTACATCGACGCCATTGTGTCGCTGCCGTGGAAGAAGAAAAGCAAGATCAGCACTGATCTGACTAAAGCCGAAGCGGTCCTCGATGAAGACCATTACGGCCTGGAGAAGGTCAAGGAGCGCATCGTCGAGTACCTTGCCGTGCAGCAGCGCGTCGACAAGATGAAAGCGCCCATCCTGTGCCTCGTCGGCGCCCCGGGCGTGGGCAAGACCTCTCTTGGCCAGTCGATCGCGCGCGCGACCAACCGCAAGTTCGTGCGCATGTCGCTCGGCGGCGTGCGCGATGAGGCGGAGATCCGCGGCCATCGCCGTACTTATATCGGTTCGATGCCGGGCAAGATTCTGCAGAACATGACCAAGGTCGCGGTGCGCAATCCGCTGTTCCTGCTCGACGAAGTCGACAAGATGGGCATGGATTTCCGCGGCGACCCGGCGAGCGCGCTGCTCGAGGTGCTCGATCCCGAGCAGAACCACACGTTCGTCGATCACTACATCGAGGTCGAGTACGACCTGTCGGACGTGATGTTCGTGGCGACCGCCAACACGCTGAATATCCCGCCCGCGCTGCTTGACCGCATGGAAGTGATCCGTTTGTCGGGCTACACCGAGGACGAAAAAGTCCACATCGCCATTCACCACCTGCTGCCGAAGCAGGTGAAAAACCACGGGCTGAAGTCCGAAGAGCTCACGGTTTCCGACGGCGCAGTGCGCGACGTAATCCGCTACTACTCGCGCGAGGCGGGCGTGCGCAGCCTCGAGCGCGAAGTGTCCAAAATCTGCCGCAAGGTCGTGAAAATGCTGGTGGTCAAGAAGGGCGAATCTGCGCTGAAAAAGGTCGCCGTCAATTCGCGCAACCTCGATAAATTCCTGGGCGTGCGCCGTTACGCGTTCGGCCTGGCTGAAAAGAACAACCAGGTCGGCCAGGTTACGGGTCTCGCGTGGACCGAGGTCGGCGGCGAGCTGCTGACGATAGAGAGCTCGGTCATGCCGGGCAAGGGCAAGACGATCACCACCGGCAAGCTCGGCGAAGTCATGCAGGAGTCGATCCAGGCCGCACTGTCGGTCGTGCGCAGCCGTTCGCGCAGGCTGGGCATCGCCGAAGACTTCTATCAGAAAAATGACATTCACATACACTTGCCCGAAGGTGCTACGCCAAAAGACGGGCCCAGTGCCGGTATCGGCATCTGCACCGCGATGGTCTCGTGTTTTACGGGTATTCCGGTGCGTGCCGATGTCGCGATGACGGGGGAAATCACGTTGCGCGGCGAAGTCCTGCCGATCGGCGGTCTCAAGGAAAAGCTTCTCGCGGCGCATCGTGGCGGCATCAAGACCGTGCTCATCCCGCAGGAGAACGTTAAAGATCTCGCGGAAATACCTGACAACATTAAGAACCGGCTCGACATTCATCCCGTGAAATGGATCGACCAAGTGCTGGAGATGGCGCTCGAACGCAAGCCGGAGGCGCTCGCCGACAAGCCGGAAGTGCCGCCGGTGCCGGCAGTGGAGCAAAGCAACGCGCCCGCAATCAAGCACTGAAACGCTGGTGTAAATATTGCCGTGTGACTATTTGCACACATCGCCTACGATGAACGTGCATATTTGCTGGCTATGGCTTGACCCGCGTTTTCGCGCTTGCTATAAATCACTTACAAGAACTGTCGCCCGGCACTGCGTGAAAACGCGTGCCGGGCTTTTATTCCAGCCTGCGTTTCGCGCCGGCTTTGTGCAAATTTGAATAAGGGGATTTACGTGAATAAATCTGAGTTGATCGAGTCCGTCGCCAAATCCGCCGATATCTCCAAAGCGTCTGCCGAAAAGGCGCTCGACGGGGCGTTGGGGGCGATCAAGGGGGCGCTAAAAAAAGGTTCGAGCGTGACGCTGGTCGGTTTCGGCACTTTCAAGGTCGGCAAGCGGGCGGCGCGCACCGGACGCAATCCGCGCACCGGCGAGGAAATCAAGATCAAGGCCGCGTGCGTGCCCAAGTTCAGCGCTGGCAAGGCACTCAAAGATGCGGTAAACTAGCGCCCGCTCAGCAGTTGAAGCGTAGTTCAAGCGAATACACAGATTACACTTTGGGGTAGATGCGCGACGCGCATCTACCCCAAATTCGTCGTAGCAGGCGTTTTTGGCGTTTCCCGAGGTCACGGGTGCTTAGCTCAGTTGGTAGAGCGTCGCCCTTACAAGGCGAATGTCGGCGGTTCGAACCCGTCAGCACCCACCAGGGTCTGTAAGCGAAACATCATTGGAGTGGTAGTTCAGTTGGTTAGAATACCGGCCTGTCACGCCGGGGGTCGCGGGTTCGAGTCCCGTCCACTCCGCCAGACTCAAAAAGGCGAACTGTGTTCGCCTTTTTTTTGCGCGCAAGGCGCGTCCGGGTCCCATGCGCCCGAGGCGTCGAGCGCTGTTGGATCATTTGCGCGGTGAACTGATATGTTCGATCTTGTACACAAACATAAGACGCTGGCGCAGCTCGTGCTGGCAGCTATCGCTCTGCCGTTCGCCTTTTTCGGCATCGATTCCTATTTCCGCGCCGCGGATGTCGGCAATCACGTCGCGACCGTGGCCGGCACGCCGGTCACTCAGCAGGAGTTCTCGATCGCGCTGCAGGAGCGCCAGAACTATCTGCAACGACTCGTCGGCAATCGAGTCGACCCCGCCATGCTCGACAGCCCCGAGCTGCGTTTTGCCGTGCTGGAAGCGCTCATTCGCCAGCGCCTGCTCGTCAATCAGGCGCTGCGCAGCAACGTGCTGGTCTCCGATGAGCAGCTGCAGCAGGTCATCGCCGAGCAGCCCGCCTTTCAGGAAGACGGAAAATTTTCGCATGCCCGCTATGTTGAATTGCTCAAGCGCCAGAATCTGTCGGAAACCGGGTTCGAACAAAGCTTGCGGCGCGATCTGATGCTGCAACGGATCAATGGCGCCTATCTCGCGACGGCGATCGCGCCGAAGTCGGTTGCCGAGCGGTTACTGCGCATCAACGCGCAGCAGCGCGAAGTGAGCCAAAGCACGCTCGACCCGGAGAAATACGCCGCGCAGGTCAATATCGACGATGCCGCGGTGAAAGCCTATTACGAAGCGAACCAGAATGCGTTTCAGGTTCCCGAGCAGGCGCGCCTCGAATACGTCTTGCTGTCGCTCGATGCGATCGCGGCACAAACCGACGTCGGCGCGGACGAGGTCAAGCAGTTCTATGATCAGAACCTCAAGCAGTATGCGAAGGGCGACGAACGTCAGGCGAGCCACATTCTGATTACGGTGGACGCCAACGCGAGCGCCGAGCAGAAGCAGGCGGCGCGCGCGCAGGCGGAACAATTGCTGAGGCAGGCCAAGCAAAACCCGGCCAGCTTTGCGGATGTCGCGAAGAAAAATTCGCAGGACCCGGGCTCCGCGGCCAAAGGCGGCGATCTCGGCATGTTTCCGCGCGGCGCGATGGTGAAATCGTTCGACGATGCCGCATTCGGCATGAAAGTCGGCGAAATCAGCGGCCTCGTCGAGTCGCAGTTCGGCTTTCACATCATCAAACTCACCGGCGAGAAACGGCATGGATTTGACGAGGTGAAGAAGCAGGTCGAGCTCGACCTGAAGAGGCAAAAGGCGGGCAAGCGATATGCCGAACTCGCCGAAGAACTGAACAACAAAGTGTTCGAGCAGGGCGACAGCCTGAAGCCCGCCGCCGACGCGCTGAAACTGCCGCTACAGACGAGCGCCTGGATGAGTCGCAGCGGCGGCGAGACCAAGCTGCTTAACAACGCAAAGCTGCTGCAGGCCGTGTTCGGCGAAGAAGCCGTCAAGAACAAGCGCAATACCGAAGTCGTCGACGTCGGCAACAATAACCTCGTGTCGGCACGCGTGCTCGAATACAAAGCGGCGACGACACGGCCGCTGGCGGACGTCAGCGCGGAAATCGTCAAGCGCCTGACGCGCGAAAAGGCGGCGGAGCTTGCCGCGAAGCAGGGCCGCGAACTGCTGGCCAAGCTCAAGCAGGGTGGCGCTGAAGAAGGAGCGTGGAGCGCGCCGAAGGTAATAAGCCGCGACAATGCGCAGGGCTACACCGCGCCCGCGATTGCCGAAATCTTCAAGGCAGACGGCATCAAACTGCCTGCGTACGCGGGCTATGAGAATCCGCAAGGCGGGTTCGTGCTGCTGAAAATCACACGCGTCGTGAACGCGGAGACGCTGGACGAGGCCAAGCGCAAGGCCGCCAGGGAAGAACTACATCAACTGCTCGCTCAGGAAGAACTCAATGCTTACGTAGCAAGCCTGAAGGCGAGGTCCGACGTCAAGGTGCAGCAGGACCGGTTGGAGAAAAAAGGGCAGCAGCAGTAAAGCAGAATTGAGGATTGAGTTAAATCCGCTTCTCCGTTTTCTCGCTCAATCCCCGATCCTCAGTCCTCAATCCTGCACTACGCCATTCCCGCCACGGTGGTATTGAAGCCGCAATCCACGTAGGTAATTTCGCCGCTGACGCCGCTGGCGAGATCGCTCATCAGAAAGGCAGCCACATTGCCGACTTCGTCGATAGTGACGTTGCGGCGCAGTGGCGCCGTTTCTTCGACGAACTTGAGTATCTTGCCGAAGCCGCTGATGCCGGCAGCGGCCAGCGTCTTGATCGGCCCGGCTGAAATTCCATTGACGCGTATGCCCTGCGGCCCGAGGTTGTACGCCAGATAGCGCACATTGGCTTCGAGGCTGGCCTTGGCGAGGCCCATGACGTTGTAGTTCGGCACGGACCTTGCAGCGCCGAGGTAGGTCAGCGTCAGCAGCGCCGCATTGCGTCCCTGCATCATCGGCTGCGCGGCCTTTGCCAGCGCAGCGAAGCTGTACGAGCTTACGTCGTGCGCGATGCGGAAGGCTTCGCGTGTCAGACCGTCGAGGTACTGGCCGGCGAGCGCCTCGCGCGGTGCGAATGCAATGGAATGAACCATGCCGTCGAGGCCATCCCAGCGCGAACCCAGCGTGGCGAACAGCTGGCTTATATCTTCATCGCTCGCCACGTCGCACGGCAGCACGATATCGCTTTTGAACTCAGCGGCGAGCTTGAGCACGCGGTCCTTGATGCCTTCGCCCTGATAGGTGAAGGCGAGTGTTGCGCCTTCGCGCTGCATTGCACGGGCGATGCCGTAAGCGATCGAGCGGTTGCTCAACAATCCGGTAACAAGAATTTTTTTATCCTGCAGAAAGCCCATCACGGCTCCTGTCGTCAATTGCGGGCAGGCGCGATTATAGCGTATCGTCGCGCGCCGCCGCCGCCGGCCGCGGTTGTTGTAACCTGCACGGCTGATGATTCCTATCCGATCGCAATCGATGTTGGCCTTCGCGGCAGCGCTGCTGGCTTGCGCATCGGCCGCGCTGACGGCTGCGGCGCAGCCACCGCAAATGCGTCTGCCCGATCAGGTTACGCCGCTGCGTTACTCGCTCGAAATGACGCTCGCACCCGCCGCAGACGAATATGCCGGGACCGTCGCCATCGAGCTGCAGGTCAAGGCGGCCACGCGCCTTTTGTGGATCAATGGCGACGGGCTCACGATCGACGCGGCGTCATTGACCAGCGGCGGCGTCAATTACCCGGCGCGGGCGCGCAGCGAGCCGCGTGACTTCATTGCGCTCGCTTTCGCGGATGAAATTCCAGCCGGGCCGGCGACGCTGACGCTGCGCTTCCGCGGGACTTTTGCGCTCAAGGAGACGCGCGGCCTCTTCAAGCAGAATGAAGCGGGCGAATGGTACGTGTTTACGCAGTTCGAGCCGATGCATGCGCGGCGTGCTTTTCCGTGCTTTGATGAGCCGGGCCGGAAAACACCGTGGCAGATCGCGCTCAAAGTCAGGCGCGAGCACGCTGCAGTCGCCAATACGCCGGTGCGCACGGAGGCCGTCCTTGACGACGTGTACAAGCTCGTCACGTTCGAAGTGACAAGGCCGCTGCCGACTTATCTGGTTGCGTTTGCCGTCGGCCCCTTTGATTTTGTGGACGGCGGCAGGGCCGGCAGGAACCGCACCGCGCTGCGTTATATCGTGCCCAAGGGCCGCGCGGACGAAGCGCGCTACGCGCGTGCCGTTACGCCGCGCATACTTGAAGCGCTGGAAGACTATATCGGCACTGCCTATCCATTCGAGAAACTCGACAGCCTGGTCATTCCGGCCACCGTGAGTTTCGGTGCGATGGAGAACGCCGGGCTCATCACTTACGCGGGCAATATCATGCTCGCCGGCGCGGCGGAAGAGACCATACGATTCAAGCAGCGCTACGCGTCGATCGCCGCGCATGAACTTGCGCATCAGTGGTTCGGCAATCTGGTGACGATGGCGTGGTGGGACGATGTGTGGCTGAATGAATCGTTTGCCACCTGGCTGTCGAACAAGGTGCTCGACCGGCTTTATCCCGAATGGCAATGGCAGGCGAACCGCGTCGCCGAGCGTGCACAGGCAATGGACGTTGACATCCTGACGACTGCACGCAGAATCCGCCAGCCGGTCGAAAACCGCAACGATCTCGCCAACGCATTCGACCGCATAACCTATCAGAAAGGCGCTTCCGTGCTCGCAATGTTTGAGGCCTGGACGGGCGAGCAGCGATTTGGCGACGGCGTGCGCCGCTACCTCGGCCTTCACGCATGGGGCAATGCCACTGCGCGCGACTTTGTCGCAGCGCTCGCGCGGGACGAGCCGCAGCTGGCGCCTGCATTCGAAAGTTTCATCGAACAGGCAGGCATTCCGCTCATCACGGTTGCACTCCGGTGTGAAGGGGCGCCGCAGTTGCGCTTGTCGCAAGATCCGTTCCGCGGGCCCGGAAGGACGGGGCGGATTGCTGCGCGTTGGCAAGTGCCGGTATGCGTGCGGTATCGCGCGGGCGCTCAAGAATTGACTGCCTGCAGCCTTGTCGGCGGCGCCGGTGCATCGCTGGCGTTGGCTGGCATCGCAAGCTGCCCGGATTGGATCATGCCCGATCAGGCGGCTGCGGGTTACTACCGCAGCCGCCTGGCCCCCGGCCTGACAGCCAGCTTATCCCGTGCGACGCCGTTGCTGGCGGTCCCGGAGCAGGTGGGCTTCCTCGATAATGCGGCAGCACTTGCGCGCAACGGCGAGGAGCCGATGGCTGACGTGCTCGCGCTGGCATTGCGTCTGTCGCAGCATGAGCGCCGCGAGGTCGTTGAAAGCAGCACCTATGTCGTTGGCATGCTTGGCGACGATATCGTGCCGCCGCGGCTGCGTTCCGCGCGGGCGCAGCTTATTGAACAATTCTATGGCAATCGGCTGCGCCGCCTCGGCTACCGGCCTCGTCCGGCGGACGATGACAACACCAACCTGTTGCGCGCGGCGCTGATCGGGTTTTCCTCATTGCGCGGCGCGGATGAATCCGCGCGTGCGGAAATGCGTGCCGCGACTCAGCGTTGGCTTGAAGACAACTCTGTCATCGACGGCTTGCTCGTGGAGCCCATGCTTAAAGCCGCAGCGGCCGGAGGCGATCGCGTCCTCTTCGAGCGCCTGGCGGCCGCGGCGAAACAAGCCACCAACCGCCGCGAACGCGGTTATCTGCTGACGGCGCTTGGCCATTTTCGCGACGGCGCGATTTTACAGGCCGCGCTGCAGATCATTTTGGCCGACACATTCGAGGGCCGCGACGCGATCGCCATTCTGCAGGCTGCGTTGGCCAACGACGCGACCCGCCGGCAGGCTTTCGATTTCATGCGGGCAAACTATGCTGCACTGGAAGCGCGGCTGCCGCGCGAGTTTACGGCCCGCTTTCCGTCGTGGACGGCCGAACTGTGCACCGTCGCCGACCGCGACGGGATGGCCGCATTTTTCAGGCCCCGCATGGTGAACGTCGAGGGCGGCCCGCGCAATCTTGCGCAAGCGCTAGAGCGCGTGGATCTGTGTGTCGCGTTCAAGGCGGCGCAGCAGGCGGGCGTCGCGGCGTTTCTGGAGAGATTTCAGCACTGATCGTTACAACGATGCAGCGGCGAGCAGTTCCCGCGTGTACGCGTGCGCGGGGGCGTTCATCACGGTATCGGTCTCGCCGCTCTCGACGATGCGGCCTTCCTTCATGACGATGACGCGGTGGGCAACGGCGCGGATGACCGCGAGATCGTGGCTGATGAACAGATAACTCATGTGCAGGCGTTGCTGCAGGTCGCAGAGCAGGGCCAGGACCTGGCGCTGTATTGTTGCGTCGAGCGAGCTCGTCGGCTCATCGAGCAGCAGCAGATCGGGCTTCAATACGGCGACGCGCGCAACCGCGATGCGCTGACGCTGGCCCCCGGAAAATTCGTGCGGATAACGCTGCAGGATGCCCGCGTCCAGCCCGACTTCCTGCAGACCCTCGATTACGCGTCTGCGCCGCGCGTCGTCATCCAGTTCGGGGTGATGCACTTCGAGTCCCTCGCCGACGATCTGTTCTATCGTCAGCCGCGGCGACAGGGACGAGAAGGGGTCCTGGAACACTACCTGCATGCGCTTGCGCAGCGGCCGCAGCGCGCGCTGCGGCCGCCCGTCCAGCCGCGTGCCATCGAAGGTGATGACGCCGGTGGCCGCTTGCAGGCGCAGGACCGCGAGCCCGAGCGTCGTCTTGCCTGAACCCGATTCACCGACGATGCCGACAGTCTCGCCGCGCTTGAGAGTCAAGCTGGCGTCGCGCACTGCGTAGAAATCGTCGTGCCCGAACCAGCCGCGCCGGATGGGATAGACGCAGTTGAGTTTGTCGACGTCGAGCAGCACGGGCGGGTCTGGGGGAAGCGGCACCGCAATGCGCGCCGGACGGCTCGCGAGCAACAAGCGCGTGTATTCATGCTGCGGCGCGCTGAAGATCGCAGCGGTAGTGCCGGTTTCGACCAGCTTGCCGCCTTGCATCACGCCCACGCGCCCGGCAAAGCGCCTGACGAGATTCAGATCGTGAGTAATCAGGATCACCGCCATGCCGAACTCGCGCTGCAATTCAGCGAGCAGGTCGAGGATCTGCGCCTGCACCGTCACGTCGAGCGCGGTGGTCGGCTCGTCGGCGATCAGCAGCTTGGGGCGGCACGCCAGCGCCATCGCGATCATCGCCCGCTGGCGTTGTCCGCCCGACAGCTGATGCGGATAGCTGTGAAAACGCCGCTCGGGTTCCGGCACGCCGGTGCGCTGCAACAGTTCTATTGCGCGCGCGTGTGCAGCCTGGTTCGACAAAGGCTCATGCAACTGGATCGCTTCGACGATTTGCCAGCCGACGGAATAAATCGGGTTGAGCGCCGTCATCGGCTCCTGGAAGATCATCGCGACGTCGCGACCGCGCATCTGTCGCAGCGGCTCTTCCGGCATTGCCATGACATTATTGCCGTTGAAGGTGATCTCGCCGTCGACACGCGCGTCCGCGACGAGACGCATCAGAGAAAGCGCTGTAACCGTTTTTCCGGAGCCGGACTCGCCGACCAGCGCAAATTTTTCGCCTGCCTCGACTGCGAACGACACGTGGTCGACGACACGCTTGGCGCCGAACTCGACCGTGAGATCTTGCACTTCGAGCAGGCTCATGGCGTATCGCCCGCGAGGACTTTGCGTGGATCGAGCGCATCGCGCAATGCGTCGCCGATGAGAATCAGCAACAGCAGCATGATCACCAGCACGCCGAAAGTCGACATCGAGATCCACCACGCATCGAGATTCTCCTTGCCCTGATTAAGGAGCTCGCCGAGGCTGGGGGTGCCGGGCGGCACGCCCAAACCAAGAAAGTCGAGGCTGGTCAGTGAGCCGATCGCCGCCGCCATTTCGAACGGAATCAGCGTGACCACCGGGGTCAGGCTGTTGGGCAAAATATGCCGGAACATGATCTTGCGGTTGCTCTGGCCGAGCGCGCGCGCGGCGCGCACATAGTCGAGCGTGCGGTTTTTCAGAAACTCCGCGCGTACGTAGCTTGCGATTCCCATCCATCCGAACAACGACAGCAGGATCACCAGCAGCCAGAAGCTGGGCGAAAACAGCGCCGAGAATATGATCAGCATGTAGAGCGTCGGCATCGCGCCCCAGATTTCGTGGAAGCGTTCCATGCCGATGTCCGTCCAGCCGGCGAAATAGCCCTGCACTGCGCCGTACAGCACGCCGAAGACCGCGCACAGCGCGGTGACGATCAGCGCGAACACGACCGAGATGCGGAAGCCGTACAAGAGTTGCGCCAGCATGTCGCGCCCTTTGTCGTCCGTGCCGAAAAAGTTGTCGGCATCGGGACGCGAGGGGTTCGGATTTTTTGCGAAGTAGTTGATGGTCTTGTAGTGATAAGGATTCGGCGGGTAGAGAGCGAAATTTCCCGGCTTGGCCAGATTGGCGCGAATGTCGGGATCGAGGAAATCCGTCGGCGTGGGGAAATTTCCGCCAAACATGGTTTCGGGCAGCGTCTGCACGACCGGGAAGTACCAATGTCCGTCATAGCGCACCACCAGCGGATTGTCGTTTGACAGCACCTCCGCGATCAGGCTCAGGCCGAACAGGACCGCGAACAGGAGCAGGCTGTAATAGCCCAGCCGGTTGCTGCAAAAACGCCGCCATGCGCGAAGGCCGGGACTCAGGCCGCGCGGGGGGGTGTCCGCGGCAGCGGACGGCGGGAGCGTAACGATGGCGAGTGGCAAGCTCATGCTCAGTCGAAGTATTTGACGCGCGGATCGACCCACAGGTAGCTCAGATCGCGCAGCAGTGTTGTCAGCAGGCCGATGATCGTAAACATGTAGAGCGTGCCGAACACGACGGGGTAATCGCGGCGAATTACCGATTCATACGAAAGCAGGCCCAAACCGTCGAGCGAGAACAGCGTCTCGATGAGCAGCGAACTGCCGAAGAATGCGCCTACGAACGCGGCCGGGAAGCCGGTCATGATCGGAATCAGCGAGTTGCGGAACACGTGCCGCCACATGACGTCGCGCTCGGCGAGCCCCTTCGCGCGCGCAGTCAGCACGTACTGCTTGCGGATTTCCTCGAGCACCGAATTCTTGGTCATGATGGTGATGACGGCAAAGCCGCCCACGACCATGGCGGTGACAGGCAGCGCGATGTGCCACAGATAGTCGGTGACTTTCGCGAAGGTGCTGAGGTCCTCCCAGTTGGATGACGTGATGCCGCGCAGCGGAAACCATTGCATGAACGTGCCACCCGCGAAATAGACCAGCAGGACCACGCCCAGTACGAAGCTCGGAATCGCGTAACCAAGCAGCACAATGAACGTCGTGACGGTGTCGAACGGAGTCCCGGCGCGCACTGCTTTGGCGATGCCGAGCGGCACAGAGATCAGGTAGGTGAGCAAGAACGTCCACAAGCCGAGGCTGATGGAGACCGGCAGCTTTTCCTTGACGAGCTGCCACACGTCCTTGCTCTGAAAAAAGCTCTTGCCCAGATCGAAGCGCGCGAACTGGCCCAGCATCTGCAGAAAACGCTCATGCGCGGGCTTGTCGAAACCGTACAGCTTCTTGATCTCCTCGACGCGCGCTGCGTCCACCCCTTGGCGGCCGCGGTAGCCGCCCTGGCTGGCGGCAGGGCCTTCGCCCACGCCGCCGGCGTCGCGCCCTTTGAGTTGCGCGACCATCTGCTCGACCGGCCCGCCCGGCACGAATTGAATGATGGCGAAAGTGATCAACAGGATGCCGAACAACGTCGGGATCATCAGGAGCAGCCGTTTAAGTATGTATGACCACATGAGCCGCTCCTAGCGCTTGCTCCACCACGTTTCGATGACCCAATCCTCGGGCCGGAAATAATCCGGCGCAACCGCGGGCTGCTCGAACTTGCCGGAGCGGTAGGAAACAGGCGACGCGTTGCGGTAATACTGAGGGACGACGTAATAGCCGTGCCGCAAGACGCGGTCGAGCGCGCGCAGCCGCGCGACATGCTCGGTGCGTGTCGCCGACGAGACGGCCAGATTGACGAGGTAGTCGACAGCCGGGTCGCGCAAGCCCATGAGATTGTTCGAGCCTTCCGTATCGGCGGATTTCGAGCCGAGGCGGTCTTGCAACTCGGCGCCGGGCCATTCGCTGCCCGGAACGCGCACGGTGAAGAAATCGAAATCGAACACGTCCAGGCGTTTCTGAATTAACGCGAAATCCGCGCGGCGGAAAACAAGTTCTATGCCGAGCTTCGACAGCGCGCGCGCGTAAGGCGCGGTCACGATTTCGCCGCGACTGTCGCCGGAGAGGTATTCGATTGTAAAAGCTTCGCCCTTTGCGTTGCGCAGAGCGTCATTCTTGTACGTCCACCCCGCTTCGGCCAGCAGTTGTTTCGCTTTCAGGAGATTCGCGCGCAGGCTGCCGGGCGCCGCGGAGGACGGCGGCAACGGGACCTCCTCGGTGAATATTTTTTCCGGCAGCTTCCCGCGCAGCGGTTTCAGTACCGCCAGCTCGTCCTCGCCGGGCATTCCTTTTGCTTCAAAATCGCTCGCGTTGAAATAGCCGCGCACGCGCGTGTAAGTGTTGTAGAAGAGCTGCCGGTTGAGCCACTCGAAATCGAACGCGAGCCCCAGCGCCTGGCGCACGCGCGGGTCCTTGAACTTCTCGCGGCGCGTATTGATCAGGAAAGCCTGAAAGTCTCCGGCGTTCTTGGCCGGCAGTTCTTTCTTGATGAGCTCGCCCGAATCGAATTTTTTGCCGGTAAAGGTGCGCGCCCACAGGCGTGCGCCGAAGACCTCGATATAGTCGAACTCGCCGGCTTTGAATGCTTCCGTCTGCGCGGTATTGTCCTTGTAGATCTTATAGGTGACGCGGTCGAAATTGTAGAGCCCGCGCCGCACGTTCAGGTCGCGCGCCCAGTAATCGGGATCGCGTTGAAAGGTGATGTCGCGGCCGAAGTTGACCTTGCCTATCTTGTATGGACCGCTGCCGATCGGATAATCCATCACCACCTGGTCGAACGGCTTGCCGCCGCCCCATGCGCGGCTGAATACCGGAATGCTGCCCACCAGCAGCGGCAGCTCGAGGCTTGCGCGCTTGAATTCGAAGCGCACGCTGCGCGGCGCTGTGACCGATACCTTCGAGACGTCGCCGAAAGCCACGCGGTACTGCGGCGCCGCCTGTTTGCTGATCAGCGTGTCGAAGCTGTACTTCACGTCGATCGCCATTACCGGCGTGCCGTCGTGAAAGCGGGCGAGCGGGTTCAAGGTGAACGTCGCGGACAGTTTATCGGCCCCGACCTCGACGTCCTGCGCGAGAAGTCCGTAAGCGGTAGTCGGCTCATCCATGGTGCCGGTGAGCAGGCTTTCGAACATGAGGCTCGAGATGCCGGGCGCCGCCGTGCCCTTGAGCGTGAACGGATTGTACTTATCGAAATTCGTGATGCGCAGCGGCGGCACCAGGCTGATTTCGCCGCCCCTGGGTGCCTGCGGATTCGCCCATTCGAAGTTCTGAAAGCCCGCCGGATATTTCGGCGTGCTGCCTAGCGAGAGCGCATGGACCGCAAGGGCTGCAACAGGAAACGCGCACGCCGCGAGCGCGGCTGAAAACGTGCAGATCAGCCGGAAGTTCATTTTTACGGGCATGGCGCGAGTTTAGCGAAAGAGCCGCTGTCCGTCACGATTATCGCCCGCGCGTCGACGCGGGCGTTCGAGGCGCAACGGCCATTGCGCAGTTAATATAGACTGCTCGAATTCGAGAGCTGGAAACAAAGATGAATGGCGGTCCGTGGCGGCGTTGTGCGCAGTTCCTGCTGATCTGCGGTGTGTTCACCGCCGCGCACGGCGCCGACCTTTCGAAGGTATTGCGTTTCACCTTTCAGGTGGCCGAAACCGGTTTCGATCCGGTCAAGGTGTCGGATCACTATTCGAGCACCATCATCGAATCGATATTCGAACCGCTGCTGACCTACGACTATCTGGCGCGGCCGGCGAAGCTGGTGCCGAACGTCGCCGAAACGCTGCCCGAGATTGCCGATGGCGGTAAAAGCTACACATTCAGGTTAAAGAAAGGCATTTATTTTGCGGACGACGCCGCGTTCGCCGGTAAAAAACGCGAGCTCACGGCGGAGGACTACGCCTATTCGATCAAACGCTTTCTGGATCCGAAAAACCGCTCGCCATACGCCTTCATATTCGAAGGCAAGATCGCAGGGCTCGACGCGCTCGCCGCGCAAGCGAAGAAAAGCGGACGCTTCGACTACGACGCGAGAATTCCGGGCCTGGAAATCCGCGATCGATACACGCTGCGCATCCGGCTCATGCAACCGGATCTCAATTTTTCGCACCTCATGGCGTTCTCGCTGGCCGGCGCGGTCGCGCGCGAAGCAATCGACAAGTACGGCGATGATACGAATTCGCATCCGGTCGGCACCGGCCCCTACCTGCTGAAGAAGTACGTGCGCTCGTCGAAGATAATTCTCGAAGCGAACCCGGGCTACCGTGGATTGACCTGGGATTTTGTGGCGGGCGACGACCCGCTGGACCCGGAAATCGTAGCCCGCATGAAAGGCAAGCGGCTGCCGCTGATCGGCACGATCGAGGCCAGCATCATGGAGGAAACGCAGAGCCGCTGGCTCGCGTTCGAGCGCGCTGAAACCGACATGGAATATCAGCTCGAGGAAGTCGCGCCAAAGTTTATGACCGACGACGGTATGCTCAAGCCGGAGTTCGCGCGGCGCGGCATACGGCTCATGCGCAGCGTCGATCCGGAAATTACCTACATGCATTTCAATACGCAGGAAAAAATCGGCGGCGAGCTGAACCCGCTCGGCGGCTTTGGCAAGGAAAAGATCGCGCTACGGCGCGCCATCGCCATGGCCTACCGCATGGACGATCATATTCGCGTAATCCGCAAAGGCCAGGCGGTGCGGGCTGAATATCCGATACCGGCCGGCGTGGCCGGCCACGACCCGCAATATCGCAGCAGCATCCAATATGATCCACGCACGGCCAACGCATTGCTGGACCGCTTCGGCTACCGCAAGGGCCCTGACGGCTACAGGGTGCTGCCCGACGGTAAACCGCTGCTGGTGCAGTACTGGTCGACACCGCGCGAGCGCGACCGTCAGCTCGATGAACTCTTCAAGCGCTCGCTCGACGCGATCGGGGTGCGTGTGGATTTTCGCAAGGAGCGCTTTGCCGAGCTCATCAAGCTCGACAAACAATGCCGTCTCATGATGCGCGGCTCCGCGTGGATTGCCGACTATCCGGATGGCGATAATTTCATGCAGCTCCTCTACGGGCCGCATACTGGCCAGAGCAATGGCTCCTGCTACCAATCGCCACAGTTCGACCGGCTGTATGAGCAATCGAAACTGCTGCCCGACGGCGCCGAGCGCGACCGGCTGTATCACGAGATGACGCGCCAGATGGAGGTCGACACCGCCTGGCGGCTGTGGGACAGCCGCTATCGCAACGTTCTGGTGCATCCAAACGTCATCGGCTTCAAGAAGCACCCCGTGCTGCACGCCGAATGGCTGTACATGGATCTTGCTCCCCGGCGCACGAACTGACGGACAGACGAACGCGCGCATGCCTGCCTACATAATCCGCCGCCTGTGGCAAATGGTGCCGACGCTGCTCGGCGTCGTACTGCTGGTCTTCGGCCTGTTCAACTGGGTCGGCGGCGATCCGGCGTATCTGCTCGCGGGCAAGATTTCGAATCCGGAGCAGATCGAAAACATCCGGCGCCAGCTCGGGGTCGACCAGCCGTATTACGTGCAACTGTGGATTTTCATCAAACAAATCGTCAGCGGCGATTTTGGCGTGAGTTGGGCCACCAACGAGCGCGTGTCGGAAATATTCACCGCGCGGCTGGGCCCGTCGCTCACGGTGCTGCTGCCGTTGCTGGTTATCGAGACGATACTGGCGATGGCGGCGGCGATGCTGGTTGCGTACATGCGCGGATCGCTCACCGACCGTTTGGTCATGATCGGCTGCACGGTCGGTCAGTCGGTCAGTATCCTCGTCTACATCATTGTGCTGCAGTACTTCTTCGCCTATCAGCTCGGCTGGTTCCCGGTGCAGGGCTGGGGCAATGGCCTGGCCGAGAACCTGCTCAGGTTCAGCCTGCTGCCTATCATCGTCGGCGTTATCGTTTCGGTCGCGCCCGACACGCGGCTGTACCGCAGTTTTTTTCTCGACGAGATTAACCAGGACTACGTACGCACGGCACGCGCCAAAGGGATGAGCGAATCGCGCGTGATGTGGGTGCACGTGCTGCGCAACGCGGCCATACCTATCATCACCAACGTCATGATCCAGCTGCCGGGCCTGCTGGTGGGCGCCTTCCTGATCGAGCGATTCTTTTCGATTCCCGGCATCGGCCGTGAAGTTATTCTCGCCGTGGAGCGCAGCGACTTCCCGGTCATCAAAGCCGTGACAGTCTACGTTGCGATAGCCACCATGCTCGTCAACCTCCTCGCCGACCTGCTGTACCGGGCGGCAGATCCGCGCGTGCAACTTAAATGACGGCCGCGGTTTTTGCCGGCGTCGGTCCGCGGCACGCAGAATCGGCCGGCGTGTGGACGCTCGCATGGCGCCGCCTCAAGCGCGATCGGGTGGGCATGGTCGCTTTGGCGATCGTCATATTTTTCATCGCGTTGATGATTGCCTCGGGCCTGGGGCTCGTTGCCGGCGATTGGTCCGTGGAAGCCGGCGTTAATTACGCGCCACCCGTATTCACCGGCGGGCAGGACGCGGCCGCGCAAGCAGGCGGACAAACGGAAGCCCCCGCGGCGGGCGGCGACCCGACGGCAGTTCCGTCTATTGCCGATCCGCTGGCGGACGCGCTGAACGAAATCAGGCAGACGCCAGGCGCCGCAGAGCGCATCACCGTAAAATCGCGTACGCTTCTGTTCGGCGGCGACAAATGGGGCCGCGACGTACTGAAGAAAGCAATCAAAGGCACTCAGACGTCGCTATTCGTCGGGCTCGCTGCTGCCGTGCTGGCGACATTGATCGGCACCGTGTCCGGCGCTTTCGCAGGCTACTACGGACGCGCGCTCGACGATTTCTTCAACTGGTTTTACAACGTCTTCACGTCTGTGCCCTATCTCTTGCTGATACTTGCCATCGCGGCCGTGCTTAATCAAAAAGGCACGCTGACGGTGGTGCTCATACTGGGATTGACCGGATGGCCGGGGATATTCCGGCTGGTGCGCGCCGAGTATCTCAAGCACAAGGCGCGCGAATACATCCAGGCCGCCGACGCAATCGGCGCTTCCCATCTGCGCCGCATGTTCGTGCACATTTTGCCGAACGTGAGCCACGTCATTCTCGTGCAGCTTTCGTTGCACGTGGTGCTTTTCATAAAATCGGAGGTGATCCTGAGTTTTCTGGGCTTCGGCGTGGGCGTCGACACCGTGTCGTGGGGCAGCATGCTCAACGAAGCGCAAAACGAGCTCATCCTCGGCAAATGGTGGCAGCTCGCCGCGGCGACGCTGGCGATGGCGACGCTGGTCACCGCGTTCAGTCTGTTCACGGACGCGTTGCGCGATGCGCTCGACCCGCGCCTGAAATGAGCGAAATGACAGACCATCAGCCGCTATTGAGCGTGCGCGATCTGCGCGTGGATTTTCGCGTCGACCGCGAGACCGCCCTTGCCGCCGTGAGGGGGGTCAGCTTCGATGTCCCCGTCAATACGACAGTCGCGCTGGTCGGCGAATCCGGCAGCGGCAAATCCGTCACTGCGCTGGCGGTGCTGGGCCTTCTGCCGAAAGAAAACGCGCGCGTGCACGCCGGCAGCGAGGTGTTGTTCCGCGGCCGTGACCTGCTGGCCTTGGCGCCGCGCGAAATGCGCAAGTTGCGGGGCGCCGCTATTTCGATGATTTTCCAGGAACCGATGAGTTCCCTGAATCCGGTGTTTACGGTCGGCTTTCAGCTCGCGGAAGTGGTGCGCAAACATCTCGGCCTCAACAGGCGCGCGGCGCGGGCGCGCGCGATCGCGCTGCTGCAAGAAGTCGGCATTCCGGAGCCTGCGTCCCGCATCGATGCCTATCCTTTCCAGCTATCGGGCGGCCAGCAGCAGCGGGTGATGATAGCGATGGCGATCGCTTGCGAGCCGGCGCTGTTGATTGCCGACGAGCCGACGACCGCGCTCGACGTGACGGTCCAGAAACAGATCCTCGACCTTATCGCCGCTCTGCAGAAGCGCCGGCAGATGTCGGTGCTTTTCATCACGCATGACCTTGCGGTCGTGGGCGAAATCGCCGACCGCGTCGTCGTCATGCGCGACGGCGAAATCCGGGAGCAGGGCGACGCCAGGCAGATTTTCGAGAGCCCGCGCGACGCGTATACGCGCGCGCTGCTGTTGTGCCGGCCACAAATGACCCGGCGGCTGCAGCGCCTGCCTGTGATCGATGATTTTCTCGGCGGGGCCGCTGTCGCCGGCGCCGATGCGCCGCAGCGCAGCCGCGGTCTGCGCGGGGACGAACCCATCGTGCTCGAGGTACGGCATCTCAACAAAAATTTCCACACGCGCACCGGCCTCTTCGGCAGGAAAACATTTTCCGCCGTCAAAGATGTTTCGTTCAAGCTCGCCCGCGGCAAGACGCTCGGCGTCGTCGGTGAATCGGGGTCGGGCAAGACGACGGTGGCGCTTACGCTGCTGCGTCTTTACGATGAAGCAAGTGGCCAGGTTCTGTTCGGCGGCCGGGACCTGTTCACCGTGCCGCAACAGGAAATGCTCGAGTACAAGCGCCGCATCCAGATCGTGTTCCAGAACCCGTACGCGTCGCTGAATCCGCGCTTTGCCATCGGCCATATCCTGATGGAGCCGCTGCAGATACATAGCATAGGCGCAGACGACGACCAACGTCGCGAGATGGCATTCGAACTGCTCGGCAAGGTGGGGTTGCCGGAGTCGTCGTTCGCCAAATATCCGCATGAATTTTCGGGCGGGCAGCGCCAGCGCATTGCTATCGCGCGCTGCCTTACGCTGCGGCCGGACGTTCTGATCTGTGATGAATCGGTGTCGGCGCTGGATGCTTCGGTTCAGGCGCAGGTGCTGAATCTGCTGCAGGACCTGCAGGACGAGCTCGGCATGAGCTACATCTTCATTTCGCACGACCTGGCCGTCGTCAAGTACATGGCGGACCAGATCATGGTGATGAACGAGGGAGAGGTCGTCGAAATTGCAGGCGCCGACGAGATTTACCTGCGCCCGCAGCATCCTTACACGAAGAAACTATTGTCGGCGATACCGCAGGGCTGGCGCGGCACGCTACCGTCGCGGTGAGAGGCTGCTGCCCGGGCTAGCGCGGTTTTTGCGCGAGCACGATTTTCTTCGTGCTATGGCCGGCGACGCTTTTCCCGGCAGCGCCCGGTTTTTTCGCCAGCGTGTGCCGGCGCCCCGGCTTTTGCGCGACTTTCGAGGCGCCGCCTTTGCGCGCGGCGTATTTCGCGGATTTTCTCGGCGCTTTGCCGGCGGCCACCGCCGGCGCCGGCAGGTCGGGCAGGTACGGCGTCGCGCTGCCGCCCGAGGGCACCAACAGCGTCGAGCCGGCGGCGATGCCGCGCTTGCCGGTGATGCCGTTGACTTGTTTGAGTTGGGTGCCGTTCATGCCGTAACGGGCCGCGATGCGATCGATGGTTTCGCCCGGTTTCAGTTTGTAAGCCTGCCATGACACCAGCGGCTGATCGCTGGCCTGCATGTTAAGGCGAAAGGTATCGGCTTTGTCGGCGGGGAACAGCAGCGAGCGCTCGCCGTCGGCCTTGATCACCGCCCGGCTGTTGCCCGGGTTGAGCGACACGAATTCTTCGAGCGGCATGTCGGCAAACTTGGCGGCGAGTTTTACGTCGATATGTCTGGTCGTCGTGACGGCGACGAAATACGGCTGATTGGGTACTTCCGCGAGCTCGATGCCGTACTGCCCGGGATTGGCGATGATGTTCTTGACCGCCTGCAGCTTGGGCATGTAATTGCGCGTCTCGTTCGGCATGTTCAGGCTTTGGTAATCGGTGGCGAGGCCCCTGGCCGCATTCTTCGAGATTGCACGCGACACCGCGCCTTCACCCCAGTTGTACGACGCGAGCGCCAGGTCCCAGCTGCCGAACATTTCGTAGAGCTTCGCGAGGTAGTCGAGCGCTGCATTGGTCGCCGCCATCACGTCGCGCCGGCCGTCGTACCAGAAATTCTGGTGCAGGCCGTACGACTTGCCGGTCGACGGGATGAACTGCCAGATGCCCGAGGCGTGCGCGCGCGAATAGGCGACCGGGTTATACGCGCTCTCGATAATGGGCAACAGGGCAATTTCGCTCGGCATGCCGCGTTTTTCGACCTGCTCCACGATGTAATAGAGATAACGGCTGCTGCGCGCGACCGTGCGCGCGATGTACTCGGGCCGGCGCGAAAACCATTCCTCCTGGTCGCGCACGAGGGGGCTCGTCATGTCCGGCAGGCCGAAGCCGTTGCGAATGCGCTGCCACACGCTGGTCGGCGCTTTCGTCAAATCCATCAGGGGCGGGAGAGCGGCGGCGGGCGGTGGCGTGATAGTCGCCGACGGTTCCGCCGGCAGGCCATCGGCGACGGCGGGTGTGGCGCGCTCCGCGGGGGCGGCGTCGAGCGCGGATTGCTTGAGTACGAGCGGCTCGCCGGGCGGTGCGTCAGCGGCGAACGACAGCGGTGAATTGGTGAGGACCAAGAGTCCGGCGGCAAACAATAAAGCGCTGATTCGAGGCTGCATCAGGTGGCCATCTGGTCTCGATTGAACGCGGCCATGTTACCTAACCCCCCACTCACGAGTCAAGGTAAATTCCTGCGGAAAATCAATGCTAAGCGAGTGATTTGAAGCACTAAAACTTGTTTTTCCACTCGCGCAGTTCGCCCAGCACGCTGACGGGGTCGGTCAGGGGCCTGCCGGCGTGTGTGCTCGCGGTCGCAATGACTTCGGGCTGGTCGCAGCGCATGAAAGGATTGGCACGCAATTCCTGGGCAAGTGTTGACGGCAGCGTCGGCTCGTCTTTGGCGCGCTGGGCAGCGGCGGTCTGCTCCCATTTTGCGAGTTCGGCGTTGCCCGCCTCGACGGCCTTGCCGAATTTGATGTTGGCGAGCGTATATTCATGTCCGCAGTAGACGCGCGTCGCCGCCGGCAGCGAGGCGAGCTTGGCGAGCGATGCATGCATCTGCGCCGGCGTGCCCTCGAACAGGCGGCCGCAGCCGCAGGCGAACAGCGTGTCGCCGCAGTACAGCATGCCGTCGCCGTAAAACGCGATGTGGCTGCGGGTGTGCGCCGGGATTTCGAACACCTCGAACTCGATGTCGAACTCCGGCAGCGTAAAGCGGTCGCCCTCGCGCACGCGGTTGCTGACGGTCGGGATGCGCTCATCGTACGGGCCATACACGGGCACCTTGTATTGCTCGAGCAGCTGCGCGTTTCCGCCGACATGATCGGCATGGTGGTGCGTGTTGAGGATGGCGGTGAGCTGCAGTTTTTGCGTGCGCAGGTAATACAGCACGGGCGGCGCCTCGCCGGGATCGACGACGGCGGCATAAGGGCCGCGGCGCAACGTCCACACGTAGTTGTCCTGAAACGCGCGCACGGGGTAAACGCTTAAATCATTCATGGCAGGCCGCCTGTTCAGTTTGTGCAGAGCCCGTATCTTTGTTTTAAACTGCAGGCATGTCAACGATTCCCGATATGCAGACCCCGGCCGCCTGGCTGACGACGCCGCTCGGCCGCTACCTGCTCGAGTGCGAGCTCAAGTACGTCGATGAAACCGTCGCCGACTTGTTCGGGTATAACGCGCTGCAACTCGGCTTGCCCGAGCACGACTTTCTGCGTGCGAGCCGTATCCCGTTCAAGTGTCGCGTCGCGCGCGCCGCGCCCGCGGGCTTGCGCGCGCGCTTTCGCGATCTCCCGATCGCCAGCAACAGTGTCGATTTGCTGGTGCTGCCGCACGTGCTTGAGTTCAGCGTCAATCCGCATCAGATACTGCGCGAGGTGCAACGCGTGCTGATGCCCGAGGGCCACGCGGTGATCGCATGTTTCAATCCGTGGAGCCTGTGGGGCCTGCGCCGCCTGGCGAATCGCGCGCCTGACGTTTACCCGTGGGACGCCCAGTTCATCACGCTGCCGCGGCTCAAGGACTGGCTCGCGCTGCTCGAACTCGAGGTCACCGCGGGCAAAATGGGCTGCTATGTGCCGCCATTCGTGCAGGACAAATGGATACAGCGCTTTCGCTTCATGGAAGCGGCCGGCGACCGCTGGTGGCCGATCGCCGGCGGCGTTTATTTTCTGCATGTCGTGAAGCGCGTGCGCGCGATGCGTGTCATTCTGCCGAAGTGGCGCGAGGAAGCGGTGCGCCGGCCCAACCTGTCAGTGGTGCCCAAAACGCAGGACAACGACACGGCGGCCGCCGCGCGCGCAGCCACGCGGATGCGAACCTAGATGCGCGTCGATTCATGAGCTGTGGCGAGGTCGACGTTTATACCGACGGCGCGTGCAAGGGTAACCCCGGCATCGGCGGGTGGGGGGTGCTGCTGCAATACGGCGACCGCACGCGCGAATTATGCGGCGGCGAAGAACATACGACCAATAACCGCATGGAACTGACCGCGGTGATCCGCGCACTCGAAGCGTTGAACCGCAAGTGTCGCGTCAGGCTGCATACCGATTCCAAGTATGTGCAGCTCGGCATCACCGAGTGGATACACGCGTGGAAAAAGCGCGGCTGGAAGACCGCCGATAAGAAGCCGGTCAAGAACGAAGACTTATGGCGCCAGCTCGACGAGTTGGCCCGCGGTCATGACATCGAGTGGCTGTGGGTGAAGGGCCATGCGGGACACGACGGCAACGAACGCGCCGACGGGCTGGCGAACAAAGGCGTGGAATCTGTCGCGCTGCGCGCGTGAGTCGGCCGGCGTAAATTATGCGGCAGATCATACTCGATACCGAAACTACCGGACTTGATCCCAAGCTCGGCCACCGTATTCTCGAAATAGCGGCGGTCGAGATCGTCGACCGGCGGCCGACGGGTAATCATTTCCACCGTTACGTCAATCCGGGGCGCGCCAGTGAGGAAGGTGCGCTCGAGGTCCACGGGCTGACGGAAGAATTTTTGCGCGACAAGCCGAAGTTCGGCGACATCGTGAAAGAGCTGATCGAATTCGTCGCCGACGCTGAACTCATCATTCACAACGCCGCCTTCGACTGCGCGTTTCTCGACGCGGAATTCGGATTGCTCGATTTGAAGCCGGTTGCGGAGCATTGCGCCTCGATCGTCGACACGCTGCGCATGGCGCGCGACCTGAATCCCGGCAAGAAAAACAATCTCAATGCGTTGTGCGAGCGATACCAGATAGACAATTCCGCGCGCACGCTGCATGGCGCGTTGCTGGACGCCAACCTGCTCGCCGAAGTTTATCTGGCGATGACGCGCGGCCAGGAGAGCCTGATGATAGATGCTGCGCCGACGCCGCAAGCGCAGGCCGCGACGCGCCGCGCCACCGGCAAGCTGGAGCTGGTCTTGCTGGCCGCCAGCAGCGAAGAACTCGCCGAGCACGCAATGCAGCTTGCCGAGATCGACAAGGCGAGCCGCGGCGCATGCTTGTGGCAGAAACTGGAAGCTGCTGAAGCGGCGTAACGCGTCGGGCCGTCAGACTTCTTCGCCGCGCGCGAGTTTCGCGCACACGGTGGTAATCAAACGCCGCGAAATACTGATGCTGGGCGGCAATTGCGGCAATTGTTCGGCGTCAAAAAAACGCGCCTCCTCGATTTCGACGCCGTCCGGCCGGATCTCGCCGCCCGCATAGTCCGCGATAAACGCGACCATCAGCGAGTGGGGGAACGGCCACGGCTGGCTGCCGAAGTAGCGGATGTTCTCGACTTCGACGCCGACTTCTTCGCGGGTCTCGCGCCGCACCGTGTCTTCGAGCATTTCGCCGGGCTCGACGAAGCCGGCGAGCGCGCTGTAACGTCCGGGCGCCCATTCCTTTTTGCGTCCGAGCAGCACTTCGCGGCCGCGCTTGATCAGGATCATGATCGCCGGCGATACCGGCGGATAGACGGTAAAGCGGCATTGGGGGCAGGCGCGCGCGCGCTCTTCCGTGCGCGCCACGGTCGGCGTGCCGCAGCGGCTGCAGAACTGGTGGTTGCGGTCCCACTCCATAATCTGAAATGCGCGCCCGGCGAGCACCGCGAGCGGTTCCTCGACCATCCCGAAAATCGCGCGCAGTCCCTGCATCGCATGGCCATGCGGCAGGTCGTTGGCGTGCTCGAGTTCGGCAACGTAGCAGTGCTCCCCGCTATAGGTGCCGAGGTAGAGGCTGCGCACCGCTTTTATTCCGAAGTCCGAAATATCGCGTCCGCGCGGCAACTGCGTTTGGCCATCGACGTTCGCAACTAGCAGTTCACCGCGATGAAACGCAAACCAGATCGCCGGTTCTTTGCGCTGAGAGGGCGGATTGACCAGCGGTTGATATTCATCTGCCATGGGCTGCCTGCGGGTGAAAACTTGGGATCGGTTAAAACCAGGACTAAGGGTTGGCTCTGCGTACGCGCGACAGGCGTGCGACGCATCCCTTCACGCCGGCCGTCGTGCGCTCCACGAATCGATAGATCTCGCCTTGGGCGACAATCAGGTCGAGCGCCTGGGGAGCGCCGTCGCAGTTGAGATTGATAGTATGGTTGCCAGGCGGAATTTCGAGCGGACCGTAGCCATTCTCAATCGGCCTGCCGTCGATATTGATTACCTGCACACGGGATCTGGAGCCCTGCGAGTTGTATGACACGACATCGCCCGAATAGATGTGCGCGACGTCGCGCGGACCGCGCGGCTGGGCCAGCGGCGACCCGCAGGCGCCAAGCAGCGCGATTGTCAGAGTTGCCAGTATTGCGCCTAAGACAGGATTCGTTTTCATGAGCGTTCTCCCCCCCGCATTGATTTGTGGCCGGGCCTAATTGTGCAAGCCTGAAGATGGATAGTACTATGAGACTGCGCCGGCGGTGTCGCGCGCCGGAAAAAATCGCGCACCACCCTTTTTGCGCTGGCGATATTCGCGCGGGCTGTTTGGCGCTATGCTGTTGCGGAGTATCAACAATGAGGTTGCCGTGACCATCGAAAAAGACAGCGCCAGGCACGAAGTGAATTTTGACGCGGCGGCGAAGCTCGTCGCAGCGCTCGAGAAAGACTTGCAGAAAGTCACCGACAATTCGTCCGACGTGCAGCGTTTGCGCGATGAAGTCGAGACCCTGAAGAACGTGCTCAACTCGCCGGCGCGCCGCGCGCATTGGGTGAGCGAAGGCCTGCAGGACATGCACGGCCTGTTCGAGCGGCTGAAAGACGAGGCGGTCGCCGACAGCGTCCAGACCGGCCAGTACGTCGCGGAAATCGGACGCATTCTGGGCTTGTGACGTTCGTGCGGCACGGCGGGAGGCGGTGCCCACTTGCGACCCTATTGACGCTCGTTGCGATGAGCTGCGCGCAGACATGCGCAGCGGCGGCGTGCGGCGCCGAATTGCGGGGCGCGCAAATCCTCGATGCGCGGGATTACCGGCTTGCGTATCGCACGCAGCCGGCCAGAATAACCGTCGGCCGGCAATTTGCGATCGAGCTGGTTATTTGCGTCAAAGACCAGGCGCCGGGAGTGCGGAGCGTCGTCGTCGACGCGTCCATGCCGGAGCATGCGCACGGCATGAACTACAGGCCGACAGTGCTGCGCTTGTCATCCGCGGCAGCTGCAACTGCCGCGCGCTTCCGCGCCGAAGGTTTGATGTTCCATATGCCCGGACGCTGGGAGCTGACTTTCGACATCGACAGCGCGGGCGGCACTGAGCGGCTGGCGAGCAGCCTGGTGCTCGAGTGATTGTGCGAGGGATTTTTCTCGCCGCGTGCTTGGTTGCGGCATGCATGACCTGGCGGCCCGCGCCGGCAGGCGCAGACCCGCGGTTGCTGGATTTCACGCCGGCCGAGCTTCGCCGCATTCTGCAGCACGGGCCGTGGCCGCCGCCGTGGGGACGCGACCCGAGCAACCGGGCGTCGGGCCGGCGCGATGCGATCGCGCTTGGCGAGCGGCTGTTCTTCGAGCAGCGCCTCGCGGCCGGCGCCGGCCTGTCGTGCGCGAGTTGCCACTTCCCGGAAAAAAACTTCGCCGATGGCCGCAAGCTCGGCATGGGGCTGGAAGAAGTCGACCGCAACACGCCGAGCCTTCTTAATGTGCGCTACAACCGCTGGTTCGGCTGGGACGGTGCGAATGACAGCTTGTGGGCGCAAAGCATGCGGCCGCTGCTCGACGCCCGCGAGCTGGCGGCCGGCGAGCGCCACATCGCCGGGCTGCTGCGCGGCGATAGCGAACTGCGCTGCAGCTATCGACGGGCCTTTGGCGGCGCACCGGCGCCTGAAGATGACGAAGCAGTGCTCGTCAATGTGGCCAAGGCGCTGGCGGCTTATCAGGAAACGCTCGTCAGCGGACGCACATCGTTCGACGATTTTCGCGATGCGCTCGCGCGCGGCGACCGCGGTGCCGCGGCGCGCTATCCGCCGGACGCGCAACGCGGGCTGCGTATTTTCATCGGCAAGGGCGGGTGCAGCCTGTGTCACTTCGGGCCGAATTTCACCAACGGCGAATTTCACGAGATCGGTATTCCGGTGTTGCGCAAGCTGGGCAGCGTCGACTGGGGGCGTTACCAGGGCATCAAGATGCTGCAGGCGAGTCGCTTCAATCTGGCGGGTCCGTACAACGACAATGCGGTTCGCGCGAGCGCCGTAGCAACCCGCCATGTGGCGCTCGGCCCGCAAAACTATGAGCAGTTCCGAATCCCTTCGCTGCGCAACGTCGCGGTGACCGCGCCGTACATGCACAACGGCCATCTCGCCACGCTGGGCGATGTCGTCAGGCATTATTCGGCCATGGACCCCGGTCTGCTGCACCAGGCGCATTTATACGATAGCGATGGCGTGCCGCAGACCCTGCCCGTCGACAAACTGCTGAAGCCCCTGGACCTGTCGGCGCAGGAAATCGACGATGTCGTGGCTTTCCTCAAATCGTTGACGGAGAATCGCGCCGTGGCGCCGGTCACGCGAACGTCCAGGACTTCAAATTGTCGATAATGCGCGCGCCAGACATATTTTGCCGGCGCGCAGCCGCCAGCCCGGCAATTCCCGCCAACCTTGCCCGGTGCCGGCGCGTACAATGAGGCCACGGTATTTAATCGCATTGACGGATCTGCTTGACGTCGCCTCCAGGCCCGCCCTCTGACGCAGCGCTGTTATTTCGCCGCTACTGGCTGGCAGCGGGCTGGGCATTGGTGCTGCTCGTCGTTTATCTTTCGCTCACACCTCATCCCGTCGAGATACCCGTCGAGGAGGGCGACAAGTTCGGGCACGTATTTGCGTATGCCGCGTTGATGTCGTGGTTCGCGAATCTGTATGAGCAGCCGGCTCGCCGCGTGCAAAGCGCGGCCGGCTTTATCGCCCTCGGCGTGGGCCTGGAATTCGTTCAGCGCTGGACCGGCTACCGGTCATTCGAAGTCGCGGACATGGCAGCGGATGCAGTTGGCGTCGCCGCGGGTTGGCTCTTCGCTCCGCCGCGCCTGCCTTATCTGCGCTCGATCGAAAAACTTTTTCGGCGTTTCTAGCGTTTGCACTGCAGGTTTTGGTCCTGCGTCTGGCAAACAGCGGGCACACGCACAAATAGATTACAATTTCCCTCCCTCCCCCCGACGTAGCTTTCGCTCCGGAACAGTGCCATGGGCATGACGCTCACCGAAAAAATCCTGGCGAAGAAGACCGGCCGCGCCAAAGTCAGCCCCGGTGACATGGTGACGGTGGGTGTGGATACCGTCGTGCTCGTCGATACGATGTTTGCCCCCGGCCGCTGGCGCAAGGTGAAGCGCCTCGATCACCCCGAGCGCGTCATCGTCGTGCTCGATCATCGCGCGCCGACGCCGGACAAGGCGGGTGCCGCCTCCCACCAGACTGCGCGCCAATTCGTCGAGCAATTCGGCATCAAGCGCTTTCACGACATCGGCTACGACCAGGGTATCAGTCACCAGCTGGTGGCGGACTTCGGCTACGCGCTGCCGGGTTCATTGCTCGTATGCAGCGACTCGCATACCGGCAGTGCGGGTGTGTTCAACTGCCTTGCGCGAGGCGTCGGCATACCGGATGTCGTCTACGCGGCAACAATGGGCGAGACGTGGTTTATCGTTGGCGAAACGATACGCTACGAACTCTCGGGCAAGCTCGCCAAGGGCGTCACTATGAAAGACGCGTTCCTGCAGATTGCCGGCAAGTACGGTGACCACACGAATACGAACATCGAGTACGGCGGCCCCGCGCTGGCCGATCTTTCCATCAGCGCGCGCAAAACGCTGACCACGATGTCGACCGAGCTCTCCGCGGACTTTTCCATTTTCGATGCCGACGAAGTGATGAATGACTGGCTGCGCGCGCGTACCAAGGAAGAATTCGAATGCGTATATGCTGATGCCGATGCGACCTATCAGGCCGTGCGCAAATTCGAACTCGCCGACCTGCAGCCGCTCGTCGCGTTTCCCGACAGCGTGATCGAAAACTCGCAGCCGGTGGCGGCCGCGGCGGGCACGCGCATCGACCAGGCTTTCGTCGGCTCGTGCGCGAACGGCACCCTGGAAGATCTCGCGCTGGCGGCGGAGGTCGTGCGCGGCCGGCGTGTCGATCCGCGCGTGCGCTTTATCGTTACGCCCGCCTCGCAGTCGGTATACCGCGCCGCCAGCGAAGCCGGCATCATCACCACGCTCGTCAACGCCGGCGCCGTGGTGACGGCATCGACCTGCGGTGCTTGCGGCGGCACCCACATGGGTATCCTCGGCGCCAACGAAACGTGCATCACCGCTTCGACGCGCAATTTCAAAGGCCGCATGGGCGAAGCCAGCGCGCGTATCTTCATGGGTTCGCCGGCGACTGTTGCGGCGTCTGCTATTCGCGGCGTCATCACCGATCCGCGCGAGTTTCTAAACTGAATGTTAACCGCGGTTATCGGCGGTTATTTGGAATTAGTATGAAGTTCTCAGCAAGAGTCTGGAAATTTCCAGCCAATATCAACACCGACCTGATCCTGCCGAGCGGCTCGATCTATCTGAGCCAGGTCGAGCAGGTGAAGCTGATCTTCAAGGCCAATCGTCCGGGCTGGGTCGATGAAGTGAAGCCCGGCGACATCATTATCGGCGGCAAGAATTTCGGCATGGGCTCGAGCCGGCCGGCGTCGCGCTCGCTGAAGAACCTCGGCTTGAGCTGCCTGCTCGCGGAATCCATCAACGGCCTTTTTTTCCGCAACTGCGTAAATTATGCGTTTCCGGCGATGGAATGTCCGGGCGTGTCGAATCTTTTCTCTGAAGGCGATGTGGCAGAAGTCGATTTCGCCGGCGGCGCGGTGCGCAACATAACGACCGGCAAGTCGTTGACGGCGAAGGTGCTGCCGGAGAAGCTGCTGGACCTCCTGCAGGCGGGGGGCATTTACCCGCTGCTCGAGTTGAAAGGTATCATTGAGCCTCAAACCCAGAATTCATCCACTTGAACCCGACAAAGGTGCACACCATGAGCGGCTATCCCAAAATCATCCATACCGAAGAAGGCATGCGCGACGGGTTGCAGATCGAGAACCCCGATATTCCGCTCGAAGCGAAAGTGCGCCTGCTCAACGCATTGTCGGAAACAGGCCTCAAGGAAATCGCTGTCGGCTCGTTCGTGAGCCCGAAGTGGACGCCGCAGATGGCCTGCATGGACGATCTCGTGCGCGCGTTCACGCCGAAACCGGGCGTGCGCTATACGTATACGGCATTGAACGAGAAGGGCATGGACCGCGCGGCTGAATTCACGCCGCCGCTATCGCCCAAAGCGCACGAGTATTCGACGCGCGTCGACATGTGCGACGTGTTTGCGCAGCGCAACACCAATCGCACGCAGGCGCAGCAAATCGCGGCGTGGCCGAAGATGATAGAGAAGGCCATTTCCAAAGGCGCCAAAGAAGGCGGCATGAATGTCAGCAATTGCTTCGGCTCCAACTGGACCGGCGAAGTGCCGACCGAAAAGCTGATGGCCATGCTCGATCGCATGGTGCAGGCGTGGAACGAAGCAGGGCTGCCGGTGAAGCGGGTCGGATTTTCGGATGCGACGGGCTGGAACATGCCGCACCAGGTCGAGCGTACGATCGTCGAGATCAAGAAACGGTGGCCCACGATTACCGACTTTAATCTGCATCTGCACAATGCGCGCGGAGTCGCACTGGCGTCGATTTACGCTGCGTTGCGCGTGCTCGACAGCAACGACACGATGCGCCTGCAAACGGCGATCGGTGGCATGGCAGGCTGCCCGTATTGCGGAATGGGCCAGGCCGCGATGATGATAGCGACCGAAGACGTAATGCATATGTTCGAAGAGATGGGAATTCATACCGGCGTCGATCTCTACAAGCTGATCGAAGTCGTGTGGATGGCGGAAGAAGTCGTCGGTCATCCGCTCTATGGATTCGTCTCCAAGGCGGGCCCGCGGCCGCACTTCGACAAACTCTATGCGATGGACATGCCGCGCATCGAGACTCTCGCGCAGGCCAAACATTTTATTCTCGGCCCGAAAGCGTACGCCGGCGCCGCGTCGCCGTGGGCCAAGCCGATCACGAGCTGGCAGCGTCCTGAAGCGTCCGCGACGGAGACGCCCGTACCGACGCCGCTGCGCGTAGCGAAGTAATCATGGCGGAAGCGAAGCAGGCTGCGCGGCAGCAAAAGCTGCCGCTCGAGGGCGTGCGCGTCCTCGAGTTGAGCCACATCGTCGCCGGGCCGTCCGGCGGCGTGATGCTCGGCGATCTCGGCGCGGAAGTGATCAAGATCGAGCACCCGGCGAGCGGCGACACGGCGCGCAGCCAGTCGAACGGGGGGCAGACTTTTTACTCGTTCAACCGCAACAAGCAATATCTCGCGCTCGACCTGCGCAAAGATGCCGGCAAGAAAATTTTCGGCGAGCTCGTCGCGAAGGCGGACGTCGTGCTCGACAATTTCGCGCCCGGCGCGATCAAGCGGCTCGGTCTCGATTACGAATGGGCGCGCAAGATCAATCCGCGCATCATCTATTGCTCGGTCAAAGGTTTTCTGCCCGGGCCGTACAGCGACCGGCCGTTTCTCGACGAGCTCGCGCAGATGGGCGGCGGGCTTGCCTATCTGACCGGGACCCAGGGCCAGCCGATGCGCGCGGGCGCGTCCATCACGGATATCGGCGCCGCGACTTACGGCGTGATAGGCATCCTCGCCGCGCTTTATCGCCGCGAGACCACGGGCGAAGGCGACAACATAGAAGCGGGCCTCTACGAGACGATCGTGTTCTGGATCAGCCAGTACGTATTCGGCGCGCAGATGAACGGCGTCAACCCGCCGCCGCGCGGCTCGCGCTCAAGCGGCATGGGCGCCAACATGGGCTGGGGTGTGTATCGCCTGTTTCCGACCAAGAGCGGCCGCGATATTTTTATTGCGGTGACGGGCAACCGGCACTGGACGGGACTGTGCGATGCGCTCGGCTTTGCCGACTGGCGCGACTCCACCGAGTTCAACAGCAACAAGAAGCGCGGCGCGCACAAGCCACGCATCAACGAGCGCGTGGCCGAGGCGGTCGTGACGCTCGAGTACGACGACATCGCCGGGCGATTGTACAAAGCGCTGGTGCCGTTCTCGCCGGTGAACACGCCGCTCGATCTTGTCAACGAGAAGCATATGAATGAAGGCGGCCATTGGATGCACCTCAAGATCGGCGACAAGCCGTTCAAGGTGCCGAAGCTGCCAATCACGATGGGGCGCACCGCGGAATTCAAAGTGCGCGAGCAGCCCGGCGGCCTCGGCGCGCATACCGACGCGATACTCGCGACGCTCGGCTATTCCGCCAAAGCCATCGAGGCGCTGAAGGCGGAAAAAATCGTATTGCGCTCGGACAAGATGCTTAATACCGACCCGAGCGATCAATAGCCCTCAAAATGCCCGCAACGCGCTGTGCCAACTGGTTAAGTCCCATTGCCTTCGCCGCCGCGGTTGCCTTCGCGCAGGACTACCCGACAAAACCCATCCGCTTTGTAATCACCGGCGGCGCGGGCGGCAGCACTGACGTCGTCGCGCGCATCGTCGGCGACAAGCTGGGCGCCGCACTCGGGCAGCCGTTCGTTTACGACAACCGGCCGGGCGCCAGCGGCATCATCGCCGCTGAGATCACCGCCAAGTCGCCACCTGACGGCTACACGATGTATCTCGGCACTACGGGCGGGCTCGCGATCAACGGCAGCCTCTTCAGGAAGCTGCCGTACGATTCCGCGAAGGATTTTGCGCCGGTTGCGCTCGTCGGCACCCAGCCTTACATGCTCGTAGCGCATCCGTCGGTGCCCGCGAAGAACGTCAAGGAACTGATCGCGCTCGCGAAGAAAGCGCCAGGGCAACTTTCCTTCTCGCATACCGGCGTCGGCTCCGCGACGCATCTTGCCGGCGCGCTGCTCGAAGGCGACGCCGGCATCACATTTCTGTCCGTGCCGTACAAATCGCCCGCGCATTTCACCGCGGTGCTAGCGGGGGAAGTGTCGTTCACGATCACCAGCGTGTACCTGTCGTGGACGCAGGTGCAGGCGGGCAGGCTGCGCGCGCTCGCAGTAACGGGCAGGCAGCGTTCCGCGATCGCGCCCAACGTGCCGACGATGATCGAATCCGGGATTCCCGGTTACGAAATGGGCAACTGGTACGGGTTCCTGATGCCGGCGGCCACGCCCGCCGCGATCGTCAATCTTGTGAATGCGAAGACACTCGAAGTTCTGAAGCGCCCCGACACGCGGGCCGCGTTGATGAAGTCGGAAATCGACCCGGTCGGCACCTCGCCGCAGGAATTTGCAAAATTTATAGGCGTCGAAACAGCCAAGTACGCTGCTTTGATCAGGCAAGTGGGCATCAAGCCGGAGTAGGGAGATCACCTCACGAGAGGCAAAAGGTCGAGAAAGCAGCGGCCGCCGTGGGTCTGAAAGGCATCGCGTTACCCCAGCAGCTCGGGGCTGATAAATCAAACGATATTAAAAACACCGAGTATTGAACCTCTAAAATCCACACGATTGTTAAAGAGGGCAAGCCATCAATTAAAAGGCGGGCGGATTGCATCGCTCACCGGCATTAAATGACTCCGGCCCTGTTTACTCGCCGGCGTTTTGTCGAGCAGATACAGAC
>JANYDM010000052.1 GCA_025363575.1 Betaproteobacteria bacterium | reverse complement strand
CTTCAGCGTTTTCTGGATGCAATTGCGGATCTCGACGGTCAGCCTTTCCTGCACCTGCAGCCGGCGCGCGAACGCATCGACCACGCGCGGGATTTTGGACAGCCCCACGATGTGGCCGTTCGGGATGTAGGCGACGTGCGCCTTGCCGAAAAACGGCAGCATGTGATGCTCGCACAACGAGTAGACCTCGATGTCTTTGACGATCACCATCTGCTGATATTCTTCCTTGAACATCGCCGAGCGCAAAATGCCCGCCGGATCGAGGTGGTTGCCGTGCGTGAGGAACTGCAGCGCCTTGGCTACGCGCTCGGGCGTCTTGACGAGACCTTCACGGTCGGGGTCCTCGCCCAGCGCGAGCAGCACGTCGCGGTAATTGCCGGCGATGCGCTCGACCTTGTCGACGTTGTAGTGGTCGATCTTCGCGTAGCCTTCGGCCACGGCCGTTTCGGCGCGCGCCTTTTTCTTCAGTTTTGCCATGGAGTCATCGACCGGATTGATTGCCCAGTATACTACCGCCTACTCCGCGAGCTTCGCGCGTATGGACGCGAGTATGCCGTCCTTGTCGAGGCCGCAGCTTTTGAGCTGCAGCGCCGGGTCGCCGTGATCGATGAAGCGGTCAGGCAGGCCGAGTTGCAGCACGGAAACTTTCACGCGCCGGCGCTGCAGCGCTTCGAGCACCGCGCTGCCGGCGCCGCCCATGATGACATTTTCTTCCACCGTGACTATAAGGTCATGGTTCGCGCCGAGTTCCGCCACGAGAGCTTCGTCGAGCGGCTTGACGAAGCGCATGTTGGCAACGGTCGCGTCGAGCTCTTCCGCGGCATCGAGTGCCGGCTTGACCATGCTGCCGAACGCGAGGATTGCGATCTTCTTCGACAGCAGCGCGAGCTTCTTGCCGGCGCGCCGCACTTCGCCCTTGCCGACGGGAAGCGCCTGCATTTCGCGCTGAATGGCCACGCCCGGCCCGGCGCCGCGCGGATAGCGCACCGCCACCGGCGAATTCATCTGAAACGCGGTATACAGCATCTGCCGGCACTCGTTCTCGTCGGACGGCGTCATCACGGTCATGTTCGGCAGGCAGCGCAGGAACGAAATATCGAAGCTGCCGTTGTGCGTCGCGCCGTCCGCGCCGACCAGGCCGCCGCGATCGATCGCGAGCACCAGCGGCAGGTTCTGGATCATCACGTCATGAATCAGCTGATCGTACGCGCGCTGCAGGAACGTCGAATAGATCGCGACGACCGGTTTGCGGCCTTCGCACGCCAGCCCCGCCGCAAATGTCAGCGCGTGCTGCTCGGCAATGCCGACGTCGAAGTAACGATCGGGATATAGCTCCGAGTAGCGCACCATGCCCGAGCCTTCGCGCATAGCCGGCGTAATAGCGACAAGGCGCTCGTCGCGCCCAGCCATGTCGCACAGCCAGTCGCCGAATATCTGCGTGTATGTGGGCTTGCCCGCCTTGCCGCCGACGATGCCATCGTCGGGCTTGAACTTTGACACGCCGTGATACAGCACCGGATCGGCCTCGGCCAGCTTATAGCCCTGCCCCTTGCGCGTGACGACATGCAGGAACTGGGGACCTTTGAGCTCGCTGATATTTTTCATGGTCGGCACCAGCGCGTCGAGATCGTGGCCGTCGATCGGTCCGATGTAATTAAAGCCGAACTCTTCGAACATCGTGCCGGGCGTGACCATGCCCTTGACATGCTCCTCGGCGCGCTTCGCGAAATCGCCGAGCACCTTGGTGCCAGCGCGTTTGGCCGCGGCATAAAAGCGCCCTGACATCAGTTTGGCCAGGTATTTGTTGAGCGCGCCCACCGGCGGCGAAATCGACATGTCGTTGTCGTTCAATATCACGAGCAGATCGGTCGTCGCGTCGCCCGCGTTGTTCAGCGCCTCGAATGCCATGCCCGCGCTCATCGCGCCGTCGCCGATGATGGCCACGCAGTGGCGCGGTATGCCGGCCAGACGGCTGGCGACCGCCATGCCGAACGCTGCGCTGATCGACGTGCTCGAATGCGCCGTGCCGAACGTGTCGTAGACGCTCTCTTCGCGGCGCGGAAATCCGGATATGCCCTCCCACATGCGCAGGTTCTGCATGCCTGCGCGGCGCCCCGTCAGGACTTTGTGGCCGTACGTCTGATGGCCGACGTCCCACACCAGGCGGTCATGCGGCGTATTGAAAACATAATGCAGCGCGATCGTCAATTCCACCGTACCAAGGTTCGACGACAGGTGCCCGCCGGTCTGGCTTACGGAGTCGAGCAGGAACTGGCGCAACTCCCGCGCGAGTTGCGGCAGCTGTTTGCGATCGAGCTTGCGCACATCGGCGGGGTCATTGATGGTGTTCAGCAGGTCGTACATCAGAACTTTCTCAGCACTATGAAGTCAGCAAGCTGGCGCAGGCGCAGGGCGCGCTCGCCGAACATATCGAGCGCCGCCAGCGCGTCCTGGTGCAGGCCGGCCGCCAGCTTTTTCGATTCGGCGACCCCCAGCACGGTCACATACGTCGGCTTGTTCTGCTGCGCGTCCTTGCCGGCGGTCTTGCCCAGCGTCGCGGTCGTCGCCTCGGTATCAAGAACGTCGTCGACCACCTGGAAGGCGAGCCCTATGCATTTCGCAAAATGATCGAGCTTGGCTACCGCCGGCGCCTTCATCGGCTGACCGCAATGCGCGCCGAGCAGAATTGCCGCACGGATCAGTGCGCCGGTCTTGTGGATATGCATGAATTCGAGTTCCGGCACGCTCAGGTTGACGCCAACCGCCGCGAGATCGATGGCCTGGCCGCCGGCCATGCCGCGCGAGCCCGACGCCGCCGCCAGCAGCCTGACCATTTCGAGCTGCACTGTCGCGTCGTCGGCCATGCGGTATTCGGCGACCAGCTGGAAAGCGAGGCTTTGCAGCGCATCGCCCACCAGCAGTGCGGTGGCTTCGTCGAATTGGACATGGCAGGTCGGTTTGCCACGGCGCAGGACATCGTCATCCATGCACGGCAGATCGTCATGCACCAGCGAATACGCATGTATGAGCTCGACCGCTGCGCCGGCCAGTGCGACGCGCTCTATATCGGCCGCCGTGACTTCGCCGGCTGCGAACGCAAGCAAGGGGCGCACACGTTTGCCGCTGCCGAGCGCGGCGTAACGCATCGCATCGTGCAGGCGCTGCGGCGCGACATCGGCGCCCGGCAATACCGCCTGCAACTGCGTCTCAATGCGCTGCTGGTGCCCGGCTGCCCAGATTTTGAATTCAGTTGTCGTCGCCACCGGCAAAATTCTTCAGGGCGCCGGCTTCGAGGACCTTGACCTGCTGTTGGGCATCCGCCAGTTGGGCCTGGCACTGTTTCAAAAGCTCGGCGCCGCGCTTATAAGCGGAGAGCGATTGCTCGAGGGAAAGCTGGCCATCTTCCATGCGCGAAACGATGGTTTCGAGCTCCGCGAGCGCGCTTTCGAACGTCGATCCGGACTCGGGTTTGGCGATCTTGGGCATGCGGGGAAATGGCGCCGGGGGAAATCGCAAACATAGCTCAATCAGACGCTTGCGGTCAACGCAACTTGTAAGGAAAAGGCCCGCGCCGCGACTCTCGTATAATGCCGTGATGCATAATCGGCTCGCTACGCATGCGCCGGTCACGCCGCACCGCACCTGCAGTCGAACCGTCAGCTGGAGAACCTTTTAATGCACGCCACCCTCCCGCTGCTGCGGGATTCCGGCTTTCCCGCCATCCGGCGCAAGCGCCTGAAAACCCTGCAGGTCAATCTCGGCTACAAATGCAACCAGTCCTGCGTGCATTGCCACGTCAATGCGGGCCCCACGCGCACTGAAATGATGGCAGGCGAAACCGTCAATGACGTGCTCGCATTCATCCAGGCGGCCGGCGTCAAAACCCTCGACATCACCGGCGGCGCGCCCGAACTGCATCCGCAATTTCGCGAGCTCGTGCGCGCGGCGCGAGATCTGAACGTGCACGTCATGGATCGGTGCAACCTGACCATACTCGAGCAGCCGGGCCAGGCCGGTCTCGCGCAATTCCTGGCGGCCCACCAAGTCGAAATCGTGGCATCGCTGCCCTGCTATCTCGAGAAGAACGTCGATAGCCAGCGCGGTCAGGGCGTGTTCGAATCCAGCATACGCGCGCTGGCGGACCTCAACCGGCTCGGTTACGGCATGCCCGATTCGGGGCTGACGCTGAACCTGGTCTACAACCCGCAAGGCGCGGTGCTGCCGCCGCCGCAGCAGGAACTTGAAGCCGATTACCGCGCGCGGCTCGCCGATCGTCACGGCATCGCGTTCAACCGGCTGTACGTTATCACCAACATGCCGATTCAGCGGTTCGGCAGCTTGCTGATATCAAAAGGCCAGTTCGGCGAGTACATGGATTTGCTGAAGAACGCATTTCAGGCGTCCACCCTCGACAACCTGATGTGCCGCGATCTCATCAGCGTCGACTGGCGCGGCTATGCCTACGATTGCGATTTCAACCAGATGCTCGGCCTTCCACTTGCGCTGCGCGGACGCCCGCGCAACCATCTGCGCGAGCTGAAAGGCGCCGACCTCGCCAACAACCCGATCGCGGTGGCCGACCACTGCTATGGCTGCACCGCCGGCCAGGGTTCGAGCTGCGGCGGCGCCCTCGCGGGCTGAGCCACGGCCGATGACGCCCGGGCGCAATTGTCCGCTGCACTATCGCTACGCGCCAGCCGACCTCGCGCGCGACGAGGCACTGGTCAGCAAGTGCCTCTACGTAATCGGTGGTCTCTACGGCAATGCGGCCGCGCTCGACGCCGTGCTCGAACTTGCGCGACAGGAGCCGGAACCGCCGGCCATTGTATTCAATGGTGACTTCAACTGGTTCAATGTCGACTGCGCGGGTTTTGACGGAATCAATGCGCGCGTTCTCGCGCATACTGCTCTGCGCGGAAACGTGGAAACCGAACTCGCGCACGACGATGAAACAGCGGGCTGCGGCTGCGGTTATCCCGATTTTGTGAGCGATGCCGAAGTGGCGCGCTCTAACCGGATCATGTCGCGATTGCGTGAGACCGCGCGCGGACATCCCGCTCTGCGAGACCGGCTTGCCGGCCTGCCGATGCATGCAGCGGCGCAGGTTGGCAGCATCCGCGTCGCAATCGTACACGGTGATTGCGAAGACCTCTCCGGCTGGGGCCTTTCGCGCGAAGCGCTCGCGCAGGAACAACAGCGCAACCGTGTTTCAGGCTGGCTCAAGCAGGCGAACGCCGACGTCATCGCGAGCAGCCATAGCTGCCTGCCCGTGCTTATGGAGATTGCCGCGCTCGACAGCGCCGGCGCCGGCGTCGTCGTCAACAACGGGGCAGCGGGCATGCCGAATTTCGCGCAAACTCAGTATGGCGTGATCACGCGGATCGGGGCGCGCCCGTCGCCGCACCAGGCGCTCTATGGCACGCAGGTGAACGGCACGCACATCGACGCGCTGCCGGTGCGCTACGATCATACGGGATGGCTGCGACAATTTGCCGCCAACTGGCCTGCCGGTTCCGACGCCCATACGTCCTATCATGGCCGCATCCTGAATGGGCCCGCCTATCGAGTCGATGAAGCCATGCGAATGACCGTGCCGGCCTGAAGCGTTTATGCATAAAAATAAAATTCTGCTCGCGGCTGTTTTCGTCGCGTTGCTCGCCACATTTTTTGCGTTGGATCTCGGGCATTACTTCACGCTCGAATATTTCAAATCGAAACAGGCAGTCATCGACGCGTACTACGCGGCAAATCCACTCGGAACCGTGGCAATGTTTGTCGCAATCTACGTTGCGCTGACAGCGCTCTCGTTTCCGGGCGCGACCATCCTGACGCTCGCCGCCGGCGCAATTTTTGGATTGATCAAGGGAACCGTCATCGTCTCGTTTGCCTCCTCGCTCGGCGCGACGCTGGCATTCCTGGTAACGCGCTATGTGCTGCGCGACTCGATACAAAGAAAGTTCGGCGACAAGCTGGCAGCCGTCAATGCTGGCGTGGCCAAAGACGGGCCGTTCTATCTGTTTACGTTGCGGCTAGTCCCGGCCTTCCCGTTTTTCGTCATCAACGTCCTGATGGGGCTGACGCCGATCAGGACGTGGACTTTTTACTGGGTCAGCCAGCTTGGCATGCTGGCCGGGACGATCGTGTATGTCTACGCCGGGACCGAGATTGCCAGGATAGAATCGCTGCGCGGCATTTTGTCGCCGGGACTGCTGCTCGCATTCACGCTGCTCGGCCTGTTTCCGCTCATCGCCAGATGGGCGGTGGCCGCCGCGCAGGCGCGCAAGGTCTATGCGAAATGGACGCGGCCGGCCCGCTACGATTGCAACGTGGTCGTAATTGGCGCCGGCTCGGCGGGTCTCGTCACCGCCTACATCGCGGCCGCCGTGAAAGCCAAAGTCACGCTGATCGAAAAACACAAGATGGGCGGTGAATGTCTGTACACCGGCTGCGTGCCATCAAAAGCGCTGATCCGTTCGGCGAAGTTTCTGGCGCAGGCGCGCGCCGCGCAGATGCTTGGCATGCGGTCCGCCGCCGTTGAGTTCGACTTCGCGGACGTCATGCAGCGCGTGCAGCGCATCATTGCATCGATAGAACCGCATGACTCGATTGCGCGCTACACCAGCCTCGGCGTCGACTGCGTGACGGGCGATGCGAAGATCACTTCACCGTGGACGGTGGAAGTCACAACGGCCGCCGGTAAACGCACTGTTACGACAAAAAATATCGTCATTGCTACCGGTGCGCGGGCCTATCTGCCGCCCATACCGGGCCTGGCAGCGATCAATCCCCTGACTTCGGACACCATCTGGAGCTTGCGCGAGCTGCCGCGGCGCCTGGCGATACTGGGCGGTGGGCCGATCGGTTGCGAGCTCGCGCAATGCTTTGCCCGCTTCGGTTCCACCGTTACCCAGGTTGAAAAGCTGCCGCGCCTCATGACACGCGAAGACCCGGAAATTTCGGACATGGTGCTGCAAAAATTCCAGGCCGAGGGCATTACTGTGCTGACCGGCCACAAGGCGCAGCGCATCGAAACGGACAACGGCGAGAAGGTCCTCATCGTCGACAATGCCGGGACCGAGACGCGCATCGTATTCGATGAACTGCTATGTGCGGTCGGCCGCGTCGCCAATACGACCAGCTTCGGTCTCGAAGAACTCGGCATCCCGATAACCAAAACGCATACGGTAGAGACCAATGAATACCTGCAGACCATTTACCCGAATATCTATGCCATCGGCGACGCCGCCGGCCCCTATCAATTCACACATACCGCTTCGCACATGGCGTGGTACGCGGCGGTCAATGCGCTGTTCGGCGGCTGGCGACGATTCAAAGTCGATTATTCGGTGATTCCGTGGGCGACATTCACGGAGCCCGAAGTCGCGCGCGTCGGATTGAACGAGCAGGACGCGCGCGCCGGCGGAATCGAATACGACGTCGCGAAATACGGCATCGACGAACTCGACCGCGCGATTGCAGACGAAACAGCGTATGGCCTGGTCAAAGTAATCACCGCGCGCGGCAGCGACCGCATACTCGGCGCCGCCATAGTGGGCGCGCACGCCGGCGATCTGATAGCCGAGTTCGTGATGGCAATGAAGCACGGGATCGGGCTCAACAAGATACTGGGCACTATCCACATCTACCCGACGCTCGCCGAAGCGAATAAATACGCGGCCGGCGTATGGAAGCGCGCGCAGGTCACGCAGGGGCAGCTGGATTTTCTCGCGGCCTTCAACGCGAGAGCACGCGACGACGGCAGTGTCGGCGCCATGCTCGGGCGGCTGCCGGCGTTGTTGAAGAATAAACGGCCCGCCTCTCTGCCCGGCGCGCATTGAGCCCATGGCCGGCCCGACCCAACGGCTGCAAGAGTGAACCCGTCATTCAGCATTGTGATTCCCTGCCTGAACGAAGCGGCCGGCATCGTGGCTGCGCTCGCGCACCTGCAGCCACTGCGCGCGCGCGGCGTGGAGTTGATCGTTGCGGATGGCGGCAGCACTGACGGCACTCTTGCGTTGGCGGCGCCGCTCGCAGACTGTGTGCTCACCGCACCGCGCGGACGCGCACTGCAAATGAATGCGGGAGCCGCCGCTGCGCGCGGCGACGTGCTGCTGTTTTTGCACGCCGACTGCATGCTCCCCGATGCCGCCGATCGCTTGATAGTCGGCGGCCTCGCTGACAGCGGCAAGTCGTGGGGCCGCTTCGACGTCACGCTCACGACGACGCGGCCGGCGCTGAAGATCGTCGCCAGACTGATGAACCTGCGTTCGCGCTGGAGCGGCATCGCCACTGGCGATCAGGGCATATTCATGTCGCGCGCGTTGTTCGAATTGCTCGGCGGCTTTCCGCCCCTCCCGCTGATGGAAGACATCGCATTGTCGCAGCGTGCACGACAACTGCAGCGGCCGCTATGTCTGCGCGCCCGCATCGCTGCGTCCGCTCGGCGCTGGGAGCAGCGTGGCGTGCTGCGCACGATCGCGCTGATGTGGTGTTTGCGCCTGGCTTACTTACTTGGCGCCGATCCGGCGCAACTCGCATTGCGCTATGACGCAAACCGTCCGCGCGATTGAAATCCGCGTGCTCGTGTTTGCGCGCTCACCCGACCCGGGCGCGGCAAAAACCCGCCTGATACCCGAGCTCGGCCCTGTGGGCGCGGCCGCACTGCAGAGCCTGCTGATCGAGCGCGCATTGACGACTGCGACTTCTGCTGCTGTTGGCGCCGTCGAACTCTGGTGCGCGCCTTCGGCGGAACATGCGCTGCTGGCAGAGAGTGCACGCCGTCACAAGGTGGCTGCATTAACCCAATGCGAAGGCGATCTGGGCGCCCGCATGCATCACGCCGCCGCCACGGCACTCGCCACTGCGGATCGAGTGATAGTAATCGGCACCGATTGTCCCGCGCTGACGGCCGCCGATTTACGCGCCGCCGCGGACTTTCTCGCTGCAGGCCACGACGCCGTCATTGGGCCCGCCGAGGACGGCGGCTACGTATTGCTGGCACTATCGCATTGCGATGCGCGACTGTTCGCGGACATCGAATGGGGCAGTGACCGGGTGCTTGCCGCAACCCGCGCACGGTTGGCGGCGCTGAACTGGCGCTGGCACGAGCTGCCGACTTCGTGGGACGTCGACCGGCCAGCAGATCTCGCCCGCCTGCGCGCGAGTGGTCTGTTGCCGGATCTCATGGTTGAAGCGGTCAAATGACTGGCAAACGCGCTGTGCGGCCGCTGGTCCCATGGCCTGGTTGCGTAATGATGATGTGCTCTTCACTTCCCATTAATATTGAAAACGGAAGGATGAGCGCCATATGCTTAACACATGCATTTGCGTTTTCCCGCCAATGCAGTCACAATGTTGAGTCTTGGTAAGGGCTTGTTAATAAATGCTTTTACTTTTAAAGCGTAGCCCGCGATTCTGTAATCCCTTGATCTAGGGGTTTGTTGAAATTCAAAGTGTGGTGGCAA
>JANYDM010000040.1 GCA_025363575.1 Betaproteobacteria bacterium | reverse complement strand
GCGCTGCCCGATGTGCCGACGCTGGCGGAAGCCGGCGTCCCCGGCTACCAGGTCATTCTGTGGTACGGCTTGCTCGGGCCGGCGGGGTTGTCCAATGACGTGACTGCGAAAATCCATGCCGACGTGGCGCGCGTGCTGAAGATGCCGGACGTGCAGGAGCGTCTGGCGGGCCTCGGCGTCGAGCCCGTGGGTTCCGCGCCCGCCGCCTATGCTGCGTTCCTCAAAGCAGAAATCGCGAAATGGGAAAAGGTGAAAAAGGCGACCGGGCTGACTATCGACTGAACGCTTGCTTGGCGACTTGCGGTGCAACTTGACTTGCGACTTGACTTAAGTATGCCCGCGGCAAGCGCACCCGGCGCGGCAGGCTTCACGGATACATCGCCCACCCGACACGCGTCGTATCCGCCTTGAAGAGATGTCCCTGGGTCGTGGTGAGGAAGAACGTCGTTAGATCGGCGCCGCCAAAACAGCAGTTTGTCGGGCGTATCGCCGGAATCGGATGCGTTTCGAGCACGCGGCCCGTCGGCGAGAACACGTAGATCAGCGCACCCGCCCCGGCCACTTCCCACCCCGCGGCGGCGATGATATTCCCTTCCGCGTCTAGGCACATGCCGTCGATTCCACGATGCACGCCCTGCGCGTCGTCGCCCCACGTAAACAACGTCGTATAGGTGCCGAGACTGCCGTCGCCGAGTATCGGATACGCGCGCAGCTCGCGGTTGATGCCTTTCGTATAGCCGCTTTCTGCGACGTAGAGCGTCGTTTGATCTGCAGACACGAGAATCCCGTTGGGCCACGTCGTGTCGAAGGTGACGCGTGTGACGGTGTAACTGCCATCGGCCTGCGGATCGCAACGGTACACCGACTTGTGGTCGAGCTCCATCTGCTCGGTCTTGTCGACGTTGCCCTCATTCCACGGATTGGTGAACCAGACGCGACCTTGGCGGTCGACCGCGAGATCGTTAGGCGTGTTGAGTTTCTTGCCGTCGATGCGGTCGGCTATCGTCACGGTGCGACCGTCGGGATCGAAGCGCACGATAGAGCGGCCGCCCGAGCAGCAGCCGAACAACCGGCCCTGTGCGTCGTAACAAAGCCCGTTGGTGCGATTGGTGCCCGCACGCGCGACCGTGATCGCGCCGGTCTTCGGATCGAAGCGCAGGATGCGGCTCGCCTGGATGTGCGTGAAGTTCAGATACTCGCCGTCCCACACCGGCCCTTCCGTGAGCGGCAGCGCGGGCGGCTTCATCAACAATTCGAATTTCCACTGCGGCATCGTCTAGCCCCCCTGATGAGTTTGCAACTCGCTTATCGAGCGCGCCAATTCGCCGTCCGCGCGTCTGAGCGCGCGCGTCACCGAGCGCGTCCCGCCGAACGTCGGAATGTACGCCGAATGCTTGCCCGCCCCGCCAAGCACGATGACGGCGATGTCCCCGGCGCACTGCACGACCGGTATCAGGTCGTCCATTTTTGCCTTCGCATAGCGGCCGCCGAACATGATGCGGAAGCGCCGCTCGATGTTCTCGTCGGAAAATTTGCCGAGCGGCACGCGCGCATGCTCGAACAAAAAGCGCTGGACGTCCGCTTTCGAATATCCTCCGGCGGCGACCGTGGCCGCATGCTCGGGACCGAACGCCACGAGTGGCTGCGCTTCGTAATACACGTCGTTGGCGCCAGTGATCGCCATGGTGCCCGCGACCATCTTGAGGATGCCTTCCGCCGTCGTGCTTTCGTGATCATTGATGTTGTGCGGCCCTTCAGCAGCGAAGACAGTCACGGTCGTCGCCTCGCGTGAAAATCCGCGCTCGACATGCAGCGGCGCCCATGGACTTTCCGCTTCGTTCTCCGCCACGCAGTACGTGTACTTCGCCGGCGAGCCCAACGTCGCCATGTCGCCGACGCGCGCAATCGCGCCGCCGATGTTGATCAATGCCAGCCGGATCGCACGGCCTATCGTGGCGTTGCTCTGCACCCCGGGCCCGAACGCATTGTGGCTCGCGTTGATAGCGAGTTCGCGCGCGAGCGGCCCGTTGACGATCACCAGCGGGGCGCACGGATGCGTCGTCGCCTGGATGCCGTAAAGATTGAACGGCTCCTCGCACATCGCCTCGAGTGCGAGCATGACGATCGGCAGGTATTCGGGCCGGCATCCCGCCATCACCGCGTTGGCCGCCAGCCGCAACGGTGTCGCTTCGCCCCAGCGCGGCGGCAAGCTGGCGATCGCCACATCCCACGGGCGGTCGCAAAAGCCCAGCATGCGCTCCACGCGCTCTGCGGTCGGCGGAATAATCGGCAACCCATCGGTCCACCCGCGCGCGCGGCAGGCCTCGTTCGCCAGCTCGAGGTCATCCGGCACGTCGAGTGCTGCGCCCGGTGTGCCCGCGAGCTGCGCGAACCTCGTCATGCGGCGCGCTCGCGCAGTACGTCGAGCAGCTGGGCCAGTGCAGAATCGGCGCGCGCCTTCACGTCGTCCAGCGCCAGGCCGCCGAGCGGGTGCTTGATGATGATCAGCGGCAGGTCCGGCACGCCGAGCACTTTAGACTGCGTGCGGCCGAGCTGAAC
>JANYDM010000038.1 GCA_025363575.1 Betaproteobacteria bacterium | reverse complement strand
GCGCAAGATGCCGAGCATGAACCAGGCGGGCGTCTACTCGGCGGTGATGACTTATCTCAAAGCCGTGCAAGCTGCGGGGACCGACAATTCCGACGCCGTCATGGCGCAAATGAAGAAAACGACAATCAACGACATGTTTGCCAAGAACGGCTACATCCGCGCCGACGGCCGCATGATGCACGACATGTACCTGATGCAGGTGAAAAAGCCGTCGGAGTCTAAGTACCCTTGGGACTACTTCACGGTGAAAGCCACGATACCCGCCGATCAGGCCTTCCTTCCGCTCTCGCGGTCGAGGTGTGTGCTAGTCGGGAAGTAAGATCACGAAGCGGCAAGATAAGTAGAGACGTTACATATGGAGATCTTCGGCGTTCCATTGCAGGCGATGTTCGGGCAGCTTCTGCTCGGGCTCGTCAATGGCTCGTTTTACGCCATGCTGTCGCTCGGGCTCGCCGTCATCTTCGGCCTGCTCAACATCATCAACTTCACGCACGGCGCTGTCTACATGATGGGCGCCTACGTTGCAGTCATCGTCCTGGAAAAATTTGGCATCGGCTACTGGCCCGCGCTGATACTGGCGCCGCTCGCCGTGGGAATATTCGGCATGGTGATAGAGCGCACCATGCTGCGCCGGCTCTATAAACTCGATCATTTGTACGGCCTGCTGCTGACCTTCGGCCTGACGCTGGTGCTCGAAGGCCTCTTCCGTTCCGTCTACGGCGTGTCGGGCCAGCCGTACCCGGTGCCGGACATTTTGCGCGGCGCGACGGACGTCGGATTCATGACGCTGCCGAACTACCGCGCCTGGGTTGTCGTCGCATCGCTCGGGGTGTGCCTGATGACATGGTTCGTGATCGAGCGCACGCGGCTGGGCGCCTATCTGCGCGCAGGCACCGAGAACCCGAAGCTCGTGCAGGCGTTCGGCATTAACGTGCCGCTGATGGTGACGCTCACGTACGGATTCGGTGTTGCGCTCGCCGCTTTTGCCGGCGTGCTGGCCGCGCCCATCATTCAGGTCAACCCGCTGATGGGTTCCAATCTCATCATCATCGTGTTCGCGGTGGTGGTGATCGGCGGCATGGGCTCCATCATGGGCTCTATCGTCACCGGCCTCGGGCTCGGCATCATCGAAGGGCTGACCAAGGTGTACTACCCGGAGGCATCATCCACCGTCGTGTTCGTCATCATGGCGATCGTGCTGATGGTGCGGCCTGCCGGGCTGTTCGGGCGCGAGAAATGAGCGGTCGCTTAAAAATGAGCGCGATCGGCTACGGAGTGCTCGTCGCGGCGGGGCTCATCGCGCCGTTCGTGCTCTATCCGATCTTCCTGATGCAGGCGTTGTGTTTTGCGCTGTTCGCGTGCGCCTTCAACCTGCTCATCGGCTACACCGGCCTGCTGTCCTTCGGCCACGCGGCCTTTCTGGGCATGGCAGGCTACGCCATGGGCGTTGCGGTGAAACTATGGGGATTTCCGCCCGAACTCGGTCTGCTTTTCGGCACGGCGACCGCTGCGCTGCTTGGCTATCTGATCGGCAGCCTCGCCATCCGCCGCCATGGTATTTATTTCGCGATGATCACGCTCGCGCTCGCGCAGATGCTGTACTTTTTTTGCCTGCAGGCCAAATTCACCGGCGGCGAAGACGGGCTGCAGGGCGTGCCGCGCGGCTACCTGCTCGGTTTCATCAATCTCGCAGACGACCGCACGCTTTACTACCTGGTGTTCGCGATCTTCGTACTCGGCTTCTGCATCATTCATCGCGCGATCCATTCGCCGTTTGGCCAGGTGCTGACGGCCATCCGCGAAAACGAGCCGCGCGCGCTGTCGCTCGGCTACGACGTCGATAAATACAAATTGCTTGCATTCGTTCTTTCGGCGGCGCTATCGGGGCTCGCGGGCTCGACCAAGACGCTGGTACTGGGTTTCGAAACGCTCACCGACGTGCACTGGCATATGTCGGGCGAGGTCGTGCTGATGACGCTGCTCGGCGGTATGGGCACCGTGCTGGGGCCGGTCGCCGGCGCATTCATCGTGAAGACGCTCGAAAACCGTATCGGCGAATTCGGCGAGCTGCTGGCCGCGCAGACGGGTATCGAATGGTTCAAGACCATCGGCGACTCGGTGACGATAGTAACGGGCCTTATTTTTGTCATTTGCGTGCTCGCGTTCCGGCGCGGGATAGTCGGCGAACTGGCGGCGTTCATCCGCAAGCGAAGAGGCCAGCCGCACAACCGGCAGGCGATGAATGCACGTGCGCCGGGATAGTGGTGGTTAGCTTCGGCAGTGCGCGGCGCTCGAGTCTGCTTTAGCGCCCGGCGTCTTAATCCGGTAAAATTCCGCTCTTTCCGCGGCTGCCGCCGCACATTTCAACTCGAGGTGGTAATGAAGGTCTTGGTCCCTATCAAGCGCGTGGTCGATCCCAATATCAAAGTGCGCGTCAAGGCGGACGGCACGGGCGTGGAAACCGCGAACGTTAAAATGGCGATGAACCCGTTCTGCGAAATCGCGGTCGAGCAGGCTGTGCGCATGAAAGAAGCGGGCACCATCAGCGAAATCGTCGTCGTGTCGATCGGTGTCCTGCAATGCACGGAGACGCTGCGCACGGCGCTGGCAATGGGCGCGGATCGCGCCATCCTGGTCGAAACAACATCCGAAGTTCAGCCGCTCGCGGTGGCCAAATTATTGAAGGCCATCGTCGACAAGGAAAAGCCGGGCCTCGTGATTACCGGCAAGCAGGCGATCGACGACGATTGCAACCAGACCGGGCAGATGCTTGCCGCGCTGCTTGGCTGGCCGCAGGCGGCTTTCATTTCCAAGGTTGAAATCGCGGGCGACCGCGCTGAGATAACGCGTGAAGTCGATGGCGGGCTCGAAAACATCAGCGTCAGGATGCCGGCCGTCGTCACCACCGATCTGCGCCTTAACGAGCCGCGCTACGTGACGCTGCCCAATATCATGAAAGCGAAAAAGAAGCCGCTCGAGAACATCAAGCCTGACGCGCTGGGCGTGGATGTCACGCCGCGGCTGACTACGCTCAAAGTGGAAGAACCGCCTAAGCGCGGCGCGGGCGTGAAAGTCGCCGACGTGGCCGAGCTGGTCAATAAACTGAAAAACGAAGCGAAGGTGATCTGATGGCTATCCTCGTCATAGCGGAACACGACAACAAGCAACTCAAGACGGGTGTCGCCAACACGATTGCAGCGGCGGCTAAACTCGGCGGCGATATCAGCGTGCTGGTTGCGGGCAGCGGATGCGCGGACGCTGCCGCAGCGGCGGCAAAAGTCGAAGGTGTAAAGCAAGTCCTGGTCGCCGACGCGTCGCATTATGCGGCGCCGCTTGCCGAAAACATGGCGGCAATGGTGCTGTCCATCGCCAAGAACTACACACACATCCTCGCGCCGGCCACAGGGTTCGGCAAGAATTTCATGCCGCGCGTGGCGGCGCTGCTGGACGTCCAGCAGATTTCCGACATCAGTGCCATCGTGTCGCCCGACACTTTCGTGCGGCCGACTTACGCCGGCAACGTGATGACCACCGTGCAGTCGAAAGACGCGATCAAGATCATCACCGTGCGCATTACCGGCTTTGACGCGGCCGGCGCGGCGGCAAGCGCGGCGCCGATCGAAAACGTCGCAGCGGTTGCCGACAGCGGCCTGTCGCAATTCAAAGGCCATGAGCTTACTAAGTCCAGCCGGCCGGAACTTACCGCGGCGCGCATCATCGTGTCCGGCGGCCGCGGCATGGGCAATGGCGAAAACTTCAAATTGCTCGAGGCACTCGCTGACAAGCTCGGTGCGGCGGTCGGCGCATCACGCGCAGCGGTCGATTCCGGCTTCGTGCCGAATGATTATCAGGTCGGCCAGACGGGCAAGATCGTCGCCCCCGAGCTTTACGTCGCGGTCGGCATCTCCGGCGCCATCCAGCATCTCGCGGGGATGAAGGACAGCAAGGTCATCGTCGCCATTAACAAAGATGCCGAGGCGCCGATATTCCAGGTCGCGAACTACTGGCTGGTGGAAGACCTGTTCAAGGCAGTGCCTGAGCTCACAGCTGCGCTATGAGTGGTGAGTGGTGAAGTGAAGGGCTGACCGAGTGAAGGGTGAGTGCATTTCACCCATTGCTCATCGCGCATTGCTGTCCGACGGAGGAGAACGCATTGTCTACCTATACCGCGCCGTTGCAGGACATGCAGTTCGTCATCAAGGACCTCGTCGGGCTCGCCGATATTACGGCGATGCCTGATTGCGCTGAAGTAACTCCGGATCTCGTCGATGCAGTGCTCGAGGAAGCCGGAAAATTCGCCGCGGGCGTGCTCGATCCACTTAATCGCGGCGGCGACCAGCAAGGCGCGAAACTCGCCGATTCAAAAGTCACTTCTTCGCCAGGCTTCAAAGAAGCTTACCGCCAGTTCATTGAAGGCGGCTGGAACGGACTCTCGGGCGAGACTGCGTTCGGCGGCCAAGGGCTGCCGCACGTGGTCTCGATGCCGGTGCAGGAAATGTGGAACAGCGCCAACATGGCGTTCTGCCTGTGCCCCATGCTCACTTCGGGTGTGCTGGCGGCGCTGGAGCTCAAAGGCTCGCCGGTACAGAAAGAAAAATACCTGCACAAGCTGACGGCCGGCGAATGGACCGGCACGATGAATCTTACCGAGCCGCAGGCCGGCTCTGACTTGTCGGCCGTGCGCACGCGCGCGGACCCGGAGGGCGACCACTACCGCTTGCACGGCACCAAGATATTCATCACGTGGGGCGAGCACGACATGGCGGAGAACATCATCCACCTCGTGCTCGCGCGCACGCCCACCGCGCCCGAAGGCGTGAAAGGCATTTCACTGTTCATCGTGCCGAAGTTTCTGGTCAACGACGACGGCACGCTCGGCGAGCGTAACGATGTCAAATGCGTGTCGATCGAGCACAAAATGGGCATCAATGCGAGCCCGACCTGCGTGCTCGCATACGGCGACGGCAAAGGCGCGGTGGGTTATCTGGTCGGCGAGGAGAACCGCGGGCTCGAGTACATGTTCATCATGATGAACCACGCGCGCCTTGGCGTGGGACTCGAGGGCGTGGCGCTCGCCGAGCGCGCGTATCAGCACGCGCGCGAGTACGCGAAGACGCGCGTGCAGGGCCGCGCGATCGGGCAGAAGAGCGGCGATCGCGTAACCATCATTCACCACCCTGACGTGAAGCGCATGCTGCTCACCATGAAAGCGCAGACCGAGGCGATGCGCGCAGTGGCGTACTCCGCATCGGCGGCGCTCGACAAAGCCAATCATCATCCCGATGACAAGGAGCGCCGCAAAAATCAGGCGCTGGTCGACTTCCTGATTCCCATCGTCAAGGGCTGGTGCACGGAGCAAAGCGTCGAAGTGGCGTCGACCGGCGTCCAGATCCACGGCGGCATGGGATTCATCGAGGAGACGGGCGCCGCGCAATATTTGCGCGACGCGCGCATCACGACGATCTACGAAGGCACCACAGGCATCCAGGCCGCCGATCTGGTCGGCCGCAAGACCGGGTTCGAAAAAGGCGCGACCGCTTTCGCCATCATCGACGTAATGCGCAAACTGGACAGCAAGCTGGTCGTGTGCAAGAACAACGATGTCGCTGCCGCGCGGGAAAATCTCAGGCGCGCGGTGGACGGCCTCGCCACCGCCACGCAATGGGTCGTGGATACGTTTCCAAAGGATCCCAATGCGGTTGCCGCCGTCTCGGTGCCTTTCCTGAAATTATGGGGAACGGTCGCAGGCGGCTGGTTGATGGCGCGCGCGGCGCTGGTCGCCAATGGAAAACTTGCGGGAGGAGGCGACCCGGAGTTCTGCCGCGCGAAAATCGTGACCGCGCGTTTTTACGCGGAGCACATACTGCCGCAGGCAGCCGGTATGGTCAGCGTGGTGACGGGCGGCGCCTACAGCGTGCTGGCGCTGACCGAAGCGCAGTTCTGACTCTGGCGGAATGTTTAGTCGATTTTCGCGCCCGCGAATTCGATGACTTCGGCGAATTTCCTGATTTCCGTCTGAAGGAACACTGTCAGTTGCGCGGGACTGGACCATTCCGGCGGCGCGCCCATCTTCAACAGCGTGTCGGCGACCTGCGGACTTTTTAAGGCGTCGACGAGTGCGACATGCAGTTGTTTTATGATCGATCGCGGCGTGCCGGCCGGCACGACCAGGCAGTACCACGAAGTTACGTCGATGGGCAGGCCGGACTCGATGAAAGTGGGCACATCGGACAAAACCGGCGTGCGGGCGGTCCCTGAAGTGGCGAGCACGCGCAAGCGACGTGCCTGCGACATGGCGATGACGGCCGGCGGTCCGGAAAACATCACACCGACGTCTGCGGACAGCAGCGCGCTCAGCGCCGGGCCCGAGCCTTTGAACGGAATATGCGTCATCGGTATGCCTGCACGTTTTTTCAGCAGTTCCGCGACAAGATGTCCGGTAGTTCCGTTGCCCGCCGAGCCGTAGCTCAGTCTGCTTTTCGGGTCTTTCGCGAAATCGATGAACTGCTTGAGCGTAGCGACCTGCAGAGAAGGGTGCACGGACAGGACTTGCGGTACTTCCGTGATGAGCGAGACGGGCGCGAAATCCTTGAGCGGGTGGTACGGCAACGATTTGCCAAACAGCGATACATTGACGGCCATCGGCGACACGACGCCGAGCAATATCGTGTAGCCGTCGGGCTGCGCAGTCGCGGCCATCGCAGTGCCCACCGTTCCGCCGGCGCCGCCCCGGCTGTCGACGACTACACTCTGGCCGAGACTTTCTGAAAGCTTCAACGCGATCACGCGCGCGATCGGTTCCGCTGAGCCGCCGGGCGCTGTCGGGTTGATGAAGCGTATCGGCCGCGCTGGGTAGGCGTCCGCGTGCGCAGGCACCTGCGCGAGCAGCACGCACGTGCACGCGAGAGTTCGAAACAACATCGGGGTGTTCAAGGCGCGGCCGCAGGTTCCTTAATCGAAACGCGCCAGTGAATGCGGTCTTCTTCGGGCGGGTAATCGCCGGCCGCTTTGTGATAGGAGCAGCGATTGTCCCAGATCACGACATCGCCTTTGCGCCACCGATGGCGATATTGATCGGGCGGCTGGACCATGAAAGCCGTCATCTCATCGATGATCGCATTGCTTTCATCGTCGGCGAGGCCCTCGACTTTCAGGATCTTGTTCTGGTCGAAGTAGAGCAGCTTGCGGCCCGTTTCCGCGTGCACGCGGATGAGCGGGTGGCGTACCGGCGGCACCTTGCGGTCTTCTTCGTTGAGCAGGGCATCCGCCCGCTTGCGTCCGCCGTACTTGAACAGGCCATACTTGCCTTCAAGCCGGTCCTTCAGTCGCTGCGGAAGAGTTTCGTATGCGGCATAGGCGCTGGAGAAATGCGTGTCGCCGCCGGTGCTCGGAATTGCGATCGCGTAGAGTTGCGTCGCCTTGTACGGCACTTCTTCGTACGAGCCGTCGGTATGAAAACCTTCCGCGCCGCGCCGGTAGATGTTCTGGTCGAGCGTGCCGTCGGGGCGAAACTTGTCGGTGCCGAGCAGCGTAATTTCCGGACGTTCGGGATGGCGCGTGCTTTTCGCAGGATGCGGGCTGACTGTGCCGAAGCGCCGGCTATAGGCGAGAAAGTCATCGATTGCGAGATCCTGGCCGCGCACGCAGATGACGTTGCAGTCGAGCCAGGTTTGATAAATCCTGCCGAAAGTCACGTCGTCCATGGCTCTCACGTCGACGCCCGTGATGAGTGCGCCGATCGGCCCCATGTGGCGAATTTCCATGTGCGGCCTCCTTTGCACTTATGTTGCCACGGATGAAATCGCTGGGCAACGCGGGGAATGGCGTAGCCAGCGCCGCGAAACCGCGTCTGCTGAATGCCGCTAACGCGGCGGTGGCGGGGGCGGCGCGCCCGGAGGCGGTGGGGGCGGCGTGCCCGGCGGCGGGGGCGGTGCGCCCGGAGGCGGCGGGGGTGGCGTGCCCGGCGGCGGCGTGCCGGGTGGTGGTGTGCTTGCAGAGGGAGGAGGCGAGGTGGCCGACTCGAAGCGTCCTGACACCGGGACTTTGTGACCTTTTGCGTACATGCACTGCGTGTAAGCAATATCGTAGCGTCGCTGCGAATTGTACGAAGAGTGGTCGGCTGCAGCAGTGCCTGCTAGTGCACCGCCCGCGAGACCGACACCGGCGCCCACCGCTGCGCCCTGACCGCCGCCGATCACAGCACCCGCCGCGGCGCCAATCACGGTGCCGACCGCGGCGCTTTTAATTCCGCTGTCGCTACCCGTCTGATTAGGCGTCTTGCCACCAATTTGCACGCTGGCGAACTGCCGGCATTCGACGTCATTGACGCGGAATTCGTCGAAGCTCTTGCCCGTGCCGGGCAACACCATGACGCCCGGCCCTGTTGGCGCCGTCGCGCATGCAATGAGCGACAAGGGTGCGAGCAGAATAAGGAATTGCGAAACTGATTTCACGGAACGAGCGGTGGCGCTATGGATTGGCCGGCTGCGGCGAGACGCGCTGCCACCCGGCTGAACATTCCTTCGCATACGGATAGTAGGCCTTCGACGCGTCGCAGTAGTACCAGAACCCGGGCGCTGGCGCAGGGGCCGGCGCTGGTTGCGCGCCGGCTTGTTCGATATAAGTTGTCATCGCGGGCGCAACAACAACGGGTGGATAGGGGTAAGGCGGATAGTAATAGGGCGGATAGTAATAATACGGCGGCGGGTAATAGAAACCCGGCCCGACGTAGACGCCGAATCGCACGCCATGACGCCATGCTAATGCCGGAGTGCTCGCGGTGAACCCCGCAATCAGGAGGCCCAGGATGAAAATTACCTGCACACGTTTCACGGCTGCGCTCTCACGGCGAATCAACTACACCATTATGACATTTCCGATGCGTAATAAACTGTTACAAAATGTAACAGCATAAATGCCGCAGCGCGCACGCATTTATCAATAGGCCTACTGCCGGAAACAATCGCGGCGGATCCGACTTGTCCGGATTGCTATTTTGATGCCAACGAGGGGCTGACTGTTAACATGACTCTCTTCATGCCCTTGTTTGTCTTGCGCCGCGAGTCGCCGGAGCCGCCGACATTAAAACTATGAGCCAAGTCAGCTGCATCATCCCCTTCCATAACGGCGGCGAGACCATTGCCAGGGCCGTGGATTCCGTCATTCACAGCCCGCATTGCCGGGAAGTCGTGGTGGTATGCGATGCGTCACCACAGCCTGTCGTATCGGGTTTCACCGCGTTGCAGCTTGAACTGTTGCGCTCTGGCAAGTTGCGGGTTATCGAATTGGCGACCAATCATGGACAGGCAAGCGCGCGCAACATCGGCGCGGCGATTTCGACCGGCGCTTATCTCTCATTCCTCGATCAGGACGACATCTATCTGCCCGGTTTTTACGAGCATGCCGTTCCGTATCTGGAGGCGAATCCACATATCGCCGCTTTGGAGACTGGCGCGGAGTTTTATCGCGACGGACGCAACGTGCTCGAGTCGCCAGACCCGCGTTACGCAGCAGCGTTGAGGTCGGTGCCCTGGAATGTACTGGTGAGGCGCAATATATTCTGGGCTTGCGGGGCGTTTCCGGTCGGCGACGCATTCAGGACGAATCTCGCGGCCGAAGACATTCCGTTCAAGTCCTCATTACGGCGCTGGTTCAAGGTCGCCATGGTGACCGACAAGTTCATGCGCCACCATATCCGGGAAGGCGCAGCCACCGCCCGTTACCTCGAGCGAACTGAGGTAAAAGACGGCAAGATCGTTTTCAAGGCCACCTATTCCAATGAGGAAGATGGTAGTTTTGTGCAGGCGATGAACGCACATCTGGAGCGGGCCGCGGAGGCCTTGAAAGCGGAAAGGGCCGTGACGTTCAAGGAAAACTGAACGCTGCGGAGCAGACACCCCGGCTGGGCGATTGCACACGCGCGCCGCCCGGGTCTTGACGCTGCTACTTTGACGATGTTGTAACGCCCGCGTTGCTGGCCCTGTTCATGCTTGCGCGGCCATGCATTCCCGCGCGTGCTCTCGTGAAATCCGAATTGATTCGTCGAGTGAATGAACTTTCATACTTTCGTGTGGTTCGAATCGTCTCTCAGGATGCCGATAAGAAATTGAACGCGGCGGAGTGAGCCAAATTGTCGCTGGATTGCGACAGAGGATTCGTCCAGCAGGCCCGTGCAGCCGCGCCATCGCGGAATGCATCGAAAATTATTGCTGGATTTACCACGGAGCGAGTTGCGAATGTTTACAGATGCCATCCGTACCGCCGGAAACGAACACGAGATTTATTTTCTCCTGACTTCTTATGCCGAAGCGGTACGCTGCGAGCGCGCTGCACAACCATTGCCGGATGCGATAACGCGGTTGCCGATCAGGGGTGTAGACGACATGTGGGCACGCTTCGATCAGCTTGTTCCCGCACTCGACGCCGCGTCGAAACGGCTCGACGACAAAGCGGTTGCACTGATCAAGCAGGCGCTGCACAACTACGGCACGGCCCTGGGCAGGCTGCAGGTGCTCGAGAAAGTACAGTCAGGCGCGGCTGCGGGCGCAACTGCGAACGCAGTTGCATCATCGGCCTGCGAAGCGCGCGAGCCGCTGGAGATACTCCTGGTGGAAGACAACCCGGCCGACATCCGCATGGCGCGCGAGGCGCTGCAAACGGCGGGCGTGTCGCACAAACTGCACGTTGTCGAGGACGGCGTCGATGCATTATCGTACCTCTGTCAAACCATACCATATGCTAACGCGCCGAAACCCGACGTGGTGCTGCTCGATCTGAATATTCCACGGCTCAACGGTCACGAGCTGCTCGGCGAGATGAAGCGCCAGGAAAGCCTTAAAGATATCCCGGTCGTCGTGCTCACGTCTTCGAGGGTCGAGCGCGACATGCTGAAAAGCTTCGGCATGCAGGCGGACCGTTACGTGACGAAGCCCGCCGGTCTGCAGGCATACGCATGGGAAATGAAAAAAATCGAGACGCTCGCGCACCCTTGAGGAATGCTGGAGCGTCGGCGTTTATGCGTGCTTGACCAGCTTGACCAGCTTGCCCAGCTTGACCAGCTTGCCCAGGGAAGCGCCCGCAGTTTCCTGGCGCAGCTGCCGCTTCTGCGCTATCGATCGAAGTTCCATTGCAGGTCAGCGGCCCTTTGCGATGAATTCCATCGTTGCCAGAGCGCATTTTTCTGCGTCGCTGGCGGCCACGTGATACGAATTGCCGGGCAGCACCAGAAGCCGCGAGTCAGGGATCATTTTTTGCCATGCTGCTGTCAGCGCGACCGAGCCCAGGCCGCTTTCCTCGCTGGTGATGACCAGCGTCGGGCATTTTATTTTCGGCAGGTCGGCGCGTATGTCGGCGTAATTGATATGGATGTTGAAGCCGACCAGGGTCGACACTTCCACGCGTCCCATGAAGCGCGTCCACCATTCAACGCCTTCAAGCGGGAATTTGTCGCCGAGCCGGCTGTTGCTGGTGCGCCGCGACCAGTGCTCGGCCCCGTGCTCTTCGAATTCAGCAATCAGATCTGGAATTTTTTCCGTCCCGGGCCGCAATGCTTGCGGCGTACCGATAACGGTGAGGGTCATCACGCGTTCAGGACGGCGCGCCGCGAAGGCGCGCGCAACGGTGCCGCCGATTTTGGCGGCGACCAGGTGGAAGCGCTCGATGCCGAGGTCGTCCATCAGCTTGCAGTAGTCGTCGATCAACTCATCCAGTGACCATGCGTGATCGCGCGGCATCGGCGTCGATTCGCCGAAACCGCGCATGTCAGGCCGCACCACGCGGAAATGGCGCGCAAGATGCGGCATCCAGCCGTACCAAACGAGACCGCTTTCGGCGCAACCGTGCAGCAGCAGGACGGTCTCCGATGTTGTCCACGGATCGGTGAAATCATCGACCCGGTAGTGCATTTCGAGGTCGGGAGAAATTATCAGCTTGGGCATGGCCGGGTTTCCGTTTGAGTTGCCGTCAATCGCCGCGCAGCCCGGTGTTCTCTGCGATGCGCTTCCACTGCGCAAGATCCTGCTGCATCACGGCAAAAAATTCCCCGGGGCTGCTGCCGGCTGCTTCCGCGCCCTGGTTCGCGAGCCGCTGCCTCATGCTTTGGTTACGCATCGAGGCGGCGACGTCGTCATGCAGCTTACGCGTGACGGCCGGCGGCAGCTTGGCCGGACCGATTACGCCGAACCAGGGATTGATTTCAAATCCGCGCACGCCGGATTCCGCCAGGGTCGGCATGCCGTTCAATAGGGTGGAGCGTTTGGCGCCGGTGACAGCGAGCGCGTGGATGCGGCCGTTCTGCACGAACGGCATGGCGGCGGGCATGCTCGCGAACATGAACTGCGCCTCGCCGCCCATCAGCGCGATAAAGCCGGGGCCGGTGCCTTTATAAGGAATATGCGTGACCTTGATATCTGTCATCACGCGAAACAACTCACCCGCCAGGTGAGTCTGCGAGCCGTTGCCGCCCGATGCGTAATTCAGCGTGCCGGGCTTTGCTTTCGCCAGTGCAATCAATTCGGCGACATTGCGAGGAGCAATCGAAGTCGATGTCACCAGCAATTGCGGCGCATAAGCAAAAAGCGAGATCGGCGTGAAATCCCGCAGCGGGTCATAAGGAATTTTGCCATTGAGCACGGCCAGCATCACGTGCGTAGTGTTGTTCGCTAACCCCAGCGTGTAGCCATCTGCCGGCGCCTTGGCGACCATGTCGGTGCCGATGATGCCGCCGGCGCCCCCGCGATTGTCCACGACTATGGAATAGCCCGGCAGTTCGCTCAGTGCGTTTGCCATCAGGCGCCCCATGAAATCCGCGCCGCCACCGGGAGCAAACGGGACGATCAATCGTACGGGGCGCGCTGGATAACTAAAATCCGCAGCGGCAGTCCCCGCGAACGGTAAGCCAGCGACCAGGATTGCCACGATGCTCGAAAATTTCTGCATGCCGTCATTGTATTGCAGAGGGCAATGTACGTGCGTTGCCCAGGCCTGAGCGCAATCCGCGCGGATCCTTCGTGAAAGGGTTTCTATTTTGGCGACGTCTGCTTTTCGGCATGAAACCGCGATGCGTTGCTGCGTACAGTACGCCCGTGTATGCTGGCACGCGGTGGGGGAAGTTCTTGCGGGCGCACAGCCCGCTGAGGGAAGGATAAAAATATGCTGACGAACGCGTGGCTGTTCATCGCGGCGCATAAGAATGCGTTGCTGATTCTGCTGGCGATATTTTTCGCCGTCTGGGTGTGCGCTTATCGACGCTATAGCGGATTGGGCTGGACTTCGGTCATCGGCGTCGGCTTCGGGGCATTGATATTCGAGGGGGATATTTCGCAGTCCACCCTTTTCGCTCTATGGGTGGTATTTGCTGTCGGTGCATTGCTGCTGAATCCTTCGCTGATACGTCTCGCCATTGTCAGCACGCCATTGCTGGCGCTCTTCCGCAAGATTTTGCCGCAGGTTTCGCAGACCGAGCAGGAGGCGCTCGACGCGGGAACCGTCTGGTGGGACGGCGACCTGTTCAGTGGTGACCCGGACTGGAACAAGCTGCTCGCTTATCCGAAACCGACATTGTCCGCCGAGGAGAAAGCCTTCGTCGACGGGCCGGTCGAAGAAGTGTGCGCAATGTTGAACGACTGGCAGATCACGCATGAGCTGCACGATCTGCCGCCGCATGTCTGGCAGTTCTTCAAGGACCAAGGCTTCCTCGGCATGATCATCCCGAAAGCATTCGGGGGATTGGGCTTTTCGGCGCTCGCGCATTCCGAAGTGGTCACCAAGCTCACGACGCGCAGCGGCACGGCGGCGGTGTCCGTGATGGTGCCGAACTCGCTCGGGCCCGCCGAACTGCTGCTGCACTACGGCACAGAGGCGCAGAAAAATTACTACCTGCCGCGCCTCGCCAAAGGTCTGGAGATGCCGTGCTTCGCATTGACGAGCCCGGAAGCCGGCTCGGACGCCGGTGGCATTCCCGACTTCGGCGTGGTGTGCCGCGGCACATGGGAAGGCAAGCCCGACGTGCTTGGCATCCGTCTCACGTGGGAGAAGCGCTACATTACGCTCGGCCCGATCGCCACATTGCTCGGCCTCGCTTTCCGTCTTTACGATCCCGATCACATTCTCGGCGAGCGCGACGACGTCGGCATCACGCTGGCACTGATCCCGACCAAAACCGAGGGCGTGCAGATCGGTCGCCGCCATCTGCCGCTGAACGTGGTATTCATGAACGGGCCTAACTGCGGCAAGGACGTGTTTGTTCCTATGGACTACGTCATCGGCGGAGTCGATTACGTGGGGCAGGGCTGGAAGATGCTGATGAACTGCCTCGCGGCGGGGCGCTCGATCTCGCTGCCGGGCAATGGCACCGGCATCGCCAAGATGTGCGCGCTGACGACCGGCGCCTACGGCCGCGTGCGCACGCAGTTCAAAATGTCAGTCGGCCGCTTCGAAGGCGTCGAAGAGGCGATCGCGCGCATCGGCGGCCATGCTTACTTGATGGAAGCGGCGCGCGTGATGACGGCGGGCGCGATCGATCTCGGCGAAAAGCCGTCGGTGGTGTCGGCCATCGTCAAATACCACCTGACCGAACTTGCGCGCGTGGTCATGAACGATGCGATGGACGTGCACGGCGGCAAAGGGATCTGCATGGGGCCGAGCAACTACCTTGCGCGCGGCTACCAGGCCGTGCCGATCGCGATCACGGTCGAGGGCGCCAACATTCTCACGCGCTCGATGATTATTTTCGGGCAGGGCGCGATCCGCGGTCATCCTTATGTGCTGAAGGAAATCGCCGCGACGCACGACACGGATAAACGCAGGGCGCTCACCGATTTCGATGCGGCGTTTTTCGGCCACGTATCGTTTGTCGTCTCCAACTTTGCGCGAACGCTGTGGATGGGATTTACGCGCGCTCTTTTCATCGGCGTGCCCGGGGATGCGCACACGCGGCGCTATTTTCAGCAGCTCACAAGGCTTTCGAGTGCCTTCGCGTTGTCGGCGGATGCCGCGATGTTCGTGCTGGGCGGTTCACTGAAGCGGCGCGAGCGGCTGTCGGCCCGGCTGGGCGACATTCTGAGCTGGCTGTATCTTTCGTCCGCAGTGTTGAAGCGCTACGAGGACGACGGCCGGCCCGCGGAAGATCTGCCGTTCCTGCACTGGGCAATGCAGAATGCGTTGTATCAGATCCAGACCGCGTTTTACGGCATCTTCGACAATCTGCCTAACCGCTTCGTCGCAGTGGCGCTGAAATACATTATCTTTTCGTACGGCCGCGAATTCGAACTGCCGCGCGACCAGCTCGGCCAGGCGGTAGTGCGTACGATGCTCGAACCGGGACCCGCGCGCGGTCGCCTGACCCAAGGCGTGTTTATCCCGAAAAATGAAGACGAAGCGATCGGCACGCTCGAAGCGGCTTTGCGCGCGGTAATTGAGGCCGAGGCGGTGGAGGCGAAACTCCGCGGCGCCGCGCGGGCGGGCACCATCAACGCGCGTTTCGCCGACGAGCTGGCGCAGCAAGCTGTCGCGAAGGGCGTTATCACGCAAGCCGAGTCGGCTGTGCTCGATCGCGCGCACGCGTTGCGGCGTAAGGTCATCATGGTCGACGACTTTCCGCGCGACCTCGGCAAGTCCGAGATTTTTCAGACCACGCAACCGGTCACGTTTGAAGTCCTGCGCGGAGTGCTGGAGCGCAAATGAGCCGCGGCAAATGAACGATACGCTTGCGTATGCGGTGGCCGACGGCGTCGCCACTATCGCGCTGAATCGTCCGCAAGTCATGAACGCGCTTGACGCGGACATGATCATGCAGCTGCGCGCGGCATGCGAAGATGCGCGCGACGATGCGGCGGTGCGCGTCATCGTGTTGCGTGGAAACGGGCCGGCATTCCTTGCTGGCGGCGATGTTGCGCTCTTTCACGCCAACCTGCCCGACCTGCCGCAGATGGTCGAGCGGCTTGCCGGCGAATTGCACCATGCAATCGTGGCGCTGCGCGAGGCGGCCAAGCCCGTATTGGCCAGCGTGCACGGTGCAGTTGCCGGCGCAGGAGTGAGCCTGCTCGCTGCCGCCGATCTTGCAATAGCCGCGACCGACACCAAATTTACGCTCGCTTACAGCAGAATCGCGACCAGCCCGGACGGCGGCAGCACGTACTTTTTGCCGCGCATCGTCGGCGCGCGCAAGGCGCTCGAGCTCATGCTGCTGTCGGATGCATTCGACGCCGCCACGGCGCTGCAGCACGGGCTCGTCAACTGGGTCGTGCCTGCAGCCGAACTGCCGGCCGCGACCGGCAAGATCGCGCAGCGGCTCGCCAGCGGGCCGACCACCGCCTACGGCGAGACCAAAGCGCTCGTTAACCGTACGTTCGAGCGTCCCCTGACCGCGCAACTCGACGCCGAAGCGAAAGCGTTTGCGCGCTGCGCCGCGACGCATGACCTCGCTGAAGGCGTAACGGCGTTCGTCGAGAAACGAAAACCGGTATTCACAGGCAAATAGAAATCGGTGAATGCTTTTGATTGAGGTGGTCAAATGTCGCTGAAAGGCAAAACGATATTCATCACGGGTGCGAGCCGGGGCATCGGTCGCGAGATTGCCCTGCGCTGCGCGCGCGACGGCGCGAACATCCTGGTGACCGCGAAAACCGTGGAGCCGCATGCGAAGCTCGCGGGCACCATACATAGCGTGGCGGCCGAAGTCGAAGCGGCGGGCGGGCAAGCGCTCGCGGTACAGCTCGACGTGCGCGACGAAAGTGCGCTGGCCGCAGCAGTCGAGAGCGCCGTCGGCAGGTTCGGCGGCATCGACATACTCGTCAACAACGCGAGCGCAATCATGCTGACCGGCACGCTCGAAACGCCGATGAAGCGCTTCGACCTCATGTTCGGCGTCAACGTGCGCGGCACTTTTGCGTCTTCGCAGGCGTGCATTCCGCATCTGGCAAACGCGCGTAATCCGCATATACTCAATTTGTCGCCGCCGCTGAACATCGCCGCCAAGTGGTTCAAGAATCATACCGCCTACACGATGTCGAAATACGGCATGAGCATGTGCACGCTCGGCATGGCGGCGGAGCTCGCGGAGCGCGGCATCGCCGTCAATTCGCTGTGGCCGCGCACCACCATCGCCACCGCGGCCATCGCCGTCAACTTTCCTGCCGAAATCATGCAGGCGAGTCGCAAACCCGCGATCATGGCGGACGCCGCGTATGCGATATTCAACCGTGACAGCCGCGCGCACACTGGAAATTTCTATATCGATGAGGCAGTATTGCGCGAGGACGGGATCGCCGATTTTGCGCAATATGCGGTAACGCCGGGAGCACGTCTGTATCCGGACCTGTTCCTGGACTAAGAACTAGAAACAGGCAGCAGTGCAGCGACTGTTTAACCGAGGGGCGGTCATGACAGCAGAGTCCGGCAATATTTCGTCTACCCAGGCGGTGACGCTCGACGGGCTTTTCCGCGAACGCGTGCAACGCACGCCCGATGCTGTCGCTTATCGTGAATACAATCAGCAGCACGCTAACTGGCGCGATTACACCTGGGCGCAGATAGACCGCCAGGTAGGGCGCTGGCAGGCGGCCCTGGCGCGCGACGGCCTGAAGGCCGGCGACAGCGTGGCAGTGATGCTGCGCAACTCGCATGAATGGGTGATCTTCGATCAGGCGACGCTGGGCCTCGGCCTGGTCGTAGTGCCGCTTTACACGCAGGACCGCTGCGACAACGTCGCCTATATTCTTAACGATGCCGGCTGCAAGGTCCTGCTGCTCGGCACCAACGAACAGTGGAAGGCGTTTGCCGGCGTGCGCGAACAGTTGGCCGGTCTCGTGCGCATACTTACCGTCGATGCGCAACCGGCGGCGACCGACGAGCCGCGGCTAAAATCGGTTGAGCAATGGCTGCCCGACGAGGGCGGCGAGACTCGGCACGTGCCGCGCGATCCAACAGCGCTCGCCACCATCGTGTACACCTCGGGCACCACGGGGCGGCCGAAGGGCGTGATGCTGTGCCATCGCAATATCCTTACCAACGCCGAGGCCTGCATCGAAATAGTGCGCGTCCGGGCAAGCGACGTGCTGCTGTCTTTCCTGCCGCTTTCGCATACGTTCGAGCGCACGTGCGGCTATTACCTGACGATCATGTGCGGGGCCATTACGGTGTACGCGAGATCGGTGCAGCAATTGAGCGAAGACCTGCAGACAGTGCGGCCGACGATGCTTATTTCCGTGCCGCGGATCTACGAGCGCATTTATACCGCGATCAAGGCCAAGCTCGATGATGGCCCGGCTTTTCGCAAGAAGCTGTTCATGCTGGCGGTCGACGTCGGCTGGGCACGCTTCGAGCACGCGCAAGGGCGCGGCGGCTGGCAGCCGGGATTTTTGCTCTGGCCCGTGCTCAACCTGCTGGTGGCGGGGAAGATCATGGCGCGTCTCGGCGGCCGGTTGCGGGCGGCGTTTGCGGGCGGCGCGGCGCTGTCGCCGGAAATCTCCCGTGTGTTCATCGGACTTGGCCTGCCGGTGATTCAGGGCTATGGGCTGACCGAGACGAGTCCGGTGGCTTGCGCAAACAGCCCCGACGACAATCTGCCGGCGAGCGTCGGCAAGGCAGCGCCGGGCGTGAGCGTCAAGATCGGCGACAAGAACGCATTGATGATCAAAGGGCCGAACGTGATGCTCGGCTACTGGAACAATGCCGAGGCGACGCGCGCAATGATAGACGCCGACGGCTGGCTGAATTCCGGCGATACGGCGCGCATCGACGCGGGCGGCCATGTGTTCATCACCGGACGGCTGAAAGAAATCATCGTCATGTCCAACGGCGAGAAAATACCGCCGGTAGACATCGAAGCCGCGATCGCGCGCGACACGCTGTTCGAGCAGGTCATGCTGATCGGTGAAGGCAAGCCGTACTTGAGCGTGATGACGACTCTGCAGGCCGGGCAATGGAAAAAACTGGCGGCGGAAAAAGGCTACCCGGCGGACGCTTCCGCGCTGCGCGATTCCGCCGTAGAAAAGCTGCTGCTCGCGCGCATCGCCGCGCAGATGAAGGAATTTCCCGGCTATGCGCAGGTGCGCCGGATTGCCGCGACGCTCGAGCCGTGGACAGTCGAGAACGGCCTCCTGACGCCCACGCTCAAGCTGCGCCGCAACCGCGTGACGGAAAAATTCCAGGCCGACCTGGACCAGATGTACACGGGGCACTAATCGCGGGGGTGATGAGTGATGGGCAATGGGCAATGGGCGATGGTAGGCGGGGGCAAGTGTGAGCGGTGAGGGCATGACTCTCCCGGTTGGCAAGGAGCCCACGCTACGCGTCGTCCCCATGCCGGCGGATTCCAACTCGAGCGGCGATATTTTTGGCGGCTGGGTCATGTCGCAGGTCGACGTCGCGGGCAGCATACCGGCGATCCGGCTGGCGCGCGGGCGCGTCGCGACGGTCGCCGTCAATTCGTTTGTGTTCAGACAGCCCGTCATGGTCGGCGACGTCGTGAGCTTGTATGCCGAGGTCGTCAAAGTGGGCCGCACCTCGATTACCGTCAGCGTCGAGGTCTATGCCCAGCGCAATCCCGAGAAGGAAGAGACGGTCAAAGTCACCGAAGCCACGCTGACTTACGTCGCGGTCGACAATCAGCGCCGGCCGCGTGTTGTATCGACGCAACAGTAGCCTGCATTCCCGTTGAAAATAGGGAACGGGCGAGTAGGATAGGAGGTTGCAAGCTTCGCATCAGACGAAGCATTTTGAATCCAATCGTTGAGGGGACTATGCGTAAAAACAATCGTATCATCCGTGCTGGCGTCATCGCGGCTTTGTCAGTGTGGTCGACCGCGAGCGGCGCGGCCGGTTTCCAGCTCATGGAGCAAAATGCCAGCGGGCTGGGCAATGCGTATTCGGGGCAGGGCGCCGCGGCCGAAAACGCCAGCACGATATTCTTCAATCCAGCCGGCATGACGCAGCTCACGGGTACCCAGATTTCCGGCGCATTCAGCCTGATCCGCCCTTCCGTCCAGTTCAGCGATTCCGGCGGGTCGGCGGCCCCCGGCGGGCGGCCTTCTCCCGGCGGCAACGGGGGCGATGCCGGCGGCTGGAATTATCTGCCCGCAGCGTATCTGTCGTGGCAAATTTCGCCGCGCTGGTGGGCGGGAGTTGGAGTTACCGCGCCGTTCGGCTTGAAAACACAATACGACCCGTTATCGTTCGGCCGTTTTCAGTCCCAAAAGACCCAGTTGAAAACGCTCGACGTCAACCCGAGCGTCGCATTCAAGTTCAACGACGCGGTTTCGGTCGGCGGCGGGTTGAGCTACCAGCACGCCAATTTGTCGCTGGACCGCTCGTTGTTCGTCGGCGTCGAGCAACCCGTGCACGTCGATGTCAGCGACAGCAACATCGGCTGGAACCTGGGGGCGATGTTCAATTTTGGCGCAGCCACCCGACTGGGTCTGGCCTACCGCTCATCCATCGGCTATACGTTCAGCGGCAATCTTTTCACAAACGGCGCGGTGAATGCGGCGCCGGCCGTGACCGCGAATGCGCGCCTGCCGGCAACCAGTTCGATTTCGTTGTCGCACGCCTTCAATGACAAGGTCCAGTTCCTGGGCGATTTCACTTATACGCAATGGAGCTCGATCAAATCGATTCCCCTCATCGCCGGGACGCCGAGCGGCCTGGGCGCCGCGGGCGCGACGCTGTCCAATTTCAATCTGCAGTTCAAGGACAGTTACCGCATCGGCGCGGGCGTGAACTACCGCTTGAACGACGTCGTCATGCTCAAAGGCGGCATTGCGTATGACAAGTCACCTGTTGATGATGCTTTCCGGCTGACATTCCTGCCGGATTCGGACCGCATCTGGCTCGCATTCGGAGCCAAATGGTCGGTGGCGAAGCAGACAACTGTAGACGTCGGCTATGCGCATCTGTTCGTCAAGAGCTCGACCATCAATCAGCAGCAAGGGTTGGGCGTCGGCGGCGGCGGCAACGTCATCGGCACCTATAAGAATGACGTCAACATCCTGAGCGTGCAGGGCACTTACTCGTTCTGAATCCAGGACCGGCCGGCCGCGCGGAGCGCCCGCGCAGGCCGCCGGCATCCGCATGTTAAGATTTGCGCTCTTCCGCTGGAGGGGCATCCATGCCATCGAACCAATCACCGTTTATCGTGCGCAAGGCCGCCGTCCTGGGCGCCGGCGTCATGGGCGCACAAATCGCAGCCCATCTGGTCAATGCCAATGTCGAGGCGCTGCTGTTCGAATTGCCGGCCAAGGAGGGTGACCCCAACGGCAATGTCCTGAAGGCGATCGACAACCTCAAAAAACTCGAACCCAGCCCGCTCGCCGTGGCCCGCAAAGCGGCGCTGATTCAACCGGCGAACTACGAGCAGCACCTCCATCTGCTCAAGGAGTGCGATGTCGTCATCGAGGCCATTTCCGAGCGCATGGACTGGAAGACCGACCTCTATCGCAAGGTCGCCCCGCATCTCGGCGAACATGCGATTTTTGCGAGCAACACGTCAGGGCTTTCCATCAACACGCTGGCGCAGGCGTTTCCCGAAAATCTGCGCCATCGCTTTTGCGGCGTGCATTTCTTTAATCCGCCGCGCTACATGCACCTGGTCGAGCTGATCGCGTGCGACCGCACCGATCCCTCGCTGCTTGACGATCTAGAGAAGTTCCTCGTGACGACGCTCGGCAAAGGCGTGATCCGTGCCAAGGACACGCCGAATTTCATCGCCAACCGCGTCGGCGTTTTCTCGATGCTGGCAACCATCCATCACGCTCAGCAGTTCGGCCTCGGCTTCGACGTGGTCGACGCGCTGACAGGCCCTCTGATCGGGCGCCCGAAAAGCGCGACGTTTCGCACTGCCGACGTGGTCGGGCTCGACACTTTCGCGCACGTCGTCAAGACCATGGCGGACACGCTGCCGGATGACGCATGGCATAAATATTACGTAACGCCGGATTGGCTGAAAAAGCTCATCGACAGCGGGGCGCTCGGGCAGAAAACCAAGCGCGGCGTTTACCAGAAAGTCGGCAAGGACATCCATGTGCTTGACGTCGCGTCGGGCACCTACCGGGTGTCGGGCGGCAAGGCCGACGAAGCGATCGTCGAGATTCTCAAGAATAAAAATCCGGCGGAAAAGTTCGCGCAGTTGCACGCATCCAGCCATCCGCAGGCGCAATTCCTGTGGTCGATATTCCGCGATACTTTTCAATATTGCGCGGTGCATCTCGCCGACATCGCCGACAACGCGCGAGATCTCGATCTTGCGATTCGCTGGGGCTTCGGCTGGAACCAGGGGCCGTTCGAGATCTGGCAGGCCGCCGGCTGGCGCGAAGTCGCGCAATGGATAGATGCCGATATCAAGGCGGGCAAGACGATGACCGCGGCGCCGCTGCCGGCGTGGGTCACCGAACCGCAGCGCACTGGCGTGCATGCGCCTGAGGGTTCCTTTTCGCCGGTTACGAAATCCAACGTTCCGCGCTCGACGCTGCCGGTGTACAAGCGTCAGCTGTTTCCCGATCGTGTCTTGGGGGAGCAGGCGCAATACGGGCAGACGATATTCGAGACCGGCGCGGTGCGCTGCTGGCATACGGGCGACGATATCGCGATCGTCAGCTTCAAGAGCCGCATGCATGCCATTGGCGACGATGTCCTCGACGGCGTGCTGCAGGCGATCGACGAGGCCGAGCGCAATTACGCGGCGCTGGTGATCTGGCAGACCGAGCCGCCGTTTTCGGTCGGCGCCAATCTCAAGAAGACGCCCGCGGGGGGCGGCCAGCCGTCCAAACCTTCCGCGGCCGGCGCACTGTTCAAGAAATTCAAGCGGGCCGCAGAGTCCGCCGTATTGAAGGCGGCGCGGACGTTAAACGTGGCCGACCAGTTGATGGCCGGCAAGCTCGCGGAAGTCGAGCACCTGGTCGAGCAGTTCCAGTTCACGACGCAGCAGCTCAAATATTCGATGGTGCCTACGGTCGCCGCTGTCGACGGCTTCGCGTTCGGCGGCGGCTGCGAATTCGTCATGCATTGCGACCGCGCGGTCGCCACTCTGGAAAGCTACATCGGTTTGGTCGAGGTCGGCGTCGGCCTGCTGCCGGCCGGCGGTGGATGCAAGGAATTTGCGTTGCGCGCGGCGCAGGATGCGAAAGGCGGCGATGCGTTTGCATTCCTGCGCAGATACTTCGAGGCGGTCGCAATGGCGCAGGTCGGCCGCAGCGCCGAACACGCGCGGGATATCGGTTATCTGCGCGCAACCGACCGCGTCGTCATGAACCGCTTCGAGCTGCTGGCGATCGCCAAGGCCGAGGCGCGCGCGCTGGCCGAAGCCGGCTACCGCCCGCCGTTGAAGCCACGGGACATACCGGTGCTGGGGCGCTCCGCGGCCGCGACCATCAAGGCCTACATCGCCAACATGCACGCGGGCAAGTTCATTTCGGACCATGACTATCTGATCGGCAGTAAAATCGCCGACGTGATGTGCGGCGGCGACGTCGACGCCGGCAGCCTCGTTGACGAGCAATGGCTGCTCGATCTCGAGCGCAAGTACTTCATGGAGCTGCTGGCGACTGAGAAAACGCAGGCGCGTATCGAGCAGATGCTCAAAACCGGTAAGCCGCTGAGAAACTAGGATTGAGGAGCGGGGATTGAGGATTGAGAAAATACGGCGCGCTCCGCGTAATTCAATCTTCAATCCCCAATCCTCGATCCTGCATGTCGGAGAAATGCGATGACCAAACAAATCCAGGACGCCTACATAGTCGCCGCCACCCGCACTCCCGTCGGCAAGGCGCCGCGCGGCATGTTCAAAAACACGCGGCCCGACGACATGCTCGCGCACGTGCTGAAATCCGTGATTGGCCAATGCCCGGGCATCGACACCAAAATCATCGACGACGTGATCGTCGGCTGCGCGATGCCGGAAGCGGAGCAGGGCATGAATGTCGCGCGCATCGGCCTGCTGCTCGCGGGGTTCCCGAATACGGTGTCGGGCATGACGATCAACCGCTTTTGCTCGTCGGGCGTGCAGGCCGTGGCGCTGGCGGCCGATCGCATCCGCCTGGGCGAAGCCGACATCATGGTAGCGGCGGGCACCGAGAGCATGAGCATGGTGCCGATGGGCGGCAACAAGCCATCGTTCAGCCCTGCAATCTTCGACAAGGACGAGAACGTCGCGATCGGCTACGGCATGGGCATCACGGCGGAGAACGTAGCGCAGCAGTGGAACATCTCGCGCGAGCAGCAGGACTTGTTCGCGGCCGAAAGCCATCGACGCGCTCTGCGCGCGACTGATGCCGGCGAATTCAAGGATGAGATTTCGCCGTACGACATCGTCGACCGCCAGCCCGACCTGGAATCGCGCGAGCTCGCGGTCAGGCACCGCACTGCCACGAACGACGAAGGCCCGCGCCGCGATACCTCGCCGGAGGGCCTGGCGAAATTGCGGCCGGTATTCGCGGCCAAGGGCAGTGTGACTGCGGGCAACAGTTCGCAGACCTCGGACGGTGCGGCCGCAGTCGTGCTGATGAGCGGGGCGGCGATGCAACGCTTCAACCTGTCGCCGCTCGGACGCTTCATGGGCTACGCGGTCGCCGGCGTGCCGCCGGAGATCATGGGCATAGGGCCGGTCAAGGCGATTCCGAAAGTGCTGCAGCAAGTCGGCTTAAGGCTCGACGACATCGATTGGATCGAGCTCAACGAGGCGTTCGCCGCACAGTCGCTCGCTGTCATCAAGGACCTCGGGCTCGATCCCGCCAAAGTCAATCCGCTCGGCGGCGCGATCGCCCTGGGGCATCCGCTGGGCGCAACCGGCGCGGTGCGCGCGGCGACGCTCATGCACGGCATGCGCCGGCAGAAGAAGAAATACGGAATGATTTCGATGTGCATAGGCACCGGCATGGGCGCCGCAGGCGTGTTCGAGGCGCTCTGATACACTGCGCTTCCTATGTCTAACCATTTCACGCTGAGAATCCTGGCTGTCGTCCTCCTGCTGACGGCTGGCGCCGGGTTTTGCGCCGCCCGCGCGGCCGAAATCGAGGGCGTAAAAATCGATGACAAGGTGACGCTCGCGAAAGGCGTACCGGAGCTGGTCCTGAACGGTGCCGGCGTTCGGCACAAATTCGCATTATTCAAGGTCTACGTCGGCTGCCTCTACCTGACGCAGAAAAAAACCGACAACGAAGCGGTATTCGCGGACGCCGGCCCCAAACGCGTGTCGATGCATATCCTCACGAGCGAAGTCACCGCACAGGATTTGATCTCGTCGATGAATAACGCACTCGCGGCGAATCTATCGCCGCACGAACTGGCGCTGATCGAAAAAAGAATTCGCGACTTGAACACCATGATGAGCACGGTCAAAATCCTCAACAAGGGCAGCGTGGTGCACCTTGACTACCTGCCTGAGGTGGGGACACGCGTGACCATCGACGCGCAGGAGCGCATCACCATACCGGGCGAAGATTTTTTCCGCGCGATGCTGCATATCTGGATCGGCGACAAGCCGGTCGATGGCCGGCTGCGCGACGCGATGCTCGGCAAATCCGGCAAGCTGTTCTAGAGATCGAGCGGGCGCCGCGCCCGCACTGCATGCCTTTGCCTGTTGCCTCACGGCGGCGGGGGTACGGCCCCGCGCAAGCCTGCTAGAATCGCGGCTTTTCGCGACCGGAACTACGAAATGATTCTTTACGCGGCCGCCATATTCCTCGGCGCATTCCTGCTGTTCCTCGTGCAGCCCATCATCGCCAAGCAGATCCTGCCGTGGTTCGGCGGTTCGGCCGCAGTCTGGGCCACGTGCATGGTATTTTTTCAGATGGTGCTGCTCGTCGGCTACGCGTATGCCGACTTCACCACGCGGCGCCTGACGCCTAAGCGTCAGATGGCGCTGCACGTGGCATTGCTCGCCGTCAGCCTGCTGGTGCTGCCGATCACGCCCGACGCCGCGTGGAAACCGCAAGGCGACGAAAATCCGAGCTGGCGCATTATCGGCCTGCTCGCGCTGACGATCGGCCTGCCCTATTTCATATTGTCGACGACGAGCCCGCTGCTGCAGGCGTGGTTTGCGCGGCGCTTTCACGTCGTGCCGTACCGTTTGTTCGCATTGTCGAATCTGGCGTCGCTGCTGGCGCTGCTCGCCTACCCCGTGCTGGTCGAGCCGTGGGTTTCCACGCACGCGCAGTCCATCGCATGGTCGGTATGCTATGCGCTGTTTGCGCTGCTCTGCGGCTATGCGGCAGTCACCAGCGCGCGCGCCGAAGCGGTCGCCGTCGCGCCCGCCGCGGCGGAGTCCGTCGAGCCGCCGCCGCGCCCCCTGCAGCAGCTCACATGGCTGGTGCTTGCGGCGATGGCTTCGTTCCTGCTGCTCGCGTTTACCAACCATATCTGCCAGAACGTCGCGTCGCTGCCTTTTTTGTGGATACTACCGCTGTCGCTATATCTGGCGACGTTTATCCTGTGCTTCGATCACCCGCGCTGGTACCGGCGCGACATATTCCTCCTCCTGGCGGCGGGCCTGCTGCCGGCCATGGCGTGGTACTCGGACTCGCTTAATCTCAAGCTCGTGGTGCCCATGTACCTGGCGGGGCTTTTCGTGTGCTGCATGTTCTGTCACGGCGAGCTCGTGCTGCTGAAACCCGCGCCGCGCTATTTGACACGCTATTACCTGATGATTTCCCTCGGTGGCGCGATCGGCGGGCTGCTGGTCGGCCTCGTCGCGCCCTACGTGTTGAGCGGGTATTTCGAACTCGCGATCGGGCTGATCGCATGCTCGCTGTTGTTGTTTTCCCGGACGTTCCACATGGCATGGTGGGCGATGCTGGCGTCCGCAGGCGTTGTGGCCGGCACCGCCTATAGCGCGGACAAGGCGATCGACTACCAGATCTTCAATTCGCGCCTGATGATGCGCAACTTCTACAGCGTGCTGAAAATACGCGACAACACCGATCCGGCGCCGTTTCGCTCGCTCGTGCACGGCGGCATCATGCACGGCGGACAGCTGCTCGACCCGGAATACCACATGCGGCCGAGCAGCTATTTCGGCGTTACCAGCGGCTATGGCAGGACGTTTGCGAGCCTGCCCGACGCGCCGCGAAAAGTGGGCGTCATTGGCCTGGGCGCGGGTTCCATCATCGCCTACGCGCGCAAGGGCGACACCTTCCGGCTGTACGAGATCAATCCCCAGGTCGTCGAGGTGGCAAAACGCGAATTCACCTTCATCTCCGACACGCCGGCCACGATAGAAATCGTGCTCGGCGACGGCCGCTTGAGCCTCGAGCGGGAGCCGGGCCAGCAGTTTGACGTGCTGGCGATGGACGCCTTCTCCGGCGACTCGATCCCGACGCACTTGTTAACGCGGCAGGCGATGGAAATTTACCTGCGCCATCTCAAGCCGGACGGCGTGCTCGTGTTCCAGGCCACTAACCGGTTCATCAATATCGCGCCCATTGTCGCCAGCCTGGCGGCCGAATTCGGCCTGACCGCGGTGCTGGTTTCGGATTTTCCGGGCAATGACGAAGGCATAGAAGGCTGGACGGCCAGCACCGACCAGGTCATCGTGACCGCCAATCGGAAACTGCTCGAAGCCAGCGCACTCAGCGTGGCGACGCCCATCGTCGTGCCGGCCGGCTTTCGCGTGTGGACCGACGATTTCAACAATCTGGTGCGCGTTTTGAAGTGATTTCTACCGGCATGCTCCCTACTATTTGCGTTGCAGCAATGGACCGCGCGCATACTGCCCAATATTTATGCAATCTGTCCGAGCGCGAGGCGCAATCAGCCTGCACGGCAGCTACACATGAGTTTTGCACAACCTTATCCACAGATTCTGTGGATGCTTTATGGCGGCGATTATCCCGTACTTGACTTGTAGGTTTGTATAACTCATAATGGCATCACTCGATAAGGGGATAGCCATGACCGACACCGTAAAAAAGCCTGCTAAAACACTGCATTACAGAGTGCATCAAATGTCCGTCAAGGACTTTGATACATACTTCCCGAATGAGGCGGCCTGCAAAAAGTATTTGATGCAGAACCGATGGCCGGATGGAGTTATCCGCTGCCCGCGCTGTGGGTTCACAGCAACGCAACATGGCACGATGGAATTCCACTGGCAGTGCTACAACTGCGCCAAACCGACCAGCTATCGGTTCTCGGTCTTGGTCGATACGATCTTCGAGAACACGAACAAATCGCTGTTGGAATGGTTCACGGTCATGCACCTGATGCTGACGGCTAAAAAGGGCATTTCCGCCCTTCAGGTGATGCGTTACATGGGGTTCGGCAGTTACAAAACTGCGTGGCTCATGTGCCACAAGGTGCGCGCAGCACTTGGCAAGACCGAGTTTCAAAAACTGATTGGCTACGTTGAAGTAGACGAGACATTTATTGGCGGCAAGGCGCATAACAAGCACAAGAACAAACGCTGGCCGGATGGCAAGGGCGGCAGCGGCACCAAAGGCAAAGCGATTGTGGCCGGCGCCGTTAGCCGCAAGGGCAACGTGGTTGCCCGCGTGATCGAGAGCGTGGATGGCGAAACTATCAAAGCGTTTGTGCGCGAAACCGTGTCCACCAAAGTCAGCTTGCTGGCGACCGACGAAGCGCGCGCCTATCGCGGCCTCGGGACTGAATACCCCATTGGCATGGTCAACCATAGCGCAGGGGAATATGTGCATGGCGCGGTTCACACGAACACCATTGAGGGGTTCTGGGCGATGGTGAAACGCGGCATCATGGGTAGCTATCACAAAGTTTCCAAAAAGTATCTTCAGCTCTACGTCAATGAGTTTGAATTTCGCTACAACAACCGCGAGAACGCCGACATATTCCGCAGTGCAGTCATGGCGTGTTAAATCGTCCATGAGTGAAGATATATTCGGACGGCTACGGGGTCTGTATCTTTCAGAGCATAAGTTTTCAAGCCGAGTTTTTTGTTTTTAGGTAGGCGACACCCAATCTTAGGCGAAAAGATGAAAAAAAATCCGCCATTGGTAGGCTTTACCGTGCTTATCCGGTTAGCTCCCAAGGCTACTAGATGTAGTAGTGGGTCGTGATTTTTTGGCATAAAGCTCAGCATAGGTCGGCGCAGTGACGTCGCCAGCAATGCCAAGCAGTGAGCGGAAAGCGTTGAATGGGTAGA
>JANYDM010000008.1 GCA_025363575.1 Betaproteobacteria bacterium | reverse complement strand
TGGTCGCACAGCAGCTCACCGAGCGCCTGAAACAGCAGGTCATCGTCGAGAACCGCGTGGGCGCGAACGGAATCGTCGGCACCGAGGCGGCGGCGCGTTCCGCTCCCGACGGCTACACCTTCACGCTGATCCCGAGCGGGCACACCGTGAACGCCAGCATGTACAAGAAGCTGCCGTTCGACTCGATCAAAGATTTCACGGCGATCACGCTCGCGGGCTCGGGTCCGCTGGTGCTCGCGGTGCATCCCTCGCTGCCGGCTAAAAATGTAAAAGAGCTGATTGCGCTCGCGAAGGCGCGGCCGAGACAGCTCACATACGTCTCATCGGGCATAGGCGCATCCGGCCATCTCGCGGGCGCGTTGTTCGAGTCGATGACGGGAACGAAAATGGTGCACATACCATACAAAGGCATGTCGCTTGCGGTGTCCGATCTGATGGGCGGCCAGGTCTCGATGACGTTCGGCACCAGCCTGTCGGTGATTCCGCAAGTGCGCACCGGCAGGCTGCGCGCGCTGGCGACGACCGGCGCGCAGCGCTCGCCCGCCCTGCCCGACCTGCCTACCATTGCGGAATCGGGCCTGCCCGGCTACGAAGCGAGCCTTTGGTACGGGTTCGTCGGCCCCGCGCGCATGCCGCCGGAAATCGTGCAGAAGCTCAACACGGAAATCGTCGCCATACTCGCGCTGCCCGATATACGCGAGAAGCTCGCCAGCCAGGGCGTGGACGCGCGCTCGACCACGCCTGAAGAATTCTCGCGCATCCTCGTCGCCGACGTCGCGCGCTGGGCAAAAGTCGTGCAGAAGCTGGGATTGCAGGCGGAATGAAATCGCCGGCGGCCGTCGCGCTGCATCTCGCAATCGCCTTCACCGCCGCAGCCGGCGCCGCACAACCGGAATATCCCGCCAGGCCGATCCGCATCATTTCGATTTTCCCCGCGGGCGGCGGCAACGACATGATATGCCGCCTGGTCGCGCAAAAACTCACCGGGCGCATCAGGCAGCAGGTCATCGTCGACAACAGAGTCGGCGCCACCGGCATCATAGGCACCGAAGCGGCGGCCCGCGCGGCGCCCGACGGCTATACGATTACGCTCATCCCCAGCGGCCACGCGATCAATGCGACCATGTTCCGCAAGCTGCCCTACGATTCCGTCAGAGATTTCACGCTCATCACGCTCGCCGGCACCGGCCCTCTCGTGCTCACCGTGCATCCGTCGCTGCCGGCAAAGACGGTAAAAGAATTGATTGCGCTCGCCAGGGCGCGGCCTGCACAACTCACGTATGCGTCATCGGGCATCGCCGCGTCCGCGCATCTCGCGGGCGCGTTATTCGAAACCTTAACGGGAACGACGATGACGCACGTGCCTTACAAAGGCCTGGCGCCGGCGACCGCCGATCTCATGGGCGGACAGGTCTCGATGGTGTTCGCCACTACCCTGTCGGTCGTCCCGCATATGCGCTCGGGGCGGCTGCGCGGGCTGGCGACGACCGGCGCACAGCGTTCGCCCACCCTGCCCGAACTCCCGACTGTCGCGGAAACCGTGCCCGGCTACGAAGCGAGCCTGTGGTACGGCTTTGCCGGGCCCGCGCGCCTGCCGCCGGAAATCCTGCAGCGCCTCAATGCGGAAATCGCCGCGGTGCTCGCGCTGCCCGACGTGCGCGAGAAACTTGCGAGCCAGGGCGTCGATGCGAAGTCGACCACGCCGGAGGAGTTCTCGCGCATCATGGCGGCGGACATCGCGCGCTGGGCCGCCGTCATACAACGGATCGGCCTACAACCGGAATAGGAAGGTTTCTTCATCCTTCATCCTTCATCCTTGCTCATTTACGCCGCCGCGTCCGCTCCCATTACGCTCTCGGACACATATTTTTTCAGCCAGCGCTCGCGCACAATCAACCCTTCCTGCCACACCGCTTCGATGTTCGGCACCGTCGAGGCTTTCACCGCCGGCGAGGCGAGCAAGGCATTGCGCCAGGCCGCCAGGTGCGAAAATTTTTCGATGAGGCCGAGCGGCTTGATGCGATCCATGAAAGTGTAGCGCTGCAGGAACGGCGCGTATGCGGCATCGACTAACGAAAAGTTCGGGCCGTTGAAATAAGGCCCGGCGTTGCCGCGCTTGCCCAGTGCATCGTTCAGCTTTGAGAACGGATCGGCGATTTTTGCCGCGCGCGCAGCGAACTCTTCCTCACTGTCCGAGTAAGCGGTGTTCGAAATTGCACTGGCAAATGTGCTCACGTAATCGGTCCACGCGCGGTTGCGCGCGCGCGCGAGCGGATCTTCGGGATGCAGGCGCGGCGCGGCCGTCTCGTCGAGAAATTCGGCTATCGCATTGGACTCGAACAGCGCGTCCTTGTCGTTGACCAGCAGGACCGGCACTTTCGAATGCGGAGAAACGGCGAGAAACCAGTCGGGCCGCTTGTTGCGGTCGATATACGTGATTTCGTACGCGACGTTTTTCGCGCGCAGCACGATCGCGGCGCGCTGCACCCAGGGACAGGTCTTGAAACTGCACAGCTTGAATTGTGATGCCATGGTTCCTCCGGTAGCTCAGGTTTCCTTCCCCCGCCTGCGGGGAAGGTTAGGATGGTGCGGCGTCAGGCGGCAAAAAATTTCATGTAATGAGCGTAAATATTGTCCGGCATTTCTTCCTGCATGTAATGGCCGGCGGGCAAAGGCTCCCATTGCACGATGTCAGTGGCGTAATTCTTCCAGATGTTCAAAAACTCCTGCGCGCGCTCGGGCGGATGGCCGCGCGCGCCCCACAGCAGCATGAGCGGCATCGCGAGCTTCCTGTCTTTGTCGGCAGTGTCCATGGCAAAGTCGCAAGTCGCAGTCGCGCGGTAGTCGCGGCATGAGCCCGTGATGGTTTTCAGCGTATAGCAGCGCACGTACTCGGCGAGCGCGCCGTCGCTAAGAAAGCCGAGCCCGGTACCGCCGCGAATCACCATTCGCGTCTTTAGAAAATATTCGGCGGGCACGGCGCTGATCAGACGCTCCGGAAACGGCTCGGGCTGTGCCATGAACCCCCAGTGCCAGGTGCCGATTGCCCAGTTCTTGGTCGTGTGCGTCCACACGTAATGATTGGGCAGGATGTCCATCAGGCACACTTTGAGAATGCGCTGCGGATGGTCCATGCACATGCGGTGCACGGTGCGCCCGCCGCGGTCGTGGCCGGCCACGAAGAATTTGTCGTAGCCGAACTGATCCATGATCTCGAGCAGGTCCTGCGCCATCGAGCGAAAGCTGAAGTTGATGTTGTCGACCCCTGCTTCGGGCAAAGAACTGTCGCCGTAGCCGCGCAGGTCGGGCAGTATCACGTGATAATTTTTGGCAAGACGCGCGGCGATCTTGTACCAGCAGGTGTGGTTCTGCGGATTGCCGTGCACAAGCAGCAAAGGCGGACCGGAGCCGCCATGGCGCAGGCGGATAACTGCGCCGCTGGTGCGCACATCAAGGTGCTCAAAATCTGCAAAGTGGGCGGCGACTTCCGCGTTTCCCCAGCGCGTCGGATCGCGCTTGTAGTCATCAGGCGTCGCTTGCGCCATTATTTCAAGTCCGCCCTTTGCACCTGCCTTGCCCATTGTGTCTCCGCGAAGAATTGATTGTGGTATTTTGGGGAAGCCGAGTTTATCAAATGCAGCGCCCGGCCGCGCAGCCCTCAGAGGAAACAATGAAACGAAGAAACTGCGTATTCCTGCACCTTTGCGCTGCGCTAACCGTTTGCGCCACTGCTCTTGATTGCATTGCGCAGGCGTTTCCGACAAAACCGATCAGGATCGTCGTCCCTTTTGCACCGGGCGGGGCGAATGACATCATTGCCCGCGTGGTGAGCCAGCGGCTCGCGGAGCCGCTCGGCCAGCAGGTCATTGTCGACAATCGCGGCGGCGCCGGCGGCGCGGTTGGCGCCGAGCTCGTCGTGCGCTCGCCTGCGGATGGCTACACGCTGCTGCTGGCGAACCCCGGGCCGAATGCAATCAATCCGGTGTTGCAGCCGAAAACGCCGTACGATCCCATCAAGGATTTCTCCATGATCACGCTGATGGCGGTGTCTCCGCAGGTGCTGGTGATCCACCCCTCGATGCCTGTGCGCTCCGCGAGAGACCTCGTAGCGCTCGCGAAAGCGCGGCCGGGTCAGATCAACTACGGCTCGTCGGGAATCGGCGCGATCACTCACCTCGCGATGGAATTTTTCAAGGCGCGCACAAAGACCGACATGGTCCACATTCCCTATCAGGGCGCCAACCTCTCGCTCACGGGACTTATCGGCGGCCAGGTCTCGACGATGTTCGCAGCGCTGGGCTCGGTCACGAACATGCTCGGCAGCGGCAAGATCAAGGCGATTGGCGTAGCGGCGAACCAGCGCACGCCGCTGTTGCCGGAAATTCCAACCATCGCCGAAAGCGGCATCAAGGATTTCGAAGTGGTGAACTGGTTCGGCATACTCGGCCCCGCCAACATGCCGCGGCCGGTGGTCGACCGCCTGAACGCCGCGATCATCCGGGTCGTGCAGGCGCCCGATACGAAGGAACGGTTCTCATCGCTGGGATTCGAAGCGCGCGGCGGCACGCCGGAAGAACTCGAGCGTCACATCAAGGCGGAAATCACGCGCTGGAGCAGCGTCATCAAATCGCAAGGCATCAAGCCGGAATAAACCGGCCTCGCCGTCACACCACGCCGTTTTTCAGTTCGCTTTCGCCGCGCGCCATGCGCGCGAGGTTTTCCAGCAACAAATCCAGCACGTTGTCTTCGTAGCGCTGTGTCTCGCCGGCGGTGTGCGGCGTGATCAGCACATTGGGTGCCGTCCATAACGCAGACGAGGCGGGCAGCGGTTCCTCCCACACGCAATCCAGCGCGGCGCCGGCTATGCCGCCGCTGGACAGCACGGCAAGCAGCGCGGGTTCGTCGACGACTTTACCGCGCGCCACATTGATGAGATAGGCCGACGGCTTCATCGCCGCGAAAGCGCGCGCGTCTATCAGATTCGTCGTCTCCGGTGTCAGCGGACAGGTCAGCGCGACAAAATCGGCATTGGGCAAAACATCCAGCATGCGCGCCTGCGCCACGACTTCATCGGCGGCACCGCGGCCTGTCGCGGGATCGCGCTTGATGCCGATCACGCGCATGTCGAACGCTTTGGCCAGCGTGGCCAGCCGCGAGCCGATGCGCCCCATGCCGACGATTGCCAGCGTCTTGCCGCCCAGCTCGTCCTCGCGTTTCGCGATTTCGGAAATCATGCCGCGCCATTTGCGCACTGCCTGGTTATCGCGCGCCTGCGGGATCTGGCGCGCCAGCGCTAGGATGAGTGCAATCGCATGTTCCGCCACCGCGCGCTCGTTGGCGCCCTGCGCGCTGGCGAGCCGTATGCCGGCGGCGCGCAGATCATCGCGCGAATATTGATCGAGGCCGGCGCTAATCGACTGGATGAACGCCAAGCGCGGGCCTTTCACGATCAGTTCGTTGCGCCACAGCCCGGAAACCAGCAGCACGTCCGCTTCGCCGATGCGGCCTTCAAGCTCGGCGAGACTGCGCACTTCGAACGCCTGCAAACCTGTCTTCCGCAACGCAAATCGTTCGGCCATGCGATAGGCGACGTGCGCAAAGCAGATCGTAAGCTTGTCTTTGGCGGGCAGCGTACGTGCGGTCATGTTGCATTGCTCCGGAAAAATTGCGAGCGCGCAGAATAGCATTCCCGCCGCGCGCGAGGAAACTGCATGGCGCGTGCGTGCTACGATACCGCGACAATATGACAATTGAACGGAGAACTTCCATGATCCACGTAATTGCGGTGATTACCGCCAAGCCGGGCATGCGCGATTCCATACTGCAGGCGTTCCGCGCCAACGTGCCGGCCGTCCAGGCAGAGACCGGCTGCATCGAGTACGGCGCGGCCATCGATCTAGAGGACGGCCCCGGTTTTCAGAAAAAATACGGCGCCGATACTTTCGTCGTCGTCGAAAAGTGGGAAAGCCTCGACGCATTGAAGGCGCACGCAGCATCGCCGCATATGGCGGCCTACGGCGCTAAGACGAAGGAAATGATCGCCATCCGGGCAGTGCATATTCTGTCGCCGGCCTGAGCCTTGCGTGCATATTGCAGTGCAGCGCGCGAACTGAAAGCAATTGAAGTAATCTAATCGCTTAACCCGTTACCGGATGGAGGACCTGCCATGGTGCTGAAATCGTTTAACGGAGTCTGCTGCACGCTGGTTCACGCAGTCGCGTTCGTCGCTGCCGCCGCGAGCGTCTATCTGTTCCTCGGCACTTCGTTCGAAAATGTGCTGACGGCGTTCGAGCTGCTCGGCGTAGCGCTTGCGCTCGAAGCCGTCGCAGCCGTCGTCGGCCGCGACAAAACCGCGCACTCTTAAAAGCGCTTACTTTATCGCCGCGGACTGGCACCCTCGGCGTCCGCGCCGCCGTCCGCAGGCTGGTAGCCAGCGCTTTTCAGCGCCGCGTCGATCTGCGCACGGTAATAACCTTTCGCGACGACTTTGGGGCCCACCTGCACGACCGGCACGCCAGCGCCTTTGCCTGCCGCCCACATGAAACGCATGGAATTCTCGAATGATGCTTCGATATTGCGGTCGACGAAAGGGATTTTAGAAAGGGTCAAATGTTCGCGCACGGCTTTGCAATAAGGACACCATTCCGTGCCATAGACGACCTGCCCCGCCGGCACGCGCTGCGGGCCGTAATACCAGCGCGACCCCAGCAGCAAAACGCACACAACAGCGCCGACCGCCCACGCTCGTTTGTCGAACCACCAAGCCGGCGCGTTGCGCAGACTCCAGAAGCCTTCGCTCATTTTCTCGCTCCCTGTCGGACGCGAATATTCTACGGGCGCTTATGTGCGCCCGTGACGGCGCAATAATGCAGTGAACTCCGCAACGCTGGACCATTGCTCACAATCGTCGATGGCGCGCTCGACCTCCGCGATGCCCTCCGCCGACAGTGTCGGCGCTGCGAGCGCGCGGAATTTTTCGCGGATTTCCGTTTCGGCATAGGGATTCAGGCAGTCGCCGCGCGGGCTGTCGCAGGAATGCGTACTGCGGCGGCCGTCTTTCAGAATCAGTGTTACGCGCGCCGGCTTGAGCTGTGGAACCTTGGCGGACAGTTCGGGATCCTCTGAGACATGGACGCGATGGCGCAATGCCGCGATGGCCGGATCTTCCAGCGCGGCATCATTTAACGAATCGAAGCCGGTGCCGCCATTCACGATGAGCGCGGCCGCGGCATGCGGCAGCGAATACTTGGATGCGAAATAATTCGGCGGAACCGGATTGCGCATGGCAGCCGCAAACGCGAACGTCACCACGTCGATGCGCTCGATGTCGTCGGGGCGCGGCTTGAGTTCGGCCAGCGCAGCCTCGAGCGCATCGAGCGCGGCGTAAATTGGATTGCAGCATGCGCGCAGGCGGAACCAGTCGCGCGTGATTTCCCAGCGCGTCCCCAGTTCCAGCGTCAGGCCTTCCGGCCTGAAACCGTCCCCGACAAGATTGCCGAGCGCCTCTTCAATGGCATCGTCCTGCGCCGTGAAACCCGCGAGCACAAGCTCCGGCGCCAGCCCCGCGGCGAATCCGCTCATGCCGCCGGCGACGTTCAACGTAGTAGCGCCGTTGATGGCGTTGTTATAGCTCGGCGTCAGCACCAGGGTCGTCGCGACACGCATGGCAAGGCTGGTTCCGGCTGCGTCCAGCCCGCGAACGCGCGCGCCCGCGGCCGCAGCGCCGAGCAGCGCGGCCTGGCCGTTCTGGTGCGCGAGCGGGCGCGACTTCATCGCAGCGGCGAGACGCGCGCCGACGTCGTAGCCGAGTATCAGCGCCGCGAGCATTTCACCGCCGCTGGCCCGCGCACTTTCCGCCACCGCCAGCACGCCCGGCAATATCTGCATCGCGCCCTGGTACGACACGTAGCGATGGCCTTCGCCAAGCTCGATAGCACGGCCGGCGACGGTATTGAGAAATCCCGCAGTGCGCGGATCGTGTTGCGGCCAGCCATGCGCGAAAACAGTGGCGCCGCTGCCGGCCGTCGCGCCGAGATTGGCGCGCAGCTGCTTCACCTCGGGACGCTCGGCGCCCGCCAGAATGACGCCAAGCGTATCGAGCAATACCATCCGCGCGTGACGGCGCACGTCCGCGGGTATTTTCTCAAGCCGCGTTGCGGCGACGAACTTCGCCAGCGCTTCGATCTGCTGCCCCATCCCTGCCCCCAGTCTTTCAGCGTTGTATGTTCGACGCCGATTTTAGCGCGCGATGCATGGGACACGCGCAGCGCGCTGTGTCACAAAAAAAACGGAGACCCGTGATGCGGGTCTCCGCTTGTTGCGCGGCGCGCGATGCGCCGGCCCTGCTCGTGATTATTTTTTCTCGTGTTCCCGTTCCTCGCCTTTGCCTTCCGGACGCTGCTGAGGCGGCGCCGCGGCGGGCCGGGGCGGAGGTGGTGGAGCGGCGGGCCGGGGCGGAGGTGGTGGAGCGGCAGGCCGGGGCGGAGGCGGTGCCGCGGGATGCGGCGGTGGTGCCGGCGGTGCAGCGGGCCGGGGCGGCGCTTCGCGTGCCGGAGCGGGCTGCGGACGCGGCTGGTCGCGTTCACGCTCGCGCGCGGCAGGCCTGTCCTCCCGGCGCGGCGACTCCGCCGGCCTTTCGCGCACGGCCGGTGCAGGCGCGGCTTGCGGACGTGCTGCCGGTTCCGGCGGACGCGGGACGGATTTTTGTTCACGCTCGCGTTCACGCACCTCAGGACGATAATCCTTGCGCGCTTCGGGCTGACGATCGCGCTGCGAAGGCGCGGGTGCGCTCTGCGGCGCTTGCTGCTTTTGCGATTCCGGCCGCTGCGCCGGCGGGATTGCGGGACGCTGCTCGCGTTCACGCGCGTCTTTGCCGGCATCCTTGCGCGGAGATTCGTTTCTCTGGTCGCGCGCGGCCGGTGCTGCAGCGGGCGCACCTTGCCGGATTTCCGGCCGCACGTGCTCGCGCACCATTGGATCGCGCGGCTGGTAGCGATACTTCTGGTCCTGGATTGCATGCCGCTCTTCCGGCCGGGGATAGCGGTTGCCTGAGTACTGGCGCTGATAGGTCGGCAGCGGTGCGGGTGCGGGCGCCGCACGGCGGTTCCAGCGGTCCCAGCCGCTATGCTGCTGCTCCCAGTCGCGTCCCCAATGCTCGCCCCAGCGCGGCGGCGCATCGCGTCCCCAGCCGCGGAAGTAGCCGGGCGGACTCCGGTAGTAGCGCACCGGCACCCGCAACACATAGAGCGGCACGTATTCCGGCGCCACGCGATACCACGGCCCGTTATACCAATCGCTCGAGTACCAGTCGTCGCCGTGGTAAACCCAGTAGAGGCCGTCGTAAAAAAAGTAATTCGTGTTCGCGCGCGGCGCGTAATAAACGGGATAGTCCGGCACGCGCACGAGATTGGGATACGCCGAAAAATTGACGCTGATGTCGACTTGCGCGGACGCTGCGGTCGCAATCGACAGCAGCAGGAACAGCCATAAAGCTCGCATGCGCATGGGATTCTCCGGGCTGCCGCGCGGATGCAGCATCCTAAAATTATGGACGTCGCCTGCGACCCGGCCTCACTCCGCGTATATCGGGTCCATCGTTAGATTAGCTGTACGTGCACAGGCAATCTGTGCGCTGGCGTACACACGCGCGCGCGGCGCGCAGTGCGCGCCGGGGAGCCGGCTCTATGATTTCGCGGACTGCGGGGCTTGCTTCGCGGAACGCATCGCGCGCCACAGTTTCGACGATGTCAGCGGCATGTCGAGATGCGTCACGCCGAGCGGACGCAGCGCATCGATGACGGCAGCCACCAGCACGGGCAGCGATGCAGTGCAGCCGGATTCGCCGACGCCCTTGACGCCGAGCGGGCTCACTTTGCTCGGCGTCGCATGTTCTTCGCCGCGCAGCTCGCGCAGCATGCCGGCGCGCGGCATGCAGTAATCCATGAAGCTCGCCGACAGCGGCTGCCCGGAATCACGGTCGTACACGATGTGCTCGCCGAACACCTGGCCCACGCCCTGCACGACGCCGCCGTGCAACTGACCTTCGACGATCGCGTGGTTGATGACCGCGCCGCAATCATCGACCGCGCAGTAAGAAACGATTTCCGCCGCACCCGTTTCCTGGTCGACTTCGACTTCGGCGATGTGGCAACCGTTCGGAAACGTCGAGCCGAACTTGCCTTCGGCGACGACCTTGAGCGGCTTCGTTTTCGCGAGATCGGCAAGCGTGACGACGCGCTTCGATTCGGTGGAACGGAACTCGCCGCCCGCGTAACTGATTTGCGACGGCTCGAGCTTCATCTCGAGCGCGGCAAGCGACTTGCCCTCTTCGATCAACTTATGCGCCGCGAGATAGCTCACGCCGCCCGCGCCGACCGCCGAGCGCGAACCGCCGGTGTGATTGCCTTGCAGCATGATGCCGGGCGCGCACTGCACGACTTTGACGCGCGCATGCGGAATGCCGAGCGCGTCGCCGACGACGGCGGCGAATGTCGTCTCATGCCCGTGTCCTTGCGCCTTTGATACAGTGTGCAATTCGATCATGCCGCCCGCATCGACGCGCAATTCGACTTCGTCTTTCTCTGCGTTGCCGGCGCCGGTGTTCTCGATCACGGTCGAAATGCCGATGCCGCGCAGCTTGCCTGACTTCGCCGACTGTTCGCGGCGCGCGCCAAACCCGTCCCAGTCGCCGAGCTTCAGCGCTTTCTTCAGCAATCCGGGCAGATCGGCGATTTCGTAAATGGAGCCCGTCGGCGTCTTGTACGGAAACGCCTCCGGCGGAATGAAATTCAGGCGGCGCAATTCTGCCGCATCCATCTTGAGTTCCGCCGCAGCCTGGTTGACGAGACGCTCCACCACGTAGGCGATGTCGGGTCGTCCGGCGCCGCGGTATGAGCCGACCGGCGTGCAGTTGGTCAATGTGGCGCGAAACGTCGCATATAAAGCGGGAATGCGATAAACGCCGGTCATGCAAACGCTCGTATTGCGGATGTGGCCGACGGAGCCCGGCGACAAATATGCGCCCATGTCATTGATCCAATGCAGCCGCATCGCAAGGAATTTACCGGCTTTGTCGAGCGCGAGCTCGCCGTCGATGATGTTCGCGCGGCCATGCGTGTCGGTCAGAAACGCCTCGACGCGTGTCGATACCCACTTGACCGGCTTGCCCAAAGACTTCGCGGCAATCATCAGCGCGCAGTACTCGGGATAAGCGACCGTGCGCTGGCCGAAACCACCGCCGACATCGTGCGCCTCGAAGATCAGTTTCTCTTCGGGCATATTCGTATAGGCCGAGACCTGCTTGCGCAGCGTCGTGACGCCTTGCATTACGACGTTGAAGCGGTAGCTGCCGTTAGCCGCGTCATAAGTCACGAGGCATGCGCGCGGCTCCATCGGGCTCGGCGACACGCGCGTCGATTCGACTTTGAGGCGCGTGATGTGCGCGGCCTGCGCGAACGCAGCTTCAACCTCTTTGGCGCTGCCCGCTTCGGCCTCGAACGTCAGGTTGCCGGGCACCTCGTCGTGAAGCTGCGGCGCTCCGGTACCCAACGCCGCTTCCGGGTGCGTAACGCTGGGCAGGTCACGATATTCAATCTCGATCAATTCCGCCGCTTCCTGCGCGGCGGCGGCGCTGTCAGCTACTACCAGGGCAACCGCTTCGCCGACGAACCTGACTTTGCCGTGCGCAAGCACGGGACGCGGGGTCGCGCGCGCTTTCATGCCGTCGCGGCCCGGTATCGTCAGTGAATGCGGCGGTTTGGTGTAGCCCGCGGCTATCGCGTCCGCGCCGGTGAATACGTGTTTCACGCCCGGATGCGCGAGCGCCGGCGCCGCATTCAGCGCGGCGAGCTCGGCATGCGCGCGGTCCGAGCGCAGAAAATATCCATACAACTGTCCGGCGACGTTCCAGTCGGATGCGTACTTGCCGGCACCGGTGATCAGGCGCCTGTCTTCGACGCGGTTGCCGTGATGTTGATGCGGGTCGTGCTCGGCGTGCTTATGCATGATTGCCCGGGAGAGTTATCGGTTGGAGAGCCGCGCGCGCGGATGCGCGGGCAGATTGAGCGCGTTCGGCGCCTCGTACGGTTTGTGTCCTTCGACCTGCGCGGCGTACAGGACGCGGCGTTCGGCCGAGTCGAACGCGTCGCGCTTGTGCAGTGTCGCGCGGTTGTCCCAGATCACGACGTCGCCGACCGCCCACACGTGCTCGTAACAAAACCGCGGCTGCGCGGCGTGCGCCCACAATTCATCGAGCAGCGCCTCGGATTCCTCGAGCGAGAGACCGTTTACGTAGGCGCTATGGCGGCGGCCGAGGAACAGCGTGTTGCAGCCGGTTTTCGGATGCGTCGAAATAATCGGATGGCTGGGGCCGGGGGTGTGGCGGATGTCTGCATCGAGCGACGCGCCGGGGCGCAGCTTCATCGCGGTATCGACCGTGTTGCCCTGCTTGATGGTTTTGCCTGCGATGCGTTTTTTCTGCGATGCGCTGAGCGCATCATAAGCGGCGTAGCAGTTCAGGAACATCGTGTTGCCGCCCTTCTCGTCGGGCGGAATTTCCTTCGCGACGAGCATGCGCGCGGCGGTCGGCGCTTCCTTGAACGAAAAATCCGAATGCCAGACGATTTCGCCGTCGCCAAGTATGCCTATCGTCTTGCCTGCCTCTTTGACGTTGGACACCACGGTGACTTCAGGGGGCAGCCTCAATTGATCGGTACCGGCACGTTCCTTGAGTTCGCTCTGATGCAGATTTTTCGACGACACCGGCGTGCCGAAACGCCTGACGAGCCTTACCAGGTCTTCGGCGCTCACGGACTGCCCGCGAAAAATCAGCATTACATTGGCGAGCCACACGTCGTGGATCTGCTTGAACGTCGCATCGTCGAGCGTCGTGATGTCGAAATTGCGCACCTCCGCACCGAGCGCGGCCGGCGTGGGCACGACGTTGAATTGCGCGCGCTGCGGACTGCGCTGCGCCAGTGAAGTGTCGGTCATGATTGACTCTCCTGCCTCGGACTGTGTACCGGTGTGACAACTGCGTGCGTAGTATTATAGCGCCCGCGGCAAATTAATCAGGAGTGGCAGTACCATGCGACCCCGTGCAATTCCGATGTTCGCCGGTGCGGCCTGCGCCCTCCTGTCGCTCTGCGCAACTGCTGCCGAAAAATTTCCAGGCCGGCCGGTGCGCATCGTGGTCGGCTTTCAGGCCGGCGGCGGCACCGACATCGCCGCGCGCGTGATCGCGCAAAAGCTGACCGACGCGCTGGGCGTCTCGTTCATCGTCGACAACCGTCCCGGGGCCGCCGGCAACATCGGCGCCGACATCGTCGCCAAGGCCGCGCCCGACGGTTACACCATACTAATGGCGAACTCGACCATCGCGATACCCAGCCTGTCCGCCAGGCTCCCGTTTGACGTCAAAAATGATTTCGCACCGCTCAGTAACATTGCGCTCGGTCCCTCGGTGCTGATCGTCAACCCGAGCCTGCCGGTGACTGACATCAAAGGACTGGTGGCGCTCGCCAAGGCCAAGCCGAGGACGCTGATCTACGGCTCCGGCGGCGTCGGCAATGTCACGCATCTGGCGATGGAATTGTTTTCGTCGATGGCCGGCATCGAGATGATCCATGTACCGTATAAGGGGGCCGCGCCGTCGGTCGTCGGTCTCGTCAGCGGTGAAGTGCAGCTGTTGTTTGCGGGCATTTCCGGGGTGCTGACGCAGATCAGCGCCGGCAAAGTCCGCGCCCTCGGCGTGTCGATTTCCCAGCGCAGCATCGCGCTGCCCAACGTGCCGACCATCGCCGAGACGGGATTTCCCGGCTACTACGCGGCGTCGTGGTACGGCCTCATGCTTCCGGCCGGCACGCCGAAAGCGAACATCAATATTCTTGCTAAAGAGATCGGCACCATCATGCGCGTGCCCGAGGTCAGGGAAAAAATGCTGGCCCAGGGTTTCGAGCCTGTGGGCGATACACCGGCGCAGTTCGCAAAATTTATCGGCGAAGAAATACCGCGCTGGGAAAACGTCGTCAGGAAAGCGGGCATCAAGCCCGAGTAGCACCATATGAGGAACCCGCAATGATCGATCGCATAGAGATTTTCATCACCGCGCTGTCGCAGCGCCTGCAGCGCATTTTCGCGAGCGGCGTCTACGACACCGGCCCCGCCGACAGCCTTCTCGGCAAGCAGGTCCTGGTCAAAATCCACGCGGGCGGCGTCACCGGCATTGCGCAGGTGCGGCCGATCAGCCCCGGCCATTTCGTGGCCGACACGGCGCCGAGCGTGTTTTCCGCGATCAAGGAAGTCTACGGGCCCGCGCTGCTGGGCAAATCGATTTTCGATTTCGAGACTATCAACGCGATGTTCGACAACCGGCTCGCCGGCAATCCGGCCGCGCGCTCCGTGCTTGACATTGCGCTGCACGATGCCGCAGGCAAGGCGCTGAAGACGCCGATTTACAACCTGCTTGGCGGCTGCTGCCAGCCGCGCATCCCGCTCGAATGGTCAGTCAGCATGGCCGACGACGTCGGCGTCGTCATCGCGGAGGCGAAACGCGCAGTCGATGAATTCGGCATCCGCGTGCTGTGCCTGAAGATGGCGGACCGCCGCGGCTGGCGCCAGGACGTCGCGACGTTCGCAGCCGTGCGCAAGGCGGTCGGCGACGACTTGATGATAGGCATAGACCCGAACACGGGCTGGACGCTGGCAGATGCATTCACCGCGATCGCGGCGATCAAACCTATGGGCCTGGGCTATATCGAGCAGCCGATCGAGCGGCGCGATCTCGCCGGCATGGCGGAGATCCGCCGCGCGGCGAACGGCGTGCCCGTGATGGCCGACGAAGGCGTGTTCACGCTGCAGGACGCGCAAGCGCACGCCGAAGCGCGCGCGTGCGACGCGTTCTGCATCAAGCTCTACAAAATGGGCGGCATGACCGCCGCGAAAAAAATTGCGGCGGTCGGCGAGTCAGCAAACATCCGCGTCAACTGCGGCGGCCTCGCGGTGCAATCACAACTGGACGCCGCCGCCAGCGCGCACTTTTATGCGGCGACCCCTGCAGCGCGCACAATGGGCGCGGCAGAATTTACGTTCGGCCTCAATGCGACCGCCAAGGACCCGTTGTGCCCCGAAAGTGATTTCAAAATCAAGGACGGCCACGTCGAAGTGCCAACCGGGCACGGGCTCGGCGTGACGATCGACGAAGCACTGCTCAAGAAAAATACGTTGCTGCACGAAGTCATCAGCAAATAAACGGTCCGCGGCGGATTACGCCGTCATTCCGGCGAATACGTACGGCAGAATCCCGCCGTGGCGGACGTAGTCGATTTCCGCCGGCGTATCCAGGCGTAGCGTCAGCTGCACGCTCTCCTCCTTTCCATCCGCGCGTGTAATCGCCAGAGTCACTGACTGGCGCGGCTTGGCGTTATCGGCCAATCCGGTCAATGCGAATACCTCGTCGCCTTCAAGACAAAGCGCAGCAGCCGTTACGCCCGGCGGAAACTGGCAAGGCAAGACGCCCATGCCGACGAGATTGCTACGGTGTATGCGCTCGAAACTATTGGCGATCACCGCGCGCACGCCGAGCAGGCGCGTACCTTTCGCGGCCCAGTCGCGCGCGCTGCCGGTGCCGTATTCCTCGCCCGCGACCACGAATAAGGGGACGCCGTCTTTTTCGTAACGCATGGCGGCATCGTGAATCGTCATCTGCGTGCCGTCGGGCTGATGCTTCGTGTAACCACCCTCGACCCCCGGCACCATCTGGTTGCGCAATCGCTGGTTGGCGAACGCGCCGCGCACCATGACTTCGTGGTTCATGCGGCGCGCGCCATAGTTGTTGAAGTCGACCGGCTTCACGCCGAGGCTTTGCAGGTATAGCCCGGCGGGGGAGCTCGCCTTGATGCTGCTGATCGGGCTGATGTGGTCGGTCGTGATCGAATCGCCAAGAATCGCGAGCGCGCGCGCGCCGTGAAATTCGCGCAAGCTGGAGACGGTGTAGCGCTCGTCGAGAAACGGCGGCGGCTTTATATAAGAAGAGCTCTCGCTCCACGCATAAGTCTCCCCCGTGCTGCTGGATATCGCTTTCCACTGTGGATGCGCCGCCTCGAAGTCCATGCCGTAAATCTTGCTGTAATACGCGGGCTTCACCGCGGCGTTCAATGCCGCCGTCAGCTCGTCCTGCGTCGGCCACAAGTCTTTGAGAAAGACCGGCTGGCCGGACGGGTCGGTACCCAGCGGCTCGTTCGCGAGATCGATATCGACTCTGCCGGCGAGCGCGAACGCGACGACCAGCGGCGGGCTCGCCAGAAACGCCGCGCGCACTGAGGGGTGAATCCGCGCTTCGAAATTGCGATTACCCGACAGCACGGCGCACGCGACGACGTCGGCATCGTTGATCGATGTTTCGAGCGCCGCGTCGATCGGCCCCGACGCGCCGAAGCACGTCGTGCAACTGTAGCCGGCGAGCATGAAGCCTAGCTGGTCGAGATAGCGTTGCAAGTCTGCTGCGACGAGATATTCGCTGACCACGCGCGAACCGGGCGCCAGCGACATCTTCACCCAGGGCTTGGCTTTAAGCCCGCGTTCGACGGCTTTTTTCGCGACCATGCCGGCGGCGAGCATCACGCCCGGGTTCGATGTGTTCGTGCATGAGGTGATCGCGGCAATCACCACAGCGCCGTCGCGCGGCGAACCGGGGGCGGCGCTGGGTTCGGTTTTGCCATACCCGCCGTCAACGGTCGGCTTTTTAAGGAGCGAAGCGAATTGGGTCTTGAGTTCGGCGAGCGCGATGCGGTCCTGCGGCCGCTTGGGGCCGGCGACGTTTGGCGTGATCGCCGCGAGATCGAGCGTCAACAAGTCCGAGTAATCGATCTCGTCCGCGCGCGCCGGACCGAAGAGACCCTGCGCCTTGTAGTAGGCCTCGGTCGCGGCGATTTGCTCCACCGAACGGCTGGTCTGGCGCAGATAATTCAAAGTTTGCGCGTCGACCGGAAAAAATCCGACTGTCGCGCCGTATTCCGGCGCCATGTTAGCTATCGTTGCGCGGTCGGGCACGGTGAGCTTCGCGATGCCCGCGCCAAAAAATTCGACGAACTTGCCGACGACTTTCGCCTTGCGCAGCATTTCGGTCACATGCAGGACCAGGTCCGTCGAGGTCACACCTGCGCGCAGTTCGCCGGTCACGTTCACACCGAGCACGTCGGGCGTCAGCATGTACACCGGTTGGCCGAGAACCGCGGCCTGCGCTTCGATGCCGCCGACACCCCAGCCGACCGTGCCGAGACCCGCGATCATGCATGTATGCGAATCGGTGCCGACCAACGAATCCGGGTAGTAGACGCCGTCTTTCGACAGCAGGCCCGGCGCGAAGAATTCGAGGTTGATCTGGTGCAGGATGCCGAAGCCCGGGGGGATCAACCGGATGCCGTCGTAGGCCTGCGTCGCCCACTTCACAAAGCTGAAACGCTCGGCGTTGCGCTCGATCTCAAGCTGCATGTTTTTTTCCAGCGCATCGGGCGTACCGTGATGATCGACCGTCAGCGTGTGGTCGAGCGTCATGTCGAGCGGTACCTTCGGCTGCACAAGTCCCGGCGCGCGGCCCGCACGCCGCATCGCGTCGCGCAACGCGGTTAAATCGCCGAGCAGCGGGATGCCGGCGGCACAGTTGAGCACCACGCGCCCGACCACGAATGGAATCTCGCTCTCGCGCTTGCCATTCGGCTGCCAGCGCGCAAGTTCGCGCACGTTCTCTTCCTGCACCACTTTGCCGTCGCAGTTTCTCAGCAGTGATTCGAGCACTACGCGGATTGAAATCGGCAAGCGGGAAAATTTTGCGCCAAGCTTTTTTTCGAGGGCAGGCAGTGAATAAACAGCGCCTTTGCGGCCCCCGAGGTCGATTTCGCGTTTGCAAGAGTTGCTAAAGGTTTTTTGCATTGGATTTTCTAGACTTATTTGAATTAGGGCGCCCTCCCCCATCAAGGGGGAGGGAATTTTATTAGCTAAGAATAAGTCCCTCTACTCTGCGCGCATACCCGCCTGCTTGATCACCTTCGACCACTTCGCGTAGTCGTTGCGCAGCATTGCGGCGAATTCTTCGGGCGTGGTGGTTGCAATCTCCGCCGCTTGCGCCCGCATGCGCTCTTTCATGTCGGCCGAATTCGCGACCGCGACGATATCGCTGTTGAGTTTGGCGACGATCGCTTCAGGCATGCCGGTCGGCCCCAGCACGCCGTTCCAGGTAATGACGATGAGCTCCGGCACACCGGCTTCTTTCGCGCTCGGCACATCCGGCAGCGCGGCCCAGCGCTTGTTGTCGGTGAGAACCAGCGCTTTCAATTTGTTGCTCTTCACGAACGGCACGACAGAAGGCATCGTCGCGAACATGCTGTCGACGTGGCCGCCCATGAGATCGGTGACCGCGGGACCGCCGCCCTTGTAAGGAACGTAATTGACTTTGACCTTCTCGATGTCCTGGAACACCACGCCGGTCAAATGGTTGGTGCTGCCTATGCCCGACGTCGCGAAACTCAACTGTCCCGGTTTGGCCCGCGCCAGCGCGACAAGCTCATTCACATTGCGCGCCGGCAAATGGGGGTTAACCACCAGGATGTTCGGAAAATTAATCACGTTTGAGAGCGGCGTGAAATCTTTTGTCGGCTCGTATGGCAGCTTCTCGTAGAGGCCGGGACTCATCGCGAGCTCGTTGCTGGTGCCGAGCAGCAGCGTGTAGCCGTCGGGCGGCGATTTCGCGACGATGCCAGCACCTATCGTGCCCGTCGCACCCGCGCGGTTGTCGACGACGACCTGCTGGCCCAGCGCATCGCTCAATTTTTGCGCGAGGATGCGCGCGACACTGTCGGCCGGTCCACCGGGCGGGAACGGCACGACGAGACGGACGGGTTTCGCGGGGTATGCCTGCGCAAAAGCTGAACCGACACTTACGACGATCGCGCACAATACGCATATCTTCGCGAACTTAAGCGACGACGATTCGGCCTTCACGCGCGCACGCCTCAATCGAACGCGACGTTGCCGAGCAGCGCTTCGCGGAAGCGGTTCTTGATATGCGCGCCGTCGCGCAGGCGGATCGACATCGGATAGCGCGTGCTGTTGACTTTGATCGCGACGAACGCCGAACCCGCCGGCGTATAGAGCTTGGGCACCCACGTTTTAAGCTGCGCTTCGGTGGTGATCGTGGCCGTGCGCGGGAACTTCGCGGCTTTCGCCATGCCGGCAAGGTCGACGCCGCGCGCAGTGTGCGTGGGTTGCATGCCGGTTTCGCTGTAGAGCTCGTTGTCGATCACGATAATCGACAGATTGCGCGGGCCCTGCGTGCCTATCGTCGCGAGCGCGCCGAGCCCCATCAGCATTTCGCCGTCGCCGGTGATCACGAGCACCTGGCGCTTCGGCTGCGCCAGCGCGAGGCCCAGACCCATCATCGCGGCGGCACCCATGCCGCCCCACAGGTAGAAAGTATTCGGATGATCGCCGGCAGCGCCGACGTCGTAGCACGAGGAGCCGAGGCCGGTCACCACCAGCGCGTCGCCGCGCTTGGCGAGAATCTTGTTGATGACGGCGCGGCGATCGAGCGTGGCTTTGATTTTTTTCGCCATGTTATTTGCTCCAATCCTTGAAGCCGATGATGCGCTGCGAGATCAGCAGCGCCACCGGGCGGCTCGTATTGAAAGTGAGTTGCGCCGCAGCGAACACGTGCTCACCGACTTCTTCAGCGCGGTCGACGCGCTGCACGACGACGCCCGCGTGCTGCAGCGCCGGTGGAGTGCCCTGCCCCATCGCGAGCTGCCAAGGGTTGAATTCACCCCATTCGCCACGCATCGTGACCAGCATCAAGAGCGGAAAGCGGCATTCGTTCATGATGGAAAGCATGTTAATGCAATTGCCGACGCCCGACGATTGCAGCAGCATCACGCCTCGTTCCCCGCCGAGCCAGGTGCCGGCGAGCATCGCGACACCCTCTTCTTCGGTGGTGAGCGAAATGACTTTCATGCTCTTGTCGGCATTGCAGCTGTTGATCAGCTGGGTATGCCCTGCATCCGGCACGTAAGCAACTTGCTTGATGCCGACCTGCTTGAACACGTCATAAATATCGTTCGGCCACGTCGCCGGTTTTTTCTGCGTTTTCAAAGACGCACTCCTTTCAACACCTGCTATGCAAATTCGCCTAATCCAGCTTTATGTTCGCAACCTTGATGACCTCGCCCCATTTGGCGAGATCCTTCTTGATGGTTTGCGCGAATTCGGCCGGCGAACTGCCGACCATCTGCGTGCCCGTGGGCTCGAAACGGTTGCGGAATTCGGGCAGCGCCAGCACGCGTTTGGTCTCACGGTATAGCTTGTCGACGATGCGCGGGTTGGTCTTTGCCGGCGCCAGCATGCCGTACCAAAGGTCGGTTTCGAAACCGGGCAGCGTCTCCGCCACCGCGGGCACATTCGGATAGGCAGGCGAGCGCTTGAGCCCGCTAACCGCAATCGCGCGCACGCGGTTCGATTCGATCAACGGCGCGGCGGTATATATGCTGACGAACATGAGCTGCACTTCATTGGAGAGCAGCGCTATCAGCGTGGGCGCTGCGCCCTTGTATGGCACGTGCGTCATGTCGATCTTCGCCATCGTTTTCATCATCTCGCCGCCCAGATGCGCGCCGCCACCGCCGCCCGACGAGCCGAAATTGAGCGCGCCGGGTTTCGCCTTCGCGAGCGCGATCAGTTCGGACACCGATTTTGCCGGCAAGCTCGGATGCACGAGCAGGATGAAGGGCAGGGTCGCAACCTGGCTGATGGGCGAGAAATCGCGCACCGGATCGTACGGCAGCTTCGACAGATGCGGGTTGATGACGATGGTTGCATTGGTCGTCATCAATATTGTGTAGCCGTCGGGCGGCGCCTTGGCCACCACGTCCGAACCGATATTGCCGTTGCCGCCGGCGCGGTTGTCCGCGATCACCGGCTGGCCCCACGCTTCGTTGAATTTCGCCGCAATTGCGCGCGCGAACTGATCGGTGCCGCCGCCGGGCGCGAACGTAATGACGAACCGGATCGGCTTTTCCGGATATGCGATGTTATCGGCTGCCTGGCAGATACCCGGCGCTGCCAGCATTGCCGTGACGGCGTACGCGCGCAAATTCTGCATCATGGTTGGGGCCTGCCTCCTGAATACGCGCCGCGCGGCGGGATGGTTTAAACTGCGCGTTCGCGCCGGCCGCTCAAGCGCAGCCGGACGCCGATGATAACAAATGTAGCGCGCGGACACTGTGCCCCGGCCGCCGCTTCCAATTTCCATCGTGAGGAGAACAGACGATGTACGTGTCTTCCGTGCCGGACCACGCCGAATTCGATTTCATCGTGGTCGGCTCCGGCTCCGCCGGCTGCGCCGTCACTAACCGGTTGACGGCGGACGGCAGGCACAGCGTGCTGCTGCTCGAGGCCGGCGGGCGCGACGGCAACTACAACATTCACATCCCGCTCATGGTCGCCAACGTGTTGAACGACACGCGCTGGACCTGGCCGTACATGACAGAGCCGCAAACGCATTTGAACGGCAAGGCGCAGAAATGGGCGCGCGGCCGCGTGATCGGCGGCTCGAGCTCGGTCAACGGCAACCTGTTCGTGCGCGGCGACCCGCAGGAATACGACAACTGGCGCGACATGGGCTGCACGGGCTGGGGATATACGGACATGCTGCCCATCTTCAAGCGGCTGGAGGATTTCCCCGAAGGCGATCAGACAGTGCGCGGCAGCGGCGGGCCCATTCATTGCACCAGCCTCGACAATTTCGATCCACTCTCCAACGCGTTCGTGTCGGCATGCACCGAGGCGGGCTTCAAGCGGCTGAAGGATTACAACGACGGCAGCTACGAAGGCGCGTTCCATCTGCAGTACTCGACGCGCAATGGCCTGCGCAACAGCTCGGCGAAAGGCTATTTGAAACCTGCGATCAACCGTCCCAACCTCACTGTGCTGTCGAACGCGACTGTCACGCGCGTCGTGCTCGACGGCAAACGCGCCACCGGCGTCGAATATCAACTCGACGACAAGACCGTGCATCAGGTGCGCGCCCGGCGCGAGGTCGTCTTGTCCGCCGGACCGCTGGCGTCGCCGCAATTGCTCGAGCTCTCCGGCATAGGCAACAGCGAAATCCTGCAAAAACACGGCGTGAACGTCGTGCATCACCTGCCGGGCGTCGGCGAGAACCTGCGCGACCACCCGAACACGCGCATCACGTACGAATGCTCGCAGCCGATCACCATCAACGACGTGCTGCAAAGCCCGTGGCTCAAGTTCAAGGAAGGGTTGCGCTTCATGTTCAAGCGCGAAGGCCTGCTCACGATCTGCTCGGCGACCGCCCAGATGAATTTCCGCAGCAGTCCCGACCTCAAGCAGCCCGACCTGGTCCTGCGCCTTCTGCCGCTGTCCGGCAAAGACCGCTATGCGCGCACGCCGGGCTACGGCATGGACCAGTTTCCCGGCTTTACCTTCGGCGTCACTGTTCTCCAGCCGCGCTCGCGCGGCGCCGTGCATCTGCAATCGCGCGATCCGCGCCAGCAGGCGAGCATGGATCCGCGCTATCTCTCGCACGAAGCCGACGCGCAGCTCTTCCTCGACGGCGTGCGCCTCGCGCGCAAGGTCGCGCAAATGCCCGCGCTGAAGCCGCTGATCGTGCGCGAAACGCGGCCCGGCCCCGACGTCAACGATGACGCCGGCCTGCTCGACTATATGCGCGGCACGATACAAACAAGCTGGCACATGGTCGGCACCACCAAGATGGGCACCGACGCCGCGGCAGTAGTCGATCCAGAATTGAAAGTGCACGGCATCGCTAACCTGCGCGTCGTCGACTCCGGTATCTGCCCGACCATTCCGTCGTCGAACACCAACATCCCGTCGATCGCCATCGGCGAAAAAGGCGCGGACATGCTGCTGGCTGCGCAGGCTTGAATAAAAGGAACTCTTCCCCCGTCGAGGGAGAGGGAATCAATGTAGAAGACGCAGTGAAACAAGTTAGCAAATTTGATTCTGACTGAGAGAAAATTATGACTCTAATTGCGCGTTCCTTGTTATTGCTGGCAGTTAGTGTTGGTCTCGCGCACGCGCAAACCTATCCATCGAAACCGACACGTATCGTCGTCGGCTTCACCGCCGGTGGCCCGTCGGACATCGTGGCGCGCATCGTCGCCCAGCAGCTGACCGAGCGCATGGGGCAATCGTTCATCGTCGAGAACCACGTGGGCGCGACCGGCACCATAGGCGCCGAAATCGTCGCCAAGGCGCCGCCGGATGGTTACGCGCTGTATCTCGCAAGCCAGACCACCCATGCGGTCGCGCCTTATATGTATGCGAAAGTCGGCTATGACCCGCTGAAGGACTTCGCGACGGTCGTGCGCGTCGTGCATAACCCGCTGCTGATGGTGGTGAACCCGACGTTTCCGGTGACCTCGATCAAGGAACTCATCGCGCTCGCCAGGGCGCGTCCCGGGCAGATCAACTTCGCGACCGGCGGCATCGGCTCGTCGCCGCACATGTCGATGGAGCTCTTCAAGAGCACGACCAGAATCGACATGGTGCCCATCCACTACAAAGGCGACGGCGCCGCCATCATCGATGTGGTCGGCGGCCAGGTGCCGATGCTGACGTCCAGCATGTCGGCGCTGATGCCTTACGTGAAAAGCGGCAAGATGCGGGGAATCGCGGTGACGGGCCTCAAGCGGTCGCCGGTGGCGCCGGAATTTCCGACCATCGCGGAATCGGGCCTGCCCGGTTTCGAAGTCATTACGTGGTTCGGCATACTCGCGCCGGCCGCGACGCCGAAGGAAATCGTGAACAAGCTCAACACTGAAATCGTGGCATCGGTGTCACTGCCCAACGTGCGCGAGCAGCTGACGAAGATGGGCTTTGAGATCGTCGCCAACACGCCCGAGCAGTACGCAACCTTCCTGCGCGAAGAAAACATGAAGTGGGGCAAGGTCGTGAAAGACCTCGGGCTCAAGGCGGAATGACGGCCGACCCAATGCAGAGAAATGTACTGCTCGTTCTGCTGCTCGCGACGGGCACTTCTGCGGCAGCCAACGACTACCCCAGCCATCCGCTGCGGCTGATCGCGCCTTTCTCGCCCGGCGGCGGCGTGGACATCGTCGCGCGTGCGCTGGCCCAGAAGCTGACGGAGAAATGGGGCCAGCAGGTCGTCGTCGACAACCGCACCGGCGCAACCGGCATCATAGGCACCGATATGGCGGCGCACGCGCCGCCCGACGGCTACACGCTGCTGCTGGGCAATGCCGCAACCCATGCCGTCAACGTGAGCCTGTTCAAAAAGCTGCCTTACGATGCGGTGAAGGATTTCGCGCCGGTCACGCTGATCGGCCGCGTGCCGGAAATGCTCGTCGTTCATCCCGCGCTGCCCGCGACAACGGTCAGGGAACTCATCTCCCTCGCGAAGAGCAAACCGGGCAAACTCACGTTCGGCTCCGCGGGCGCCGGCAGCCCGCCGCACCTTGCCGGCGTGCTTTTTCAGTCGCTCGCCAAAGTCCGCTTCGTGCACGTGCCGTACAAGGGCAGCGCGCCCGCGCTCGCCGATCTGATCGGCGGCCAGATCAACATGTATTTCAGCAATATCCTGTCGGCGGTCCCGTACGTGAAAGGCGGACGCCTGCGCGGCCTCGGCGTGACTGGCCGGACAAGATCGGCGGTCGCGCCCGAGGTCCCCAGCATCGCCGAGGCGGGACTGCCCGGCTACGAAGACTACAACTGGTACGGCATCCTCGTGCCGAAAGGCACGCCGGCCACCATCGTGAAGAGACTGCATGCGGACATCGTGGAAGCAGTGAAGAGCCGCGACGTGGAAGAACGGCTGACCAAAGACGGGGCGGAAGTCATCGCGGGTACGCCCGACGAATTCGCGCGCTTCATCCGCGACGAAATCCAGCGCTACACGCGCATCGTGAAAGACAGCGGCCTGCGCGCCGAATAAGCACATTCAACAAAGGATCTACGACATGGCTGAAAAGCGGGCATTGCCCATCATCGACGTACGCTGCCGGGTCACCATACCGGAGGCGGGCGAATATTTTTCCGGGCGCGCAAAAGCGCGCGGCCGGCTCGCTTCGATCAAATCGTTCGGCAAAGGCACGATAGAAGCCTTTTTCGAGGAAATCGGCGAGGCCGGCATAATTACCGCCGTTTCAACCTCGGGCCAGACGCCGGCGATGTATATCGGCGGCCGCGAAATGGCCGCGCGCACGACGCCGAACGACCTCATGGTCAAGCTGCAGAACGAGCATTGGGGCAAGTTCATCGGCGTCGCCGGCATCGACGCCGGCAACGTGCTGCACGATTCAATGGCCGAGCTCGACCGCTGCGCAAAGATGGGCCTGCGCGTGATGTTCATCGAGCCCGGACGCTCGCCGGGCTGCGACATCGACGACCGCCGCCTGTATCCGCTCTACGAAAAATGCCTCGAGCACGACATGATTTTCTTTCCGCAGACGTCGGGGCCGTGGGGCGGTAAGAGCATCGACTACGCGCACCCGCGCCACATCGACCAGGTCGCGGAGGATTTTCCCAACCTGCGCATCATCGCCGGCCACGCCTGCTATCCGTACGTGCGCGAGGCGATCATCGTCGCCGCGCGGCATCCCAACGTTTTCCTCTCGCCCGACATGTACATCGTGCAGATGGGGAGCGAAGACTGGGTCAAGTCGCTGAACGGCAACTTCTTCGGCCTGCAGGACCAGTTCCTGTTCGCGACCTGCTTCCCGTCGATACCGATCAAGCCGTTCATGGACGAATTCTGGAAGCTGCCAATCAAGGACGAGGTGCTGCCCAAGATCCTCTACAAGAACGCGCTGCGCGTCTTCAAGCTTGAAGACGACCCCGCGTT
>JANYDM010000002.1 GCA_025363575.1 Betaproteobacteria bacterium | reverse complement strand
ACGCCACGCGCGCGCCACGGCGCGCCGAAATCCTTGCGCGCGCGATAGCCCTTGCGCACGCGCAGGGTGATTTTATCCTCAGCCACATCGATAGCGGTCTGCGTGCCCGTGGCCGGCAGACCCTGCGGCATCGCGCGCGCCAGCAGGCGCAGCGCCAGTTGCAGATGCAGCACCGGCTCGTTCAGTTCCTGTAATTCGTGCAGACGCGCCGGCACGATATCCTTGAACAGGATCGCCTGGTCGCCACATACCGATATGAGCGTGCCCCTGACGGTGCCGCTGCCGTGGCGCTCTTCTTTGACCACCCGCACATCGCCGTTGTTGGCGCGGTCGAAGCGCCATTCCGCGCCAAGGCCGCCGGCGGCATCGGTCACCTTCAATTCGATATGGCTGCCGGTGTACCAAACCTGCGTCGGCTCGGGATTCTGCGCGCGCGCGTTCAAAGCGGCTAAAGCCACAAGCGCAAAGACGGCGACTCTCAGCATGGTGGTGCTCCCAAATTCGCCCATATTACCGGCTGTGCAAAGTCGCGGCCGCGACGGCGCGACAAACGGCGCGCGCGGCATGACTAACGGATCAATCCAAGGGTCAGTGTCAACGGCAGGCTGAACCAGAACAGAATTGTACTCCAGCCGATCAGGAGCGCGGCGGCCCCGCCGTCGAGACGAAAGCGGTCGGCGAGCAACAGTGCGGTCATCATTGCGGGCGTCGTGGCTTCGAGCGCGGACGCGTACTGCGCCTCGCCTAACGGCGCGAAGAAAACGCGCGCCACGCATGCCGCCACCAGCGGTGCGAACAGCAGCTTGACTGCGGCGGCGGTGAGAATTTCCGGTCGCGGCGTCAGATTGCGCCACGGAATGGTCATACCCAGTACGAAGAGGGTGACCGGGATGGTCGCCTGTCCTATCATGTGCGCCGCCGCCGCCAGCGGCTGATACGTGAGGCCGCTTGCCTGCAGCCCGAGCCCGAGCGCGAAGGCCCACAGCGGCGGCAACGACAGCACGATGCGCCACAATGAAGGATAGGACACCGGCTTTTCATGCGAGCCAAGGCGCGTCGCGATCCACACGCCGAGCGTCCAGATCAGCGGCATCGTCATCAGCATGTCGTTGAACACTGCGTAGCGCACCGCATCCCGCCCGAAGAAAAACATCAGCACCGGCGCGCCGATATTGAAAGTGTTGCCGAACATGCCGCCCAGCATCAGTACCGCGCGTGTCGGGTCGGTGAGTCCGCGCCCCAGCGGCGACAGATAGAGCAGTACATACAAGATGCCTCCCGACGCCAGCGTGCCGATGCCCACCAGCAAAGGCACTGACAGCAGGTCGGGAGTAATGCGCGTGCTGGAGACCACCGCGAACAGGATGCAGGGATAGAACACGTAGAGCACGAGGCGATTCAGTTGCGTGCGCATCGCTTCCACCGGCGTATCGCGAAAAATCAGCGGCCACACCGCGCCCGCGCCCACCAGCAAGGCCAGCGGCATCATCACTTCGACCATCAAATTGAATAGCTGCGTCATGCAAATTTAATGCCCCGCGCGAGAGCGGCCGCCGTCGCAAAAAATTAACTCAAAAGCTTCACCGCAAAGGATTCTTTTTAATACCCCCTTGAGCGGCACGCAAAGGACGCGAAGGAGACCCAAAAAACCAAACAAGAATTAGCCTCAACGAAGTCTAGCTACGCCTCGTTTCTTGATTTTTCTTTTCCTTTGCGTCCTTTGCGTCCTTCACGGTTTAAGCTTTACCCTTTGCTTCAGCATTAAGCAGATTCGGCGGTGTGCCACCGGTCAGCGCGGCCACGGCATTCTTTGCGGCTGTCATCGCCATCGCGCGGCGCGTCGCCTCGGTCGAGCTGCCGACGTGGGGGGCCAGCACCACGTTTTTCAGATCAAGGAAGCCGGGATTGAGGCGGGGCTCGTTTTCGTATACGTCGAGGCCGGCGGCACGTATCGTGCCGTTCTTCAACGCCTCGATCAGCGCAGCGTCGTCGACCACGCCGCCGCGCGTCGAATTGATCAGAATGGCGCTGGGCTTCATCTGCTTGAGTTCCGCGGTGCCGATGAAATGATGGGTCGCCGGCGAATACGGCATCTGCAGGATGACAAAGTCCGCTTGCGCGAGCACTTGCTCCTTGGTCGCGTATTCGGCATTGAGATTTTTTTCGACATCAGCCGGGCAGCGGTTGCGGTTCTGATACAGCACACGCATGTTGAAACCCGCCGCGCGCCGCGCGATCTGCTGACCGATGCGGCCCATGCCGAATATGCCGAGCGTCGCATGATGCACGTCGACGCCGAGCATCTGCTTCAGGTGCCAGCCTTGCCAGTCTCCCGCGCGTATGTAGGCCTCGGCTTCGGTCAGCCGCCGCGCGGTCGCGAGCATGAGCGCCATCGCGAGGTCGGCAGTGCTGTCGTCGAGCACGCCCGGCGTGTTGGTCACCATGACATTGCGCGCGGTGCAGGCCGGCACGTCGATGTTGTTGTAACCGACTGCGATATTGGCGACCACCTTCAGGCGCGGCGCGTGCGCGAGCAACGCATCGCCGACACGGTCGGTCAGGCAGCAGACGACCCCATCCTTGTCCTTCAGGTGCTGCGCAAGCGCCGCAGGCTCGAACGGCTTGTCGGCCTGATTGGATTCGACTTCGCAATGCTCTGCGAGATAACCGAGCGTGTCGTCGAATACTTCGCGCGTGACCAGAATTTTCGGCTTCATTGTCTGTCCTGTGCAATCGAGCGCCACGCGGCGCGGACGTAAAAACAGCGATTATCGCATAGCGTCTGCATGCACCTGCCCCCGCCAGACGTTGCGGCAGCGCGTTTCAGTAAGCTTGCAGGCAGCGACGACGCCGATCAGCGACCATGCGACGAGCACGCCAATGCCGAGCCGGTACGCATCGGCGCTGCCGCCCGCGACAACACCGGCGCCATTGTCAACCACCCATCCGACCAGTGGTTGCAGCAGCCCGGACGCAATAAAACCGCCGATGTTCGCAATCGCGATCGCCATGCCCGCGCGTGCAGGCGTATTCACCTCCTTCGCGATCGACCACGTCAGCGTAAAGCCCGGCACCGCGAGCCCGGTGAGTACCGCCGCGATCGTTACGGCGTTTGCGCTCGGCAGCGGCAGCGATATCCAAATCAGTCCGGTCGCGCTGTATGCGGCCGCCAACGCGATCACCAATGCACGGCGCACGCGCAGGCGATCGGACAGCCAGCCTGTGAACGGCGCGGAAAACGCAAATGCGATCAGCGTCAGCGCGGTGCAGCGGCCCGCCGCCACCGGCGTCAGGCCGTGCGCGTGAACAAGAAATGGCGCTGCCCATACGCCGATGAACGTCATGTACGTGCCGGAGATCCCGACGTTGACCCAGAACGGCGGCCACGTCGCGGGATTGGCCGCCACTGCGGCGAGCGCGGACCGCCAGCAGCAGCCGCCGGCGGCAGCGCTGCCGGGCGCATGCGGCGCCTCACGCACGAACAGCCAGATTGCCACACCGAGAAAAAGCGATGCGACGCCGACAGCCACGAATACGCTGCGCCACGAGACTAGAGTAATGAGCCACGCCAGCGGCGCGGTCGCGGCCAGCGCGCCGGCGATGCCCGCGACGTTTGCGGCGCCCACGGCCGTGGCAAAACGGCGCTCGTGAAACCAGCCGGCGCACAGCTTCAGCATGCAGATGAACACGACGGAAACGCCGAGAGCCGCCAGCGTGCGCGCCGCTGCTGCGGTGGCGAAGCCCCCCGCAAGGCCATAAGCTATGGAGCCGGCGCCCGAGATTGCCATGCCGAACGCCAGCGTGATGCGCGGGCCGAGCGTGTCGGCGAGCACCCCGGACGGCACCTGCATTACTGCATAGATGAGATAGTAGGTCGCGCCCAGCGTGCCGAGGGCGGCCCCGCCAATGGCGAATTCGCGCTGCAGATCGCCGGCGATCGAGCCGGTCGATACGCGGTGAAAGAACGCGATGAAGAACGCGCAGCACGTGAGCGCCATTGCGCTCGCGCGCCACCACGCCAGCCGGTCACTTTCCATTTCGCGGCTCAAAAAAACAGAGCAGCCGCGGCTGCTCTGTCGGATTGATCTGCGCGCTCTGCGGCAACCGGCTCAGCCGCCGGAGCCGTACAGATAGTTCGGCAGCCACAACGTCATGCCGGGCCAGATGTACATGCAGACCATGCACAGGATGACGATCAGCATGTACGGCATCATGCCGGCGAAAATCTGGTTGAGCGTCACGTGCGGCGGCGCGACGCCTTTCAGATAGAACGCCGACATTGCGACCGGCGGGCTCAGGAACGCAGCCTGCAGATTGACGAACACCAGGGTGCCCCACAGGATCGGGTCGATGCCGAAGTGCCTCAGCAGCGGCAGGAATATGGGCACGAAGATGACGATGATCTCGGTCCATTCGAGCGGCCAGCCGAGCACGAAAATGATCGCCTGCGAAAGTATCATGAACTGCACGGCCGTCAGGTTCAGAGACAATACCCAGTGCTCGACCAGTTGCTGCCCGCCCAGAATGGCGAACACCGCGGAGAAAAGCGCCGAACCGACGAACAGCCAGCACACCATCGCAGTTGTCTTGGCGGTCAGAAACACCGACTGCTTGACCCGCTCCCAGTCGAGCGTACGCGCCTGCAGGGCGAGCAGGAAAGCGCCGGCGGCACCGATGCCCGCGGATTCGGTAGCCGTGGTGATGCCGAACAAAATCACCGCCAGCACCACGATAGTCAGGATGCCGAGCGGCATTACGGATTCGACCAGCAGCTTCAATATCTGGAACTGCTCCGCGCGCAGATTCCAGTAGTAATACAGCAGCAGCAACGCGGTCACCGCAACGCATATCCAGAAATACGTATAAAACTCGGGCGGCGGACCGTTGGCCGACGGTGCGGCGTTGCCTTCGGAAAGCTCCGGCGTGCCCATCTCCTGCAACCCTTCCGGTTCCTTCGCCGTTGCATTGGCATCAGCCGACGCATTGGCGCCCAGCTCCTGCGGCGCTTCGTCCGCTTTTGCGCCCAGTTCCTGGGGCGCTGCGTCCGCCTTTACGCCCAGTTCCTGGGGCGCTGCGTCCTTCGTCAGCGGCGCGACCGGTGCGGCTACTGCAGGCTCGGTGTTCTTCTGCGCCATGCTGACCGCGGGTTTTACCGGTTGTGCATCGACTTGCTGGTGAATCACCACGTACCACCAGATTCCCCAGCAGGTGACAGCGGCGAGCAGCAGCGGGAACAGCGCAGCAAGCAGATTGCGCATGATAGTCAGGTACGTAAACCGCGCAGCTTCGCCGTCCAGCTGCAACGCCCGTCCGGGCCGTACGGCCGCGGTCAGTAACGAGACCAGCAGGTTGTTTGAATAGGCTTGCTGCATCTGCGGCACCCATGCCGGTATCGGCACCTGGTTCTCGCTCTCAGGCAGGCGCGGCGCGATCTTCGGATTGATTAGCGCCCAGCCGATGATGTAGACGAGGTAGAGGAACGACAGGAAAAATCCCGGAAACATGGCGGACGCATAAAGCTTGACTACGGACTGGCCGGCCACCGCGGCGTAGACAATGATCATCACCGACGGCGGGATCAGGATGCCCAGCGTGCCGCCGGCGGTGATCACGCCGGATGCGAGCCGCACGTCGTAACCGGCTTTCAGCATCGGGTTGAACGCGATAACGCCCATCAGTACGACGACCGCGCCGACCAGCCCGCTGGCGATGCCCCAGAACGTGCACACGATGAGGGTCGCCACGGCCAGCGAAGCGGGCAGGCGGCGGAACGCGAGCTGTATGCTGTAGAACATCTTGTCGACCAGCGCGCCGCGTTCCATCACGTAGCCCATCAGCACGAATAGCGGGATCGACAGCAGCGTATCGTTGGTCATCGCCCCGTAAGTGCGCTCAACCATCAGGTCGAACACGCGGTTGTCGAGAAATGCTTTCGACGGATCGTGAAACGCGATGAAGCCGAAGAACATCCCCAGCCCCATCAGCGTGAACGCAGTGGGGAAACCGAGCATGATCACGACGACGATCAGGCTCAACATCAGGAGGCCGAGTGCGGGATCGCTCATTTTCCTTCTCCCCGCGGATGGCGCCCGGTTTCTTCCGCTGCGCGATCACCCAGCCCGCGCTGATGCGCCGCTTCATCGATGTCGTGCACGCTCTCGATCGCGCGCTTGCGCGATTCGTCGTCCACGTGCGTGCTTTTCGCCAGTTGCTGCTCGACGACGTCGATCTCCTCGGCGTCTTTAAGACGTTCCGGCCACTGGCCGGTCTTGATGCACACGACGCAGCGCACGATTTCAGCAATTCCCTGCAACATGACCAGCGCACCGGCGATCGGGATGAAAGTCTTGAAATGATAAAGCGGCGGGCCGTCGGCGGTGACGCTCGAGTGCTCGCGTATCGCCCACGACGTTGCGGCGAAATCCCAGCCGGCGTAGCACAGCGCGGCGATCCCCGGAATGAAAAACAGTATGTACAAAATCAGATCCAGGCTCGCCTGCGTGCGCGGCTTCATCGAGCCGTAGAGAAAATCACCGCGCACGTGGCCATCCTGTGCGAGCGTATAAGCGCCGCACATCATGAACGTCGCGCCGTACATCATCGCGGTGATGTCGAAAAACCACGAGGTCGGGTCGTTCAGAAAGTAGCGCTTGCAGACCTCGGCGCACACGATGAGCATGAGTATGGCGATCAGCCACGCAAACGCCTTGCCGCACCATGTACTGATGCTGTCGACCCGGTATAAAAACCGCTGTACTTGCATGGACACTCCCGCTCGCGCCGAGCCGCCTGCGCTAAAAAAAACCACCCTGCAGCGATGGGCTGCAGGGTGGTGTCGGTTTTAACAAACGACTTAAGCTTTCTTCGAGAAGTAGTGCCTGGCAGCGACCTTGAAGTCGATGTTGGTATCGTTCTGCCACTTCGTCGCGCGCTCTGCGAATTTGCGCTGCGATTCGATGACCTTGCCGAACATCGGGTTCTCGGCCGACTTCTTCTTGACGATCTCGTCCCACGAGCGCAGCTGGTCGTTCAGGACCAGGTCCGGCGTCTTGTAGAACTTGACCTTGTCTTTCGACTGCAGCTCGATGTAATCCTGCGAGTAGCGGTCGATCGCTTTCCACGACATGTCGGCAGAGGCGGCTTCCACGGCATAGCCGAGGATCGCCTTGAGGTCCGCCGGCAGCGCATCGTATTTCTTCTTGTTCCACAGGATTTCAAACTGCTCGCCCGACTGGTGCCAGCTTTGCAGCATGCACACTTTGGACACGTCGGCGAAACCCAGCGCGCGGTCGGAGGACGTATTGTTGAACTCGGCTGCATCGAGCAGGCCGCGGTCCATCGCCGGTACGATTTCAGCACCCGGCAACGCATTCACGGCGGCCCCGAGGCCGGTGAAGATATCGATCGACAGGCCCACCGTGCGGAACTTGAGGCCTTTGAAATCCGCGGGCTTGGTGATCGGCTTCTTGTACCAGCCGAGCGGCTGCGTCGGCATCGGGCCGTAGAGGTATGAAACGACGTCGAGATTGAGGTTCTTGTAGATTTCCTCGAGCATGGCCTTGCCGCCGCCGTAGTAGTGCCACGCGAGCACCATGTTGGCATCCATGCCGAAGGCCGGGCCCGAGCCCCAGATCGCCATCGCGGAATTCTTGCCGTACCAGTACGCGAGCACGCCGTGGCCGCCGTCAAGCGTGCCTTTGCTCACCGCATCGATCAGGTCGAACGCCTTGACGACCGCGCCTGCAGGCAGCACGTCGATCTTGAGGCGGCCGCCCGACATGTCGTTGACCTTCTTCGCGTAGTCGAGCGCGTATTCATGGAAGATGTCTTTCGTCGGCCACGTCGACTGCCAGCGCATCGTAATTGGCGATTGCGCAACGGAGATCATCGGGAAACCGGTGATGGCCGCGCCCGTGGCGGCTGCCGCGGCACCCGACAGGAATTTACGGCGTGATACCGCGGGTTTTGCCGGCGTGTCTTTCTTCAGCTCTTTGCTCATATCGCCTCCTTGGTGGCTTCTGGATTTGGATTTCTGCTGCATCGGCGCGGAAATTTTTTTTATCAGCGTTTTAAAACCACGCCCGGCCCTTCCAACAGGCCGCCAATGCTATACCGTGCCTAGGGCAAAATCAAGAACGCTGACGCCACGCGGTGCGCATCGAACACTGCGCGAAAACACACTTTTGGCGGTGCCGCAAGCGGCGGATTGCTGCACAATAGGCCGCCCTCCGCGCCCAACCTCGGACTAACATGGAAGTATCTGCCTCGCTCGCGGCGGCCAAGCACGTCCTGGCCGTCTTCGGCATCATCATCGCGGCCGGTCTCGTTTGCGGCCTCCTCGCGCGGCGCACCCGCGTGCCTGACGTGGCGATATTGCTTATCGCGGGCATCGTCCTCGGCCCCGCTGTCGCCGGCTGGATCGACGTACGCGCCGATTCGCCGCTGAATCAGCTGATCCTCATATTCGGCGCCTCATACATCCTGTTCGACGGCGGCGCCGCGCTGCGTTTCAGCGTGCTGAAGAATGTGTGGATCACAATCACCGCGCTGGCGACGTTCGGTGTCCTTATTACCGCCGCAATTACCGGGCTCGCCGCGCACTGGGCGCTCGGTCTCACGCCCGTCGTCGCGCTGCTGCTGGCCGCCGTTATCGCGGCGACTGACCCTGCCACTCTGGTGCCGGTCTTCCGCCAGGTCAAGATCAGGGACCGCGTGGCGCAGACCGTGATGAGCGAATCGGCCTTCAACGACGCTACCAGCGCGATCCTGACGTTTGCAGTGCTCGCGGCGGCGGGCGGGCACGGCGAATCTTCCACTGTCGGCGCCATCGCGGGCCTCCTGTGGCAAGCCGGCGCCGGCATCGCGGTCGGCGGCCTGCTGGGTTATCTGTCCGCTTTAGTCATCGCGCACGAAAGACATGGCGCCCTTGCCGGATACGCGTCCGTCGTTTCGCTTACAGCGGTCGCGCTTGGATGGCTTGGCGCGGACTTTTTGCACGCGAGCGGCTTTATGGCGGTATTTGTCTGCGGCATCGTCATCGGCAACAAGGACGCCTTCGGCTTCTCCATGAAACCCGCGGACGAGCGGCAACTCGAGGCGTTCATCCTGACCTCGTCGTTCATTGCGCGCGTGTTCATCTTTATCCTGCTCGGCTCGCAGGTGGATTTTGCCCTCGTCCGCGAGCACTGGGCCGGCGGCGTCATTGTCGTCGCGGTCCTCATGCTGGTCGCGCGGCCGGCCGCCGTGTTCGCGTGCGCATTGCCCGACCGGCGCGCGCGCTGGACATGGCGCGAAATGCTGTTCATGTGCTGGACGCGCGAAACCGGCGTGGTTCCCGGCGCTCTCGCGGGCATGCTGCTGGGCATGGGCGCCCCGGGCGCGCCCGTGATCGCGGCTGTCACTTTTATTGCTATCCTGATGACCATCCTGATCCAGGCGACGACCACGCGCTGGGTCGCCGCGCGGTTGAGGCTGCTCGTCACATGAACTGACTCGCGAATAAAAAGGCCGCCCGGAGGCGGCCTTTTTCTACTGCTGTGCTGCGCTTCAGACGAGCCTTGAATCAGCCTAACTCGACCGGCACGTAGATCTTGGCTTCCTCGCGTTGCACAAGCAGCGCGACGCGCTTGCCCGCTTTCGCAATCGATTGCTTCAGCTGCTCGACCGTTTTCACCGGCGTGTTGTTGACCGACAGGATCACATCGCCCTGTTGGATGCCCGCGCTCGCCGCCGCGCCGGTCGCGCTTTCGACTACCAGACCGCCGGTCACGCCGACCTGACCCTGCTCTTCGCGGGTCAATGGACGCACAGCCACGCCCAAACGGCCCTGCTCTGCCGGAGAATCCGGCGCGGCGGCCGCGAGTTTGTCTTCTTTCAATTCGCCGACCGTCGCGTCGATGCGCTTGAGCTCGCCTTTGCGCATCACTTCGAGCTTCGCGACCACGCCGGGCACCGTATTGGCGACCAGCACCGGCAGTTGCGAAGACGTGCTGACCTCTTTGTCGTTAAAGCGCACGATCACGTCGCCTGGCTGCAGCCCGGCTTTGGCGGCCGGGCCGTCCTTATCGATCGAGCTGACGAGCGCGCCGGCGGGCTTTTGCAGGCCGAACGATTCCGCCAGCGCCTGATTCACGTCCTGAATACCGATCCCGAGGCGGCCGCGCGTGACCTTGCCGTTTTTCAGCAGCTGATCCTGCACTCTCAGCGCAACGTCGATCGGCACCGCGAACGACACGCCCTGATAGCCGCCGGACCGGCTGTAAATCTGCGAATTGATGCCGATGACTTCGCCTTTCATGTTGAACAGCGGCCCGCCAGAATTGCCGGGATTCACCGCGACGTCGGTCTGGATGAACGGCACATAGGAGTCGCCGGGCAACGCACGCGCTTTCGCGCTCACGATGCCGGAAGTCACTGAATTGTCGAACCCGAACGGCGAGCCGATGGCCAGCACCCATTCACCGACTTTGACGTCGTCGGCACGGTCGAGCTTGACCACCGGCAGGTTGCTGCCCGCCTCGATCTTGATGACTGCGACATCGCTCGGCTTGTCGATGCCGAGGACCTTGGCTCGGTACTCGCGCTTGTCGGTGAGCTTGACCATCACTTCGCTCGCATCGGCTACGACGTGCGCGTTGGTGAGTATCAGGCCGTCTGCGCGCACGATGAAGCCCGAACCGAGGCCGTGCGTCGGCCCCTGCTGTTGCGGCATCTGGCCGCGGAATTGCTTGAAGAATTCAGAGAAAGGATCGTTCGGATCCTGCCCCGGCAGCTGGCCGGCGGCGGCCTTCTGCGCTTTGCCGGTGACGCTGATATTGACGACGGCTGCGCCGTTTTCATCGACGATGCTGGTGAAATCAGGCACCGCGACACGCGCGCCAGGCTGCATGGCGGCAACGGTCGCCGCCGCGACGGGCGAACCGGCGGCACTGGCGGGGTATACATTGGACGCCGTCTGGGCGATGTAGCCCCCGAGGGTCGCGCCGGAAATGATTCCCGCGGCAATCAAACTGCGCAACAGCAATTTCTGTTTCATAACTGGTTGCTCCTTAGTAATTTTTGGCACACGTTATTTACCCTCGCGCCGTGCCTGGACAGAGCTTAGGACACGGCCCGGGCAAAAAAGTTGCTGCGATCCACCTGGCATCCGCATGCTTGGCCGGATTGAGTGCCGACGTGGAACCTTCCGCTGTATATGCAGCCGTAATGCGCCAGATCAAGGCTGCTTTACGTTACCAAATGTAAGCTCCGCGAAAGGAATCTGCGGAGCGGGATCAGCTGCGAGCGGTGCGCCCGACCAGCACGACGTGGACGCGATACGGGCCATGAGCGCCCAACACCAGTGTCTGCTCGATGTCCGCCGTACGCGAAGGGCCGGAGATGAAATTGACCGCGCGCGGCATGAAATTCGTCCCGCGTTCGTCGCGCAGGAGTTGCCACGCGTCTTCCATGCCGCGCACGATGCGGTCGGCGCGAACCACGGCGATATGCGTCTCCGGCAAGAGGCTGGTCGTGGCCGGCGTGCGCGGACCGGACAACGTCATCAGCGTGCCCGTTTCGGCGATCGCGCAAAACGCGCCGGTGATGCCGACGAGGTCGGAACCTTCTGCGGCGCGCGATTCAACTTCGATGCCGGCGGCCTGCCATTCGAGCTCGAACAGCTCGGGCCAGCACACCGCGTTTTTCGGCAGCTTGTTTTGCTCGAGATAACGCGCGACCGCTTGCGGCACGTCGGCAAAAGTGCCGACGTTATCGAGCGAGGTCGATAGCTTCACCGCGCAGTCGGTGAATCGCGCAACCGCTTCCCACGCGACTTGCGGTCGCGGACCCGCATGATGTGCACCGATGTGCGCAGCAGCTGCTGAGCGTTCGAGGACACCGGGCGTGCCGCTTCTGCCCTGCGCGGCGCGAATGCGGGAAAGAATGTTGTCGCGAGCGGACATTTTTAGGATTGAGGATTGAGGAGCGAGGATTGAGGGAATCAGGCCGTGTGCACTTGCTCCATCCTCAATCCTCGCTCCTCACTCCGGTTGACGCTCTGCTCAGCCGAGTGTGGGCATATTGAAACCCTGCGGCAGCGCGTTCGCATCCGGCCAGCGCGTGGTGACGACCTTATTGCGGGTGTAGAAGCGCACGCCTTCCATGCCGTGCACGTGTTGATCGCCGAACAGCGACGCGCGCCAGCCGCCGAACGAGTAGAACGCAATCGGCACCGGGATAGGCACGTTGACGCCGACCATACCGACTTCGATCTCGCGCTCGAACTTGCGCGCGGCGCCGCCGGAGCGCGTAAACACCGCGGTGCCGTTGGCATACTGATTCGCGTTGATCATGCGGATCGCCTCGTCGAGCGTCTTCACGCGCAGAACGATCAGCACCGGCCCGAATATCTCGTCCTTGTATATGGTCATCTCGGGCGTGACGTTGTCAAACAGCGAGGCGCCGAGGAAAAATCCGCCACCGCTGCTTTGGTGCGTGCGGCCATCGAGTACCAGCTTCGCGCCTTCGGCAATGCCTTTGTCGACGTAGCCCGCGACTTTGTCGCGATGGACCTTGGTAACGAGCGGCCCCATGTCCATCTCTTTGCCATCGACTTTGCTGTCGCCCGCGCCGATCTTGAGTTTCAATGCTTTGTCCTTCAGCTTGGCGATCAGCGGGTCGGCGGACTCGCCTACCGCCACCACCGCCGAAATTGCCATGCAACGTTCGCCCGCCGAGCCGTAGGCAGCGCCAATCAGCGCGTCAGCGGCGAATTCGAAGTCGGCGTCCGGCAGCACAACCGCATGATTCTTCGCGCCGCCCAGCGCCTGCACGCGCTTGCCGTTCTTCGCCGCGGTTTCATAAATGTATTTCGCAATCGGTGTCGAGCCGACGAAGGAAATCGCTTTGATGCCGGGATGATTGAGCAGCGCGTCGACCGCGTCCTTGTCGCCGTGCACGACGTTGAAAACGCCGTCGGGCAGGCCGGCTTGTTTCAGTAATTCGGCCATCAGCATGGAAGCCGACGGCACTTTCTCCGACGGTTTCAGAATGAACGTATTGCCGCAGGCGAGCGCCACCGGAAACATCCACAGCGGCACCATCACCGGAAAATTAAATGGCGTGATGCCCGCGCAGACACCGAGCGGCTGGCGCACCGAATGACAGTCGACGCCGGTGCCGACTTCTTCGCTGTATTCGCCTTTGACGAGATGCGGTATGCCCATCGCGAATTCGACGACTTCGACGCCGCGCTGCACCGAGCCGGCGGCGTCCGCCAGCGTCTTGCCGTGCTCCGCGGTAATCAGCTTTGCCAGCTCGTCCTTGTTCGCATCGAGCAACTCGCGAAAGCGCATGAGGATGCGCGCGCGGCGCAGCGGCGGCGTATCGCGCCAGGCCGGGAACGCACGTTGCGCGGACTGCACCGCGGCATCGATGTCGGCGGCATTGCAGAACGGCACTCTTTTGGTGACCTGCCCTGTCGCGGGGTTCGTAATGTCGCCTGCGCGCGCGCTCGACGCGGTTTTCTGCTTGCCGTCTATCCACAGCGGGACGGACGGCACGGTTTTAAGTTCGACCGGTTTGTTCATTTGCGTTCTCCATACAATTCACGAAAAGTCCTGCCCGGCGGCGCGGGCATGTCGCGCCCTGCCGTCCAGCTCCGGCCGAACGGCAGGTAATGTATCAGGCTGGTACTGCCGCCGAGCAATTTAAGCATTCTGACGCCGATGGCACTCGCCGCCGCATAGAAAGCAGGCCTCAGCGCAAGCCAGCTCCACACTTGCAACGCCGTCCGCTCATGCCAAGGCCGCAATCCGCGCTCGACTTGCTTCTCGCGCAGCTTGCGCATCAAATCTGGCAACGGGATCTTGACCGGGCACACGACGCCGCACTGATTGCAGAAGGTGGACGCCTGCGGCAGATCGAGCGCGTTTTCGATCCCGATATAAGTAGGCGTCAGTATCGATCCCATGGGGCCCGGATACACCCAGCCGTAAGCGTGGCCGCCCACATTCTGATACACCGGACAGTGGTTCATGCACGCGCCGCAGCGTATGCAGCGCAGCATCTCCTGCATGTCGCTGCCGATCAGCTTGGTGCGGCCGGCATCGAGCAGAATAATGTGAAAGTGCTCGGCGCCGAAATTGTCTTGTGAATCTTTAATGCCAGTGGTCAGCGAGACGTAATTCGATATCGTCTGCCCGGTTGCATGCCGCGGCAACAATCTGAGCAAAGTCGCGACGTCTTCGAGCGTCGGCACGACTTTCTCGATGCCGGTGATCGCAACGTGCACGCGCGGCAGCGTGGTCGTCATGCGGCCGTTGCCTTCGTTGGTGACGATCAGCGTCGTGCCGGTTTCGGCGACGATAAAATTCGCGCCCGAGATGCCCATGTCCGCCGTCAGGAAGTGGCCGCGCAGCATTTCACGCGCCTCGTGCGTGAGCTCCGTGATGTCGGTCTTGCGCGACCGCTGATGCTTTTCGGCGAACAGGTCCGAAACTTCGTCGCGCCCCTTGTGAATCACCGGCGCGATAATGTGCGACGGCGGCTCCTTCGCGAGCTGCAATATGTATTCGCCGAGATCGGTTTCGACGACCTCGACGCCGGCCGCCTCGAGAGCATCGTTGAGCGCGCACTCTTCACTGACCATCGACTTCGATTTGACCGCTTTCTTTACACTGTATCGCGACGCCAGCTCGCAAACGATGCGGTTAACGTCAGCGGTCGTTTCGGCCCAGTGCACGACGGCGCCGCGCGCGGTCGCGTTTTTTTCGAATTCCTCGAGATAGACGTCGAGATTGTCGAGTGCGCGGTCGCGGATCGCGGCCGCATGCGTGCGCAGCGCCTCGTAATCTTCGAGCTCCGCGACGCGGTCGGCGCGCCCCTTGACGAAATTGCCCTGCAGCTTTCGAAGCGCGGCCTGCAGCTTCACGTCGGCGAGCTTGACGCCGGCGCGCGCCTTGAAATGCATCGATGAGACTTGCATGGTGGGCGCTAGTATACCGCGCGTATCTGCGGGATCCTCGCCCGCGCGCGCCGGAATGACTTTAGAACTTGCTCAGCATGTTCAGAAAGAAGCCATGGCTGCGGTAGCCCTGATCGGTGAGGTCGGCTGAGAAATTGGTGAAGTTATAGCCGACGCCGACCTTGATGTTGTCGTCGATGTGGCGATAGACGCCGAGCAGCACGCCGCTGCGGCTGTCGCCGGCGGCGTGCACGGCGAGACGCCGCAACTCGCCGACGACGTCCCACTCGCGTATCCAGTGAAAGTCGGCGCGCAGCACTATCAGGTCGGCATTGCTGGAGAGCCAGTCGCCGGCCGTTTTCGACGGCAGCAGCTCGCCGTAGCGCATGGCGTACTTCGCGCCGACCGATAGCCACGGTTTCACGTTGTAGATCGTGTCGACCGACAATATCTGGCTCTTTTGCGAATAATCGGCGGCGACGCCGTTCGATGCAAGCTGTCCCGGCGACGGCAGATTGTAAAAGTAGGTGTACTTGAACAGCGTGTTCCAGCGGTCGTTGTCGACCGGCCGGTAAGCGAAAGCGCCGACCATCTCGGTATAGTCGGCATTGAACTGCGCGCCCTGCGTACTGTTGCTGACCGAGAAGTTGGCCTTGCCGAGCAGGCGCCACGCGGGATCGACCTGATAGCCCAGCGAGTTGCGCGTGAGCCAGGTTGTGCGCTTGTCGAGCGGCCCGTTCTCTACGCGGTATTCGAGATTGCCGGCGTACTTGGTCTTGCCTTCGTGATAGCCGATATTGGCGGCAATCGCGCGGCGGTCGAAATCGCCGGCCAGCGGGTCCGACAGTTTGCCGGTCTCGAATTTCATGCCGTAGCTCCAGCGATCGTTGGGCGCGAGATCCAGGCCGTATGCATGCGTGAGCCCGGACGGCCCGGCGCCGCTGGTCAGCCGCTCTTCGCTGAATACGCTGCCTTGATCGCTGAAGCGGTAACGGCTGCCGGTGACCCACGATGAAGCACGGCCGCGATAGGCGGTATCGGTGCGATCGGCCTCGGACAGATAGTTGATATACATGCTGCGACGCTCGTCGTAGCGAAAATCGCCGAGCAGTTTGCCGCCGAGCCCGCCGTAGCCGTCGGAAGCTTCCGCCCCCAGTTTGAAACGGTCGTTGATGCGGTACGCGCCGCCGAAACCGATGCGGCTGTTGTCGGGCCGGTCGCCGCTCTTGCCTGCGGTGCCCTGCGTGAATGCGTACGCTTCCCAGTCGCTGTTGTTCGCTGACGGAGCCAGGCCGTTTTGCGCGGCCGGATCTTTGGCCTGCGTCGGCTTGTAGTCGAGGCGCAAGACCACGTCGGTGCGCGAGCCGTTCTGCGACAGCGTCGGGCTCGCGTTGGGGATCACCGTCGTGCGATCGTCAAGGCGCAGCCCCGCCGTCGCCGACCAGTTCGGGTTGAGCCGTTGTCGCAAGCCGACTTCGCCGGTTTGCAGCGACTGGCTGGCCGCGATGCGCTCGTCTGCCTTGCCGACCACTGCCGTGTTCGGGCCGACTGCGATGTCGAACGCGCCGCCGCGCTGCATGACGCCTTCGAGCGTAGTAATCTGTCCGGGTCCGGAGAAACCGTTCTGGCGGTTCTGCCAGTAAACGTTCGCGCGGCCTTTGCCGCCAAGGCCGAATTCGGCGAGCTCCGACAAATCGGTCGCCGCTTCGATACGTTGCGCGCCGGCCGCCGCGCCGTTCGACTGGATCTGATTAAAGGTGAACCCGCCGGTCGGCGAAGTCAGTGTCGCGGTGCCGGGGCCGTCCGAACGTGCGATCTCGGCTTTGATGTAGGTGCCGGGCTTGTAGCGCAACGTTGTGTCGAGCCCGCCGAGCCGTTGCTGCGCGCCGGTTTCGCCCTGGCGGAACGCGGTTGCGCCTATGCGGAAATGGTCATTGAACCAGTGGCTCGCGCGGCCGCCCGTGGTTAAATTGGCCACCGCCGAGAAGCCCGGCACGTATTCATAGGTGACCACGAGATAGACGGGGTGGCCCGCCAGAGACGAAGTCTGCACGAGGCCGGTGCCGTCCGCGACCGAGGAAAGCGCGTCGCGCAATATTACGCGGCCCTGGAAATAGTTGATCTCGTAGTCCTGCGACGCAATCAGTTGCTTCGTCTGGATCACGATGCCGGAATCCCTGTCGCGCACTTCGACCCACAGGCGCTCGGCGCCCATCGTCAGATCCTGGTTGCGCAGGTAATACAGCGAGCCGCCGGTGCCGCGGAATTCCTCGCGCGATTGCACTGTTCCGGGATCGGCCGCAAAGCCGTCGAACGTGCTGCGCTTCTCGCCGAATTTGGTCGTCGCGTCGCTCGTCCAGTGCGCGCCGGCGCCGTAGAGGCCGCGGTTGAACTGCGTGAACTCCGTGCCAGTCAGCCGCGTCTGGAAATTGCCCCACATCACGTGCGAATCGCCTTTTTCGAGGCGCACGAAGAATTTGCCCTGCGTCGGCGCATCGTCGACCGTCGTGCTGTCGTCGCCGTACACCGGGTAATAAAGGTTCGGATCGATGCGGCGCAGCAGGTACTGCGGGTCCTTGCTCGCGAAATTCGAAAACAGGTTCTTCAGCGGCTGCTCCTGCGTATCGGCGCTCGCCGTCAGCAAGTACTCGCCTTTAATCTTGCCCTTGAGATAGAACGCGCCGCGGCCATCGATGGTCGTCGAATTGTTGTAGTGCGTCGTATCGCCAGTGACGATCTGCGCCGGGCCGCTCGTGCGGTCGGTGCTCGCGGTCAGATCGGCGACCGCGATATAAAACCAGTCGCGGTCCGCGATGGTCAGATTGCGCTCGAACGTATAACCGCGGCCGTTGGCCTCGCGCACGTCGACGACCACGCGGTGCGGCCCGGCCGGCATGATCTGGCGCAGCGCGAACTTGCCCTGCGAATCGACCGGCACGGTGATGCCGAGCGCCTGCACCTGCTGATTGGGCTTGATGTTCTTGCCGTTGACCGTGATCGAGCCGCCGGCGACGGGAATATTGCGCAGGCGCAGGCTGTTCTCGCCATACGCCGTCAACAACTCGCGGTGCTTCGCCTGTTCGTCGCCGAGAGGACGCATGCGATCCGTCATCGCGAATTTCTTGAGCGTTGTTTCGTCGAAGCGGCCGTCGCGTGCGTAAACGCGCAGCACATAGAACAATTCGCGACCGATCGGACCGGGCGGCGTCCACTCGGCCGTGCCGTTGGCCGTCGCCGCCACTACTGCGAGCGGTGTTTGCTGGGGCGACTGCCCTTTGTCGAACACGCGTATCTCCGCGCGGGCTATCCACAATACGTAGTTGCTGTAAGTCGAGAACGTGACTTTGTCGCCGACCGACACTGTCGCGGGAAATGCCGTTGCATTGAGCGCGGGCACGACGTTCATCGGATCGTAGCGGACCTGAATATCCGCGCGCTCGAGCGCCACGTCAACGCAGCGCTGGCGATCTGCTTCGCCGGTGGCTGTAGTGTCCATGGACTCGCCGTCGACGGTGATGCGAAACGGCGCCGCACCGGTAACAGGCGTATTCGCGCATTGTGGTTTGGCAACCAGCTTTTCGACCGGCGGGCCTTGCGTCACCACCGGCGCGGGCGCCGGCGATTCGACCATCACGTCGTGCCACGCGCTGATTTCAGTGCGGCGGTTGCGCGCGCGTCCATCTTCGCTTGCGTTGTCGCCCACCGGCTGGTTTTCGCCTTCGCCGCGTATCGTCATCGCCTGCGCCGGCAATGCGAGCGCTTTCTGCAGGTACTTGGCAACCGCATAGGCACGCGCCTCCGACAGCGCGCGGTTGTCGGCGAACCTGCCCCGCGTCGCCGCGGCGAGCGGCACGTTGTCCGTATATCCCGTCACGGCTATGCGCAGCTTCGTTTTGCCGCGCAGCTTCTGCGCGATCTCGTCTAGGCGCGCGCGCGCCGCCGGCGTGAGCTGCGCGCTGCCGGAAACAAAACTCGCGCCTGCCGACGTGTCGCTGATGGTTTCCGCGTGCGCGGGCGCGCGTTGCGGCAACGTCGTGATCGACTCGCGCATGATCTGCATATCGTGCAGCGTCGACCGTGAAGGCGCAGCGTAGGCTGTGGAGTTTTCCACGTTGTTCGCCGGCTCGACGACCCGCGTCTGGCTGTGATCGAGCATGGCGCCGCGTTCACCGCCGCCGCATACCGCGGTGCGCGGTTCCGTCGCGGGTTTGTCGCACGTCTCGCAGACCTGCGCTTCGGATGATTCCGCGCTGCATACAGCTTCAGCCGCGTTCTGCTGCGCATAGCTGCCCGTTCCGCACGCAAGCGGAATGAACACAAGACCGATCCGCCACGCGCGCATCATTGGCCGCTCCCGGTGCGTGCTTCGTCTTCCACGGTCAGCGGATAGCAGCAGCCCAACGCCTTCCAGCGCTCGCGGATATGCGCGATCAACGTGGCGACGCGCTTCGCGGCAAGTTCAGGAGGCTCACCCGCCCTTGCATACGCGACGCGCACGACGGACGGCTTGTCTTTGAGTTGCGCCGGCAGTGCGTCGATTTTCTTCTGCCATTCGGGCTGCAACTGATCGGTGCCGGCGATAAACGCCGCATCGGCGACTTCGACCCGCACCACGCGATGGATCGCCGCGCCAAAATTCAGTTCAGCCATCTTGCCGCGCGTGACGCGCACGCTGTGCGGGTTCTCGGTCGTCATGCGATAACCGCTCGGCAGCGTGCGGTCGTCGAGCTTCATCACGAAGTTCGCGCCGCGGTCGGCATTGGGCACGTCGGCGCAGGTCACGTGAAAGCGGCCATCCGCATCGGTCGTCACCAGCAGGCCGCGCGGCGTCACGACACGCACGTTCGCAATGCCCGGCTCGCCGTCGTCCTGGTAGCCGTTGACATTGCGGTCGTCGAATACTTTGCCGATGATGTCCGAGCAATCGAAAGTCGGATCCGGCACGATGCGCACCGTCGCGGTCGCGACGTTGGATATGCGCGTGCCGAGCAGCGCGTTGAGCGCATAGGCGCTGTTCACGTATTGCCCTTCTGCTACGCCCGCACCGACCACCAGCACCATTCTGAAGGTCTTACGCTCGCCGGCGGCGAAATTGAGACCGGTCCACGTCAGGACGCGGCCACTGATCGCAGGTTCAAGCGCGACGCCGTTGACCGTTGCGGTGCCGGGACGATAACGGAAGCCCGGCGGAATCTGGTCTTGCAGCGACACGTTGGCCAAAGCCGCGCCGAGCGTGTTGGTGGCAATGACGGTGTAAGGAACCAGATCGCCGCGCGTGACGTTGACCAGCGGCGTGCTCTTTTGCACGAGGATCGCGCCGCCGAGCACGGGGTCGAGCGGAATGTGATTGTTGAGCACGTTGGCCGAGACGCCTGCGGTCAGCGTGAACGTGAAATAGTATTGCGTCGTGCCGGCGCCGCCGGGCACGCCGGCGCTGGTGGCCGGACAGGTGGCGGGCACGTGCAAAGGCGTGCCCAGTGCAGGCGGAATATTGCTGTTCTGTATGAGCGTAGGATTGGGCACGGCGCCGACATTCAGCACCGGCGTGCACGGCGGAATCAGCACTGACACGCCGGGCGCATAGCCTGCGGGTGCGACGACCGACAGCGTGTAGTTGCCCGCCGGCGCAGTCGGCAACAGCAGATATTGATAGAGACCGGTGATATCCGTGATCTGCGTGACGTTGGCGGCGCCGCCAACGAGATGGATCGCGGGATTGAAGCCGCCCGGTCCCGTGATTGTTATTGCAGCTCCGGGCACCGGCTGGCGCGTGACCGCGTCATAGATGACGCCGCCGGGATCGAGCGGCAGATTCTGGCTGACTATATTCAAACCCGGCGTCAGCGTCAGGTTGCGTATCGTTCCGTACGTAAGATCGACGCCTGCCGTCGGCGAGATCGGCGTCCCGAACACCGCATTGCTGCCCGGCGCGCGGAACCGGATTTCGTAACCGGTGCCGGGCGGCAGGTTGGAAAACAAATAATTGCCTGACACGTCGGTAGTGGCGGACGCAATCAGTGAATACGAAGTGTTGTTGAGCGGGTCCGCGCGCGTGATGAGTTCGACCGTCCATCCAGCGCGGCCCGTGTCGCCTGCATCGAGCGCACGATTGTGATTGGCGTCGAAGAACACCGTGCCCGCGAGACTCGCGACACCGGCGATAGTGGCGCCGAAGTTGTAGTTGATACCCGCGGAACCCGGCACCGTCAGCGGTATTGCGCTCAGCGTCCCCGCTACCGCTGCATTGCCGCCGAAACTGCCGGCGTTCTGGGCGCTCGGCGTGAAGCCGCCGCCCAATGCGCCGCGCACGATCGTGTAGCCGGCAAAGTTGGGCACCGGCAGATTCGGGAATGAGTACGAACCGTCGACCGCTGTCGTAGTGGTGGCGTTGACCGCGGCGCCGGTTGCATCGATACCGGATAGCGTCATGGTGACGCCGCCGATGCCAGGCTCCACGGGCTGACGCGTGGCATTACCGTTCGCATCGTTGTACACAAATCCGGAAAGGCTGCCGCCGCGTTCGCCGAAGTTGTAGTTGATCGCGCTCGCGCTGCTGGCCATCACCACGCCGCTGATCACATCGCCGGCAACCGTGCCGCCCGCGCTGCCCGCCGTATTGATTCCGCTAAGGAAGGCAGCAGGCTGCGCTTCGGTGACCGAATAACCGGCGCCGTTGCTGGGCGGGAGCCCGGTGATCGTCCAGCTACCGTCGGCGGCCGTGACCGTGGTACGCAATACGGGATTGCCGGTATTGTCGGTGCCGGCGAGCGTGATCGTAACGTTGGGTATGCCCGCTTCGCCGGCGTCCGGAATGCCGTTGTTGTTGGCGTCGACATAAACCTTGCCGCTGATGCCGATGACCGCGGTTTCGGCGAAGTTGTTGTTGATTGATTGCTGACCGGCACCGAGCACGATGGCGCTGATGATCGACGGCACCGTACCCTGCGCGGTCGCCGCACCGGTCACCACGCCATTGATGGTGCCGGCGCGCGTCTTGCCGTCGACCGTGCCCGGCGGCTGGGTTGGCTCGACTACCTTGTACGTGCCGGCAGCCAATCCGTTGAAGCGGTAATTCCCGCTCGCATCCGTGGTCGTCGTCGCGATAAGCGCATTGGTGCCGTTATCGCGCAGTTCCACCGTGGTGCCGGTGATGCCCGGCTCGCCGGCCTGAATCAGGCCATCGTTGTTGGTGTCGAAGAACACGCGGCCCGAAACCAGCGCGCCGGTCGGCACTTTCGTGAAGTTGTTGTTGGCCGAAACGATGTTCGTGCCGTTCAGATTGATGCCGGAGACCAGCGGCACGGCACTCGAGCCGCCGGCTGCGCCGCCCGTGGTGCCGGGATACGCAAGCGGCGTCGCGCTGTTGTTGTAACCGCCGGGAGCGGGACAGGTAGTACAGGTAACGGTGTAATTGGCGCTGGGCGCGAGATTGATGAATGCGTAGTTGCCGTTGACGTCCGAAGTCGTCGTCGTCGAGACAGCATTGCCGTTGACGTCGGTGCCGGTGAGCGTCAGCAGTTGAGCCGCGACGCCCGCATCGCCGACGCTGATGAGGCCGTCGCCGTTATTGTCGGTGAAGATGCTGCCGCTGACTGTCCGATTGCTCGGCAGTTCGCCAAAATTATTGCCCGGCGAATTTGCATTGGCGGGCAAACGGATGCCCGATACGCGGCTGGTGCCGACCGGGATCGCGGGCGCAGGTGCGGCGGCACCGATGGCCGGCGCAGTGTTGGATGCAGTGCCTGCGGTGCCGACGCTACCGCTCGTCGTCTGATCGACAACAGTGCCCGCAGTTGGAATGCCATTGCTGCTGTTGACCGGCTGCGCGCCTTCGGTGACTACGTAGCCGGGACAGGTCGGCGGCGCCAATGGCGAGCAAGACGGCCGCAGGTTCGGGAATGAGTAGGCGCCCGCACCATCGGTAGTCGTGTTCAGCGTTACCGCGTTGCCGACGTCATCGACGCCAGACAGCGTGACCGCCACGCCCGCGATGCCGGCTTCGGTGCCGTTCTGTATGCCATTGTCGTTAGTGTCCTGATAGACCGTGCCCGAAATCACCGACGGCACGATCTCGGCAAAATTATTGTTCGGCGAGCTCGACACGTTGCCCGCCGTATTGACGAGAGATATGTTGCTGACGACGCTCGGCAGGGTCGCGACGGTGCTGGGCGTGCCTATGGTGCCGACGCCGTTGGCAATAGTTCCGGCGGAGGTGATGCCATTCAGCGTGCCCGCAGGCTGCGCCGGCTCGCGCACCGAGTAGGTGCCCGCGACAAGTCCGGCGAACTGATAGTTGCCGCTGGCATCCGTGGTCGTGGTGGTGATTACCGCGCCCACGCTGTCGAGCAATTCGACGGTTTGCCCGGCGATACCCGTGTCGGCAGGCTGCGCCATACCGTCATTGTTGGCATCGCGGAATATCCGGCCGGAAATCGCGCCGAGCGGACTGACGGTGAGCGTGGCCTGCGCGGGCGCGGGATTTGGCCCGACGTTGGTGACGAGGCCGCCGACCGGAATCGCGTTCGGATAAACGCCGACGACGCTGCTCGTGACATCGACCAGGATCGTGCAGCCGCCGGGGGGAATCGTCCCGCCGCTGTTATAGCGCACGAGCCCGCTGTTGGCGGCGGCGGTTGCGCTACCCGGCAGGCCGGGACAAGTGCCGCCGATATTCGGCAATGGCGAGGCAACCAGCACGTTGGCCGGCAGATTGTCGTCCATGTTTTGCGTCAGCGTCTGCGCAATCAGGTTCGTATTGGCCAGCGTGATCGACAAGCGCGAAGTGCCGGTGGGCGAGATCGCGACCGGATTGAATGTTTTAGAGACGGTCGGGAACTGAAGCACCTGCACCGTCGCCGTCGCCGGATTGACGTTGGTCGCGCCTTGCGTGCTCGTGAAGGCGGCGGTCGGTATCGTATTCAGGTAAGTAGCCGGCACATTCGAAACCGTATCGACGGCAAACGTACACGCGCCGCTGGCCGGGACTGTCGCGCCGGTGAGTTTCAGCGTAGTGCCGGACGGCGTAGCAGCCGCGATGCCGCCCGCACAGGTGGTCGCTGCATTCGGCGTCGGCGCAATAAACAACCCGGCCGGCAGCGTGTCGGTGAGCGATGAACCCGTCAGCGCAGTGGTATTAGGATTGGTGACCGTGACAGTGAGGCGCGACGGCTGGCCCGGCCCTACCGGCGAAACAGAAAATGCTTTGCTGATGACCGCCGGTAGCACGACATTCAGCGTAGCTGTCGCGCCTGGCGACGGATTGGAGATGGCGCCGCCGTTGGCGATGACGGTGCCGGTCGGAATCACGTTGACATACGCGCCGGCGGCGGTGGCAACCACGTCGATGAAAATCGAGCAGTTCGAAGGCCCCGCGGCCAGACCGGCGTTGGCCATTGTGACGGAATTGGTCGTACTGGTGAGCGTAGCCCCGGTGCAGGTGGAGCTTGCGTTCGGCGGCACCGCGACCGTCACGCCAGCTGGAAAGTTGTCGGTGACCGTGATGTTGGTCAGCGGAATAGCCAGCGAGTTGTTCAGCCTGATCTGTAGCTGCGAGCGCACGTTAGGCTGCACCGACGGCGGCGTAAAGCTCTTCTGCACGCCGAGATTGGCGAGCGCCGCGAGGTTAGAGCTCTGCGCGGTGGTGTTGGAAATCCCCTGATCGTCGGTTACAGAGCCGATCGGCAGCGTGTTGGTCAGCGTGCCGAAAAACTGCGAAGTGATATCGGCGGTGACCTGGCAGGTGGCGGCCGCCGCGAGCGACGCGTCAGTCAGCGTGATCTTGTTGTCGCCCGGCACCGCGGTCACGGTGCCGCCCGGACAGGTCGTGCTTATGTTCGGCACCGCTGCAACCACCATGCCGGCGGGCAGATTGTCGACGATGCCGACGCTGGTCAGCGCGGTATTCGGCGGAATGTTGTTGTTGATCGTAATCGTCAGTTGCGAAGGCTGGCCCGGACTGGCTATCGAGGTGGGGTTGAAGACTTTCGACAATCCCACTTGCGATGCGACCTTGGTCAGCGTCTGAGTTACCGCGGTGGTATTCGCTACGCCGCCGCTGGCGGTGATATTGCCCGGCGGTATCGAGTTAAGCGACGGCGTCAGCGTACTGCTCGTGACATCGAACAGAAAATCGCAATTGCTCCCGGCGGGAATCGTTGCGCCGGTCAGACTCGCGTTCACGCCGCCGGCCACCGCAGTGGTCACCGGAGTGCCGCCGCAAGTCGACGCCGCGTTCGGCGGATTGGCGATGGTCAGGCCGGTGCCGGTGAGCGGATCGGTGACGCTGACGCCGGCCAGCACGCCTGTACCGATGTTGCCCAGCGTAATGCGCACGCGCGAGACGCCGCCCAGCGTCACCGGATTCGTCAGGAACAATTTGCTCGCGGTGAGCGCCGGCGTGTACTCGAGCGTGGCAGTCGCCGCCACTGCATTGGCGATCGGCGTCGCGGCGCCGAAATTACCGGTCGCACTGCTCGCGGGAATATTGGCCGTCACTCCGCCGACGGGAATGGTGTTGGTATGCGGCGGCGTGTTGCCGTCCGTGCCGCCGATAACGTCGACGCGTATCACGCAGGTGCCGGCGACAAATGTGGATGTATTGCGCGCGGGCACTGCGCCGCCTGTCAGCGTCAGGACCGTATCGCCGGCGTTGGGCGCGAACGTGCCGCCGCACGTGGTCGATGCGTTGGCCGGGTTGGCAACACGAAGCTGTCCCGGCGCTGTCGGCAGCGTGTCCGTCAGGTTGACGTTCGCGAGCGCAGTAAAGTTGTTATTGGTAAGCGTGAGGGCGAGTTGCGACGCGCTGCCTTGCGGCAGCACGCGCGCGGCAACGTTATCGAATGTTTTTGCAACCAGGATCGGCCGCAGAACCGAAATCGTGCCGGACGACGCGCCCGGACTGTTGATGCCCAGACCGGCGTTGGAAATCGTGCCTGTTGCATTGGCCGCGATAGTGCTGGTCGGGACCGCGGCCGAAGGCACGCGCGCCTTGAACGTGACCGTGCACAGCGTGCCGCCTGCCGCGGCGGCCGGCATGTCGAAAGTAAATTTGGGCGCGGTGGGCGTGGTGAGATCGGGCACGAAGTTGCTGCACGCCGCCGACAGCGTAGGCGCAGTTGCGCCGGGCACAGGCACAGTCACTATCTGCAACCCACCCGGCAGATTATCGGTAAAACTGACGGCCGCCTGGGCGACCGGATTGAACGTCGTTACGTTGACAGTGTAGGTGACGATGTCGCCCGGCGCCGCGCTCGTCGGCGACATGCCTTTGCTCACGTTCGGCGTTACGTCGCGCACATCGAGGCCACTGCTTGCCGCGGGCGAGGCGAATCCCTGCGTGCTGGTGACCGCGTTGACGGGGATCGAATTGGTCCAGGTGCCGATAGTGGAAGAAGTAATCGGCACCGATATCACGCAATTGCCGTTCGCGGCTATGGTAGTGGTCGACAGCACGAAACCCTGGGCGCCCGCGCCCGGGTTGATCGTCGCGCCCACGCATCCGGCGCTGACCGTCGGCGCTGCGGTGTTGGTTATCTGCGCGGGCCAGCCGGCGCCGACTTGATCGGTCAGCGCCACGTTGGTCAGTGGCGCCACGCTGTCGTTAAATATCGTGACCGACGCGGTGCCGCCCTGTCCGGTCGAAATCGGGTTAGGCGAGAAACTCTTGGAAACGCGTACCGCCGAATTGACGGTGATCGGCGTCGTGACGCCCGTATTCGTGAGGCCGCGTATGTTGCCGACATCACCTGCAGTGACTACGTTGTTGAGGGCGCCGCTGGTGACGACGCCCGCGCCGAGCGTGCCCTGCACGGTGAACGTGAGCGTACATGGGCCGGGATTGCCGGCGGGCACGGTACCGCCCGTGAGCGTGATCGACGATGCCGTGAATGAGCCGGCGCCGCCGCAACTCGACGCCGGCGCGCTCACGACGGTAAGGTTAGCCGGCAGGTTATCAGTGAAACTGGTGAGCGGTAGATCCGAGCCGGGATTGGGGTTGCGAATCTGCAGCGTTACGGTGGTGGTGTTGCCCTGCACTAGGGGATTCACGCCGAAGGTCTTGGTGACCGTGGGGGCGGCAAGGCGCGCGACGTTGATGGTCTGCGAGAACGGACTCAGCGCGTTCTGGCCGGTGTTGTCGGTGTAATCCGCCGGCACGCCGGAGATCGTGTATGTGTTGACGGCGAGCGGCGCGACGATGGATGTCACGTCGACTTCGACAAAGCACACATAATCGACGAGGCCGGCCTGCGGATCGAGCTGGCCGGCGGTATAGGAAATGAGGCTGCCCGCGGCGCTCAGCGTGCCGCCAATGCAGGTCGTCAGCGGAGCCTGATATCCCGGCGAAGTCGGCGCATACAGGATGACGTTCGCCGGCAGAGTGTTCGTGAACGTTACGTTTGTGCGCGCGAAGGTATCGTTATTGGTCAGCGAGTAGCGAAGGCGAGCGCGATCGCCCTGGCTGATATTCGGCGTAGCGGGCACGATAACGTTGGCCGAGATCGTGACCGCGGCCAACGAGAATGACGGGACGAGCAAAGCGACGGAAACCGCAGGTATGAAAATGAGGCCACGCAAACCGCGCGCCCGCCAGCACGCCGCGCGCGTGCGCCACCATCCCTGTTTCTTGCTGTGCCCCACAACTTCCCCTTTACATCAGCCAGCCGCGAGAATGACGAGCAGCCGCAATGCCGGCTCGAACCGTTCCGCTGTCTTTCAATTATTTGAGTCCGCGACGTTCTCAGCTTCAGCGCGCTTTGTCACCGCTGAAAGCCGGTTGTTGGCGGATTAGTCAGGTAGCGAACGCTTGCGGCGTCACGCCAAACTCTACAGCTTTCCCTGCCTTGATCTTAACTCCGAGCAACTTTCGCGCCAAGGTTGGTGACACCCCCATCCACTCGCAAAGTCTTAGATATGTTGATTGCTGCATAATTTTTGCATCGAGGCACCTCTCGCTTAGTGAGCCCTATCACACATTCAGGGCGGTCGATGTGCGTAGCGCCTGCGATCGCACGCTTGCGATCGCGTCCGCGCTATCCTGGCGCGTTGATTTTTCGCCGCTGGCGCTGAGTTTCCGGGTGCTGAGCGACCCAGCGGTCGCTTTTCCGGCTTCGCAACAGCACCGGCTGTATGCATTAGACTAGCCATCGATCCCGTCGTGCTGCGAGGATTTCCATGCACAAACACTGTGTTGTCAGGATCATTACGGTGCTGCTTTCGACGATTGCGGCCCTGCCCCTGTGCAGGGCCGCAGCCTGGCCGGAGAAACCGGTGCGCATCATCATCCCGTGGCCGCCCGGCGGCAGCACCGACATCGTGGGCCGTTTGCTGGCCGTCGAGCTCACGCAGCGCCTCAAGCAGCAGGTGATCATCGACAACCGCGCGGGTGCCGGCGGCATTGTCGGCATGCAGCTCGCGACCAACGCGCCGCCCGACGGCTATACGCTGATGCTGACGTCGACTGCCTACGGTTACCTGATCGACAAGCAGGATGTGCCTGTCGATATCGTCAAGTCGTTCGCGCCGGTCGCTTTGATCGGTCTCGGCGACAGCGCGCTCGCAGTACATCCCTCGCTGCCGGTTAAATCGGTCAAAGAGCTGATCGCGCTTGCCAAAGCGAGGCCGGGGGCGCTGAACTACGCCTCGTCGGGCATCGGCGGTTTCCCGCACATGAACACCGAGCTCTTCAAGCTGAAGACCGGCGTCGACATGGTGCACGTCCCGTTCAAGGGCGGCGGCCCCGCGATTGCCGACGTAATGGCCGGCCAGACGCAGATCTATCTCGGAACACTCGTGACTGTGATGCCGTTCATCAACGGCGGCCGGCTGAGGCTGCTCGCCCTGGGGGGCAGCAAACGCAATCCCAATCTGCCCGACGTGCCGACGATCAGCGAAACCGTGCCCGGCTACGAAACCTATATCTGGTGGGGGATATTCGCACCGCCTGCAACACCTGGCGCGGCCATCGCCCGCGTGCACGCGGAAACGAACAATACGCTGGATTCGCCAGGGTTCGTCAAAAAACTCGATGAGCAGGGCGGCGCGCCGGTCAGGATGAGCTCCGCCGAATTCGGCAAGCTGATGGTGACTGAAACCGTCAAGTGGACCGAAGTCATCAAGGCCGCGGGCATCAAGGGCGAGTGACGCGGCCGGTCACGAGCCACGGCTACATCGTCTGCTTTATTCCGCGTAGAACGCCTTGACCGCGCCGGATATGCGCACCGGCGCACTCCAGCCCGGATATTTGGCGGTGAATTCAGCTGTCAGCAACTTGTCCGCTTCGTCCGCCGATTTGCCCTGGCTTTTGAGTTCCTGCGCGCGTGCCTGCAGCGCAATAAAATAGTTACGCCAGTCGACTATCATCGCCGCGTCGCCCATTTGTCCGTGGCTCGGCACGATCATGACCGGGCGCAACGCCTCCAGGCGATCGAGACTGACGAGCCAGACCTTGCCGCTCGCATAAGGGCTGGCAAAAGCCGGAAACGCGCCTTTCATCGCGATGTCGCCGGAGAAGAGCACTTTGTCTTCCTCCACGAAGATCGCGGTATCGCCGCGCGTGTGCGTCGGCCCCAGCCAGGTGAGCCGTACGTGAACCCCGCCGAGGTCAATCGTCTGTTCGCGCTCGAACGTGATGTCAGCCTTGCGATAGATCGCGCCTTTCAGCAACTCTTCGATCTCTGGAGAGCGCTTGCGAAAAATCGTCAGCATTTCCTGCCCGAACTCCTCGATGTCTTTCTCCTGTGCCTGCGGGCGAACGAATTTCGTATCGGCGGGAAATGCCATGCCGCCGATCGTGTGCTCGGGATGGAAATGTGTGGCCGCGACATACAGCAACGCGTTTTTGCTCACCTTGCGCACTTCGCGCAAAACAGCTTCGCCGTTGCGCTGCCCGAGGCCGGTGTCCACCACCAGAGTCGCCTTCGAGCCCACGACAATGCCGACGTTGGGCACGAGCGGCCTGGAGTTGATATCGGGAATCACGTAGACGTGTTCCGATATTTTGACCGTCGCGTTTTCCTTGATCAGCGGCACTGGAAAAGTCGCCGGCGCCTGCGCCGACGACAGCGGACTGAAGAGTAAGCCGGCAACAGTCACTGCCATGCAGGCAACCAACCGGTTATTTCGGCGCAAAGTGTCCATTGCAGATTCCCTTTCAGAGTTACAGCTATCCGATTGTTGCCAACTTACCGCTGCCGCTTGGCCAATTGCGTTTGTCGCAACTGCCACAATTCGTCGATTGAAATACGGCCGTCATGATCGGCGTCGACCATTGAGAAATGCTTTTCGATGTACGGAAACCTGCCCGCGACCTCTTCAGGCGTCAGGAAACCATTGCCGTCGCGGTCGGCCGTTGCGAACTGTTTTTTTACTGACTGCGGAACCTGAGCATCGCCGCTGCTGCCGGTCTCGGTGTTGCGCTGCGCTTCCATTGGCCCGGACGCGAGGCTGTCGCCGGGAGTTGCAGGCGGTGATGAACCTGCCGGCGCGGCGGCATCTTCGGCCGGCGGTTTCGCCGCCGGCGCGGGCAGCGAAGCCGGCGCAGTGGCGATATTCTGTGGCGACGCGTTGCGTTCGATCGCGCGCTGCTTGAGAAAAATCAGCACGGCGAACACCAGCGCCAGCAGCAATGCGCCGCGCCATACCCACTTCCAACTGCCAGGGGCCGGTGCCACGGTGCTTGTGATGCGCTGCGTCGGCGGAATTTTTTGCGTCGGCAAATCCGACGTCGGTGTTTTCGCCGTCGACACCGTGCCGGATACGCGTTGCGTCGGCGTAGCGCCGGAAACGCGCTGAGCGGGAACTTTCGTGACGGTTTCGCCTCGATTGAGCGTGCTCAGCGGCGTCCGGCCGCTCAACGACTCCTGCCACTCGCCGACGCTTTGCGGGCGCTGGCCCTCTTCCAGCGCCAGGCCCCACTCGATTGCTTTCAAAAAGCGCTCGCTGTAGCGCGTGCGCGCCACGGCGAGCCGATGCGGCACGGCGTCCGCTTTTATGCGCTTCACCGCATCCGGCGGGCTCTCTCCGGTCGTGGCGCGGTAAAGCACGCCCGCGAGCGCGTAGATGTCCGACCACGGCCCCTGATTGCCGTCGGTCGTATATTGCTCGAGCGGCGCGTAGCCGGGTGACACGATCGCGGTCAGGCTTTTCGTCATGCCTCCGCTTGCCAGTCGCGCCGCGCCGAAGTCGAGCAGCACCGGCGTCCCGTTCTTGCGGATGAAAACATTCGGCGGCTTGATGTCGCGGTGCAGAAATCCGGCCTGATGCACCGCCTGCAGACCATCGAGTATCGGCAGCACGATGTTCTTGAGCGTCGCCTCATCCGGCATGGGCACCCGTTTAAGATACTGGGACAGCGAATCGCCCGCTTCATAATCCATCACCATGTAACTGGTGCCGTTCGCTTCGAGAAAACGATTGACGCGAACGATGTTCGGATGGCTGAACCTGGCGAGCGTGCGCGCCTCCTGGATGAATCGGTCGAGCCCCCACTTGTAGTTGTGATCGTGTTCGGTGTTGGCCGGAATCACGCTGCCGTCGAGGGCGCGGACCGCAATCTCTCCTGGCAGATATTCCTTGATCGCAACGTGCTTCTCCAGATGCGTGTCCCAGCCGAGGTAGGTCATGCCAAACCCGCCGGCGCCAAGTACCGATTCGAGGCGGTACTCAAACAGCATTGCATTCAGCGGCAATGCGTTGCGGTAGGTGGTGGTTTGCGACATGGCGTCAGACACTGGATCCTTCTCCCCCGGCGGTCGAACAGCCGGGCTCCGATTGCGCCCACTTGTCCGCTCGATTCGCCCGCTCGATTTGCCTGATTCTGTGCCTCCGGATTTGCGCTGTCCATCGGTACCGCTAAAAAGAAGCCCCTGCTCGGCAGGGGCTTCAGTGGGCGATCGTCGCTATCGGCCCGCTCGGCCGGTCGATCAAGTGCAGTCCTATTTGCCGATCTGTCTGCTGACCGCGTTTTCCTGCTGATTGAGCGTGCGTTGCTCCTGCTTGGTGATATGGCCGCCGTTTTGCGCGGCCATTGACCGCTCTTCCTTGCGGATCTGCCGGTCTTCCTTGTGCAGCGCCTGCGCCTGGGACTTGGAGATCTCGCCGTCCTTGCGCTCCTTGTTGATGCGTCTGTCCTGGTTGTTCAGCCGCTTGTTCACTTCGGCGCGGCGGGGATGATCTTTTTTCCATTGCGTCACCGCCATGGCGCTGCCGGCGGTACCGAACACAAACGCGGCGGTCACTGCGAGCATCAGGGCCTTGGTCGATTTTTTGATGGTAGACATGTCAGACTCCGTTTCCATGGGTTGATAAGGTTGGTAAAAAATCAGGGTTTGTTGCCGGTACAGTTTTCCTAACGATAAAGTCCGTATCCCCGTCGACAGGGGAGCGTCTTTTTGTAATGAAGTAATTCAAAGCCAGTGGCAATCTAAACTTTTATCACGCGCTTTGCTGCTTAACTCTTATTTCTCTTGTTTCCAAACCCGGTACGGCAACGCCGGAATCGTCGAGCGCAATTCAAACGCGATCTTCCCGTCAGGGGTGACTTCCGTGGCGACAGGTATGGCAGCTGTTTTTGTCTTGTCGCCAAGCCCGCCCCACGCAATAAGCGTATTGCCGTTCTTGAGCCGCTGCACCAGACCGCAACAATCCCTGAAACCGAAATCCTCCGGGGCCGTGTAGCTCCAGACCTGCGTCGCCGTTTTACGGTCCATGTCGAATTTATATTCGACCGCCCGCGACCGCTGGTTCGGTCTGCCATTCGCATTGTCGTAGAGCAGGAGGTTCCCGTTCGGAAGAATTTGCGGCGAGTGCTGGAACGAGAATCCGTCCGCATCGTCGACCAGTTTGAAATCGGAGTGCTGCGCCCCGTAACCGCCGAATATCCACGCCACTTGCCCGCCGGGATAGTCGATCTTGAAAACTTCGCTGGCGTGCCTGACTGAAACGATAATTCCGCCGTCACGGTCCCAGGCGAGGCCGTTGGCATGCAGATAATCCACCCAATGCATATGCAGGCATTTGGGATTCGCCCCGAATGGAATGCAGATGGGATCACCACTCGCGCCCAGATTCGTCAATATCGACGTCCGGATGAGCTTGATCGAATTGATGAACTCCGATGCAAACCCCTTCTTGCGCGGAGGGTCCTTCACATCGGCGATCGCATGATCGGCGCTGCTCCACTCCCAAACGACTTCATTGCGCGAATTGATTCTGCGCAACACCAGATCGAGCGCCTTTCCCGAAAACCACACGGCAGACTTCGCCCGCGGAACATAAAACATGTAGATGCGATCGCCATTGTCCGCAAACAGCATGTCATGCGGATCCAGCCATTTCATCGAAAAACAATTTTCGGGCCGATGCTGCGCGTTGATGACGCAGGATTCCACCACCGCAGTGCCGGTCGCATCGACATGCGTGTTGAAAAACCATTCTTCGCCCTTATGGTCCCGATAGTCCCGCAGACTATGGATAGCGCTTGGCGCAGACTTGTAGGGCTCAGTGCAGTATTGCCGTTCGATGACGCCGTCAGCGTGCACCCGCACCAGACAATTGGCGACTTTATCTCCCGACCTGTCTTGCAGCGTCGCGAGATACTCGTCGGTCTTCTGCCGCCCGGGCACCGAAACAAAGAGGGAATTGGCTGCCGGGTTGATCGCTGGAATGGTATCGGCAATACCGGCTTGGCAGATGCCGAGCGCAACAATCGCCGTGAAGCCATGCAGTCCGCCGACGTCGCTGAATGTGTCCCGCGCAAGTTGCCGCCAATGCCTGCAGCGCATGCATCCTCCCGGGTTGTGCGGCCTGCGTGCGAGCGGCCAAAACTACAACTGTTTGCGACTCAGCAAATTGTCCGGCAGGACTCTTACGCGAGGCTTACAGGCGTCCAATGATCCGCGTAACAGAGCTGTAACATTGCAGATTTTGGGGCCGACCGCCGAAAGATACGTCAGGACACTGGCATGGAATCTTCCCGCGCCTCATGGCTAGGGGCTATGCGCATTTCAGCCGCGCTGCTTCAGTAACGGGCCGGTTAGCGACGACAGGCTTACCTTCTGTTGACCCTTCGCGCCGAAATTCGACGGCGCGAGCCACGTCTGAAAGGCTTTTTGCAGCGCCGGCCACTCGCTGTCGATGATGGAATACCACGCCGTGTCGCGGTTGCGCCCTTTGACGACAGTCGCCTGACGGAAAATTCCCTCGTAAGAAAATCCCAGCCGCTGCGCGGCCGCGCGCGACGGCAGATTGAGAGAATTGCATTTCCATTCATAGCGCCGGTAGCCGAGCTTGAATGCCTGTTCCATCATCAGGTACATCGCCTCGCTCGCCGCGGCCTTGCGCTGCAGCAGCGGCGAATACGCGAGGTGGCCGACTTCTATGCAGCCGTTCGCCGGGTCAACGCGCAGAAAACTCGCGACGCCGACGGGCTTGCCGGTCGCGCGATCGACGATCGCGAAGAACATCGGGTCCTTGCCACCGGCAACGCTCTCAACCCACTTGCGATAAATCTCCAGCGTCTCGAACAGCCCGTACGCCATATACGTCCACATGCCGCCATCGGTATTCAGGATGTTGGCTGCGTGCAACGCGTCGGCATGCTTGCCCGCATCGAGCGGCTCGAGGCGGCAGAAGCGCCCATCCATAGCGGAGCGCGCTGGCGCCTGCGGCGGCTTCCAGCCGGCGACTTCGAAACCTACGGGTTGGCCGAGATTGTTATTGTCGTGCGGCATGCGTTTTCCTTTGACTTCGCCTCAAACATCTTGCCATCGTAACCGAATCGTCGGTCCTGGAGATTCATCCTTATTTGCCTTTCAGCGCCGCGACGCATTTGCCCAGCGTGCAGCTGACACGATCGAAGTCCCGCATATCCATGGCGCTGTACATGCAAAGCCCTTTCCACGCATGGTAGCGGGTGTACAGATCGGCCACCATTTGCTTTTCTTTGACGTTAACAAGCTCGTAAAAGAATGGGCAGTCTCCCGGCGCGACCGCGCAGTCAGTGGTTATCGTGCAATAGTTTGCAGCTGCGACCTGGGGCCTGACTTCGGCCTCATTGATCGGCGTCCCGTACAGCACGATCTTGAGCGTGTAGGTAGCAGCAACCACCACTGCCGGAACCGCCACCGATGCCAATAGCGTCCATAGTGTCCAGCGCGTGAGCTTTTTCATGTTGCATCGACACCTTGAAAATGACAGATGAGTATCCGCCGCTAGAAATGCGTACCCACGATGAACTTGACCAGCCAACGGTCCGACCCGGGCGTCAGGCCGCGCCCTATGCCCGCATTCAGATTGAATTTACCCAGCGTGGTGTCGAGCACCCCGTAGATCGTCTGACTCTGCTGGTTCAGGTGCCCGAGATTGCGCAAAGGACCCAGCTCGTTGTAACTCTCCACTCCCCACTGATAACCGGAACTGGTCTTGTATGCAATCTTGGTATCGATATCGAGCGACACTGGAGCGTTTCCGGGACCCGAGAGGCTCCAGTCGAAATTCGAATTGACCGCGAATGTCCAGCGGTCCATGCGATACCCGTAAATCATTTTGAGTTCCGCGTTCCACGCCGCCTGCGAGACGCGCAGGCTGGTCTTGCCTATCTCGAGATTCGCGCCCCAGAACGCGCCTCGGGTCTCGTCGTGTTTGGCGATGTATTTCAGGCGAAGTTTTGCGCCGTCGTAGTTCGGGGGATCTCCCGGCGTCGTGGTCGTCAGCAGATAGAGCCCCGCCTCCAGCGTATCGCTGATGCCGTAATAAAATTCTGGCGTAAACCGGTAGACATGGTGCGGCGGCTGCGCGCCCGGGTAATCCGGCGTGCCGCTGCCCGATATCACGTAGTTGTTGTGCACATCGAAGCCGAAACGGCCCGGCTTGCTCAAGTCGTCCATGTAAACCTGGATCTCTTCAGGCGCCGCGGCGGCAACCGCGCTGAGAAAACCCAACCCCAGGGCCGCGACAAAGAGGCAGGAGAACCTGGCAATTCGAGCGAATTGATACGGTCGGAGTGTTATGTGTGGGATGCTCATGTTCTGCGCCAGGAGATGACAGGCGACTATAGCGCACGGAAATCCGGCCGTAAGAAACGAGAACGCGAACAATTCTCATAGCGAACAGCCCGACAGACTGGGTACGACAACGCTCATTGCTCTCGCCAGATCAGCGCCGATCGGGCGATAAAGCACGGTCCATCTAAACGTCAATCAGCAAGATGCGCTTCAACGTGCCTTCCGGCATGTACCAAATGATCAGATAACAAATGAATAGCAAGGCGGCCAAGCTTGCCAGGAAGACAAACGGTCTAAGAACAATGGGGAGCCAGACCATAGGCTAATCGATCCAGCCCATGAACCCGCCGATGAACGCCAACACGACGAGCAACACGAACTTGAAAATCATATAGTCGATGAAGACCGATTCCATAGCGGCATTCTACGCCGGGTGAAATTGAGGCCGTTAAGCTTCAGAACACGAGTTGACCAGTCCCGGCAGATGGCTCAATAATTGCACGGGTCTAAAGTCCGCTCGTCACCAGCATTGAGCCTCGCCTCGGCGGGGCTTTTTGTTTGTAGACGTTTCGCGGCCAGGCGACAAAGGAACGCTCAGTGCCCATCATTTACCACATCACCCGCAACACCGACTGGGGCTCCGCTCTCACCGCCGGCTCGTACACAGCCGACAGCCTCGCCACCGAGGGCTTCATCCACTGCTCGACCAAGCAGCAGGTCATCGCAACCGCCAACCGCATATTCAAAGGCCGTCGCGATCTGGTGCTGCTCTGCGTGGATACGAATAAAGTGAAGCCGGAAATCCGCTATGAAAACCTCGAGGGCGGGACGAATCTCTTCCCGCATATTTATGGCGCACTGGATATCGTCGCGGTGACCGCCGTGCACGATTTCCCGCCGCTTGATGACGGCAGCTTTGAGCTGCCGCCGGGGCTGCAGCCCGCAACGCCGGAATGACTTACTGCGCCCCTTGCTGGCGCACGTACTCGCGGCGTTTCATTTCCACATAGGCAACGCGGTCGACTTCGCGCAGCTGGAGCGGATACGCTTCGGTTGCGTCGAACCAGTTGTTCAGCCGCCGGTCGAGCTGCTGCCCGTTCGGCGCAGCGAGCGCGCCGAGATAGGCATCGATCGCAAGGAAATAGCGCATCGTGTTGCGCTCCACCACGCCGCGTACGCCGCTGATATAGGCCGGCGCGCCGTCGGATTCCTTGCCGGTTACCGTGAATCCCACTTTGCCACGGCCGGCCGTCGCGAGGTACGCCTGCATGGCGACGCGTCCGGCAAAGCCGTAAGCATACGAATACGTGAGATGCACAATGGATTTTCCATTGTCGGCCGGTGCCGCCTCCAGCACGATGCGGTAATCGCTGGTCGAAAACGGACCGGTCGCCGCTGCGAGCTGGACCGCGAAATAATCCGGGCTGCTCGTCATGACACGATAGTCAAACTCGACGCGCGAAGTCTCGGCCAGTGGCTGCTCGGTCTTCTTGCCGATGTTCACCATCAGCATGGTGCCCGTGGGATTGGTGGACACGGCGCAATATTTAGTGTTGATGTGCAGGATCATCACATCGCACCAGTGCGCCGGGCCGTTGAGCGCAGCATTGACGCTGGGAAACGGCGCGTCGACCAGCGCATAGATATCGCCGCGAAGGTTGGTCGCCGATTCGACCGAATCGAGATACAGCGGGCGTTTGAACTGGCTGCCGCCCGCCGCGCCGGTCAGCGTCGCGAATTTCGCGCGCAGGCTTCCTGCCGTGTTCGCATCTGCAGCAACGGCCGCGGTGGTGCCGCCGAGCAACACTGCAGCAAACAGCAATCGCACCCAGCCGCGCGCAAGCGCGTGAAAAAATTCGTCCATCCGGTTCAGACCACGCAAGGAAGCCATAGTTTGGAACTCTAAACCATGCCTGCTGTTTCAGTATGTGCGGTGCCGCACTTGGAACGTCCGCCCATAAACGTCAAACGGGCTCCCGCTGCGCCGCAGGGAGCCCGCCTTTGCCGCTGAGGCCTATGAATTAGCGCCGCTGACCGTCATGCTTTTGATTGAAGATCTGGCGGCTCTGGCGATTTTCAGCCGTTTGGATGCCGCGTTGTTCCGCGCGTCCTACATGCCCGTCCGCGCCGGCGCGGGCTTCGCGGCGGTCGACTTTGGCCTGGCCCGCTTCGAGCTTGCCGGCTTCACGATTCGTAAGCTGGCCCGACTGCACACCCTGCTCGATGCGTTTTTCCTGGTTAACGTTGCGCTGCACGTCCGCCTGCATGCGCTGCGACGATGCCGAATTCGGGTTGCCGGTCTGCGCATTGTTCTTGTCGCGATTGATTTCGGCGCTCACCCGGTTTTGGGCGCGATTGATCCGTGCCTTCTCCGCGTCTGACAGCGTACCGTTTTTCAGCGCGCGCGATTCCATGCGGTTGACGTTCGACTCTTCCTTCTCGAGCTTGGCGGCTTCGCGCGTCGTCAGTTGGCCCGACTGCAGGCCCTGCTCGATGCGCTGTTGCTGGTTGACGTCGCGCTGCACCTCCGACCCGGTGGTCTGGGCCGAAACGCACAGCGGAAAGGCGGCTACAATTGCAAGTGCGATGAGGCTATGGGTTGTTTTCATATTGTTCTCCAAAAAAAATTTGAGTGCGGATTCGGACGGCCCGCGCTTCATGGGCGCCTGATTTATTAAACGCCGGCACGCCGCACAAGGCTACGTACAAATTGTTTGCGTTCGTAACGCTTTGTAAGGTGCGTGCCCATTAAGTCACACTGGCGCGGTAATAAGACGGCAGCATTGTAAGATATGCCGCCAGCAAGCTGAGCCCGATGGCATCTAGGAAATTTATGAAAGACATTGCACTCGCCATATTCGACATGGCAGGCACGACCATAGAGGACAGCGGCCAGGTACCCGCCGCCTTCACGACCGTCCTTAAACAGCACGGCATCACGATTACCGACGATGCTCTGCGCGCCGTGCGCGGCGCATCGAAACGCGATGCCATCCGCCACTTTGTCAGCGCTCACCACAATGAAGGCATCGACGCGCTGACCGACAAGATCTTCAACGACTTTCGCGATTATCTCGGCGGGCTCTTCAAATCCGGCGGCGTGAAACCGATTGCCGGCGCCGCGTCCACGTTTGAGTGGTTGCGCGCGCGCGGCATCAAGATCGCACTGAATACCGGCTTTGACCGCATGACGACCGATCTCATCGTCGAGGCTGTCGGCTGGAAAACCGGAGTGGCGGACGCGATTGTCTGCGGCGACGACGTCGCGCAGGGGCGGCCAGCGCCTTATCTGATCTTCCGGTCGATGGAGCTGACCGGCGTCACCAGCGTGCATCAGGTCATGTGCGCGGGCGACACCGTGCTCGATCTGCAGGCCGGCCGCAACGCCGGCGCGCGCTACGTGGTCGGCGTGCTTTCAGGCGCGCATCGCAAAGAGCAGCTCGAACGCGAGCCGCACACGCACCTCATCGCCAGTGTGGCCGCGCTGCCGACCACGCCGTTCTAAGCGGGCAACGCGCGGCTAGAATTTCAGCACGAGCGCGAAAATCAGGACGAGCAGCACCGCGAAGTTGGTCACGGCCAGCATCGACAGGTCCTTGCGCATGTTCCAGATATGCCAGCGCAACTGCGCATCGGTCGGCGGCTCGCTGGTTTCGTGATGATCAAGATCAGGATTGATATACCGCTTGAACAGCACCCAGCCTATCCAGGTCAGCAGGCCGATCAGAAACAGTATCTGGTTCAGGTGTTCCATTTATTCTTCTCCCGGGTAAATGTGATTTCAAAAGTTGCCGCATTGCGCAATCCGGCCGGGACGAGCCGCGCGTTGCCGAGACCGCAACCGCCGCGCGCCGCGCTGTAAGCCTGCCGTAAGACTGCTGGGTGAATATACCGCAAGCATGACCGGCCAATGAAATCGATGAACCGCCGGCCGACCCAGGAGACTCTCATGAACAGACTTGTGTACGGACTTTGCTCTTTCCTCGCGATGGCCGCGGCTTTTGCCGAAGACGTCAAAGATGCCCCGCCGCCGGCGACCACCGACGTCGTCGGCATCACGATTTTCTTCGTGCTGTTTATCGGCCTGTGCGCCGGATTCTTCGGCTACATGTGGTGGCGGCACAAGAACAACAAGGAAGAGTAGCCGGCGTTCGCGCCACGGCGCATACGCGCCGCTACTGCAGGCGGTAGCGCTCCACCGCCTGCTTGTTCCATGCAAGTCCGTTGCCGGGCCGCGCCGGTATCACCGCATTACCGCCAATGATGCGCAGCGGCTCTTCGACGATGGCGTCGGCCCAATCCACGTATTCGAGCCAGTGCGCGGTCGGCGTCACCGCCAGCAGATGCGCGCTGACTTCCGGAAACAAATGCGATGACATCGGCACCGCGCGCGCCGCGGCAAGCGCAGCCGCGCCTCTCCAGCCGGTCACTCCGCCAATCCGCTCGAGATCCGGCATTACGTAATCGCACGCCTGCATGTCCAGCGCCTCTTCCATCGCGCGCGGCTCGGAGAAGTTCTCGCCGATCTGGAGCGGCGTAGTCAGCTCACGCGCGAGCATTGCACAGCCGCGATAGTCGTCGTGGCGCAGCGGCTCCTCGATCCAATAGATGCCCGCACTGTCGAGCGCGCGTCCGCGCCGCAACGCTTCGTCGACGGACAGCGCCTGGTTGAAATCCACCATGATCTTGATGGACTCGGGCACGCGCTTTTTCACAGCGTGCAGCGCAGCGATGTCTTCTTCCAGCGTCGGATAGCCGAGGCGCAGTTTCACCGCGCCGAATCCGCCGGCCAGCAATTTCTCTGCTTCGTCGGCCAGCGCCGCTGGCGCCATGAGGCCGAGCCCGCAGCTGTTGTAAGCTGGAATGGGCCGCGGCGAACCGCCTAAATAGGTAACCAGCGGCACGCCGGCGGCGATCGCCAGCGCGTCCCAGCACGCGGTATCGAAACCCGCCATCGCCATGCGCACAATGCCCTGCACGCCGATCAGGCGAAAACGTTTCGACAACAACGCCCACAACGCCGGCGGGTCGATGCGTTCACCGCGCGTCGCGCGCTCGACCTCACCCAGCAAGCTCGCTATCGCCGGCGCCGCGGCGCGCAGATAGCAAAAGAGATACGTACGGCCGGTGATGCCGTCTTCCGTCTCGACGTCAATGAGCAGCAGCGGCGCCGTGCGTATCGCCGCAGCACTCGTGCCTAATACATAGCGCATCGGCACCTCGACGGCGACGGCGCGTAGCGCACGCACCCTCAGCGCAGGAGCGTTCACGCCGCTCATGCCGCTGGTGGACGTCCCTCGGCATACAAGGCCAGCATGTCCCACACCGCACGGTTCGCCGGGGTCGGCACGCCAACCGCTGCGCCCAGCGTAACAACGCCGCCCGACAGCCATTCGACTTCGAGCGGGTTGCCGCGCTCGAGATCGTGGTGCATCGACGAGGTCATGGTCGCCGGCACGCTGTCGCCGAACTTGAGACGGTCGTCGGCATAATCCGCCGGCAGTGCCACGCCATGCGCGCGGCCGACCGCGACCACTTCCTTGAACAGCTCATGAAGAAAAGCGCGCGTGCGCGGATTGCTGCGTATCGGGCCTATCGTCGAGCGCATGGTCGTCGTCGTGCCCGAGAGGCCGACCAGGAAACTGTATTTCTCCCACAAGGTGCGCCGTATGTCGTCGGACAGCTCGGCCTTGATGCCAGCGCGCAGGAGCGCCTCGAGCAGGGTCTTCTCGCGGGCGGATGGCTTGCCGTCATATTCGCCGAACACAATGCGCTGCATGGCGCCGACTTGCAGAATGACGCCCGGCCGCGCGACATGCGTCGCGACGTACGCTACGCCCCCCATGATCTGCGCCGCGGGATAGTACTGCCGCAAAATGTCGTCCTTGATGACGCCGTTTTGGAGCGACAGCAGCGCGGTATGCGGCCCGACGATGGATTTCACCGCCTGCGCCGCTGCGGCGGTGTCCTTCAATTTGACGGCGATGATGACGACGTCGGCCGTGCCGATGGTGGACGGATCGTCGGTCACGTTCACTTTGGCGACGTGTATGGCGCCCTGCTCCTTGTTCTCTATCGTCAGGCCATGCTCGCGCATCGCCGCCAGATGCGCGCCGCGCGCGACAAAGTGCACGTCGCATCCGGCATTTGCCAGCCGCCCGCCGTAAAAGCCGCCGACGCCGCCCGAACCCATCACTGCAATTTTCATTTTTAGAGGTTTTCTCAAAAACAGATTTTAGCCACAGGTAAACACGATGAACACAGATAACGCTCAAAGCTTCGTTAACGGGTTTGTCTTTCATCTGTGTTCATCTGTGGCTCATAAAAATTCAATTTTCATCGGCGTACCTCTCACGGGGGTATTGAAAATAATTTATCTGCGTTCATCTGCGCCTGATTTCTTGATTTTTGAGATGAGTTCTAGAATTTTTTTCCGGCGAGCACTTCCGCCACGTGCAGCACCTGCGTTTTGGTATCGCCCTTGCGGCGCAGGCGCCCCTCGATATTGAGCATGCAGCCGAGATCGCCGAGCACGATGGCATCGGCGCCGGTCGCCAGCGCATTTTCGCACTTGTTGTCGGCAATGCGCGTGGAGATGTCGCCGAATTTGATGGCAAATGTGCCGCCAAAGCCGCAGCACGTTTCCGCTTCATTCATCTCGACCAGCTTGAGTCCGCCGACTTTCGCCAGCAGCGCGCGCGGCTGCGCTTTCACGCCCAGCTCGCGCAGCCCCGAGCACGAGTCGTGATAAGTAATAGTGCCGTCGAAGCTGGCATCAACGCTCCCGAGTTTCGCGACGTTGTGCAGGAAGTCCGTCAGTTCATAAGTCTTCGCGCAAAGGTTTTGCACGCGCTCAAGTTCAGTCGCATCGTCTGCGAACAGATCGGGATAGTGCGCGCGTATCATGCCGGCGCACGATCCCGATGGCGCCACCACGTACTCGCACGCCTCGAATTCGGCGAGCACTTTACGCGCGAGCGCCAGCGCTGATTTGCGGTCGCCCGAGTTATAGCCCGGCTGTCCGCAGCATGTCTGCGTCGACGGCACAGTGACTTCGCAGCCCGCGCCCTCGAGCAGCTTCAGCGCCGCGAAGCCGATGCGGGGGCGCATCATATCGACGAGGCAGGTAACGAACAATCCGACGCGCATGGCTATCGAATCCCGGCTCCCAAATCCTGCATACTCACTTATACATCCCTTGCTTTTCCAACCAGCCCTGGATCACGTCCGCGACCTGCAGGTTGTTCTTGTCCATCATCATCATGTGCGAATTGCCTTTGATGCCGATCAGCGGAAGATTGACCACGTCGTACCTGCCGCCCGCTGAGCGCACCTGCTCAAGCTGCGCGAGCTGATTTGCGCGTATCGTCGGCCAGCGCGAGTCCTGCTCGATAAAGTCGCCGTATACCGTCAGGATGGGGGTGTTCTTCAGTTTGTCGAGTTGCCTGGGATCGCCGGTGCCCGCCGGCTCGACGAGCACCAGTGCTTTCACCTTGTCGGGGCGCGCCTGCGCGACCTTCTGCCCGAACTGCCCCGCCTGCGAGTGCACGAGGACTACACAGGGACAAACTTTGTCGACGAGCGCGATATACGCAGCGATGATCGCGTCGTCAGTCGTCGTCCAGCGCGGCACGCCCTGCTTGGTGAAATTGTCGTAGCCCTCGAGCGGAAACTGGCTGCCGGGCTGCGCTTTCATTTTCGCCGGGTCTTTGTTGTACGAACCCGCGCCCGTGCCTATGCGAAAGCGCTCGAACGGATTTTCCTTGGTCAGGAATACCGGCTCGCCTTTGAACTCGTTCGTCCAGCCCGCGCGGCCGCGCTCCACGGCATCGGAGTTATAGACCGTCCAGCCTTTTTTGATGAAGTAATTAAGCCAGCCTTCGCGCCCGTCCGGCGTCGTCTCGTACGTGACGCCCGTCAACCCGCCGCCGTGCCACATCAGCAGCGGCAGCGTGCCGCGCTCGTTTTGCGGCACGAAATACTGCACGTACATCTGCTCAACCTGATAGACACCGTTCGGGTCGACTTTCGCCGGCACGCCGCCCGGCGCGAACGTCACTTCCTTGACCGGCTTGCCGGAGACGACGATCTCGCGCCCGCCGACGTGGAACGAGCCCATGTCTTTTAGCGCAATTGGCGCGGGTGCGCAGCCGAAAAAAGTGGCGACCGCTGCAAATGACAATATTTTTTTCATGGTTTCCTCCGAACATCAATGATTAAGTGATTCTGAGATGAGTGAATCACCTAGTCACATAATCCAGCGTCGCTCGTTAACTTCATCACTCAGTCACCTAGTCACATAATTACTAAATCACCTAATCACCCATTCAATCCGCGCGCGCGCCGGAATCCTTGACAACTTTGCTCCACTTGATTTTTTCGCGCTCGATGAACACGTGAAACTGCTCGGGCGTGCTGCCGATCGGCTCGATGCCGTCGCGCATCAGGCGCTCCGTGACATCGGGCAGCTTCAGCACTTTCGAGGTTTCGACCTGCAGCCGGTTGATGATTTCTTTCGAGGTGCCGCCGGGCACGCACACGCCGGCCCACGACACCGCTTCAAATCCCGGGATACCCGATTCCGCCACGGTGGGAATGTCCTGCAGCGTCGGGAAACGCTTGCCGCTGGTGATCGCCAGCACGCGCAGTTTGCCGGCCTTGACGTGCGGCAGCGTGCTCACCGGCTGGTCGAACATCATCACCACCTGGCCCGCGAGCAGGTCGCCGATCGCCTGGCCCGTACCCTTGTACGGCACGTGGATGATATCGATGCCTGCCATCGACTTGAACAGCTCCGGCGACAAGTGCGAGGCGGAACCTATACCGGACGATGCATAGTTGATCTGCCCCGGATGCGACTTCGCGAACGAGATGAGCTCTTTCACGTTTTTGACCGGCAGCGACGGATGAATGACGATGATGTACGGCAGCGATCCGGTCTGCGTCACCGGCAGCAGGTCCTTGTCGGCGTTGTACGGCACTGTCTTGTAGAGGTACGGAATGATTGCGAAATTACCGGTCGTGCAGGCCAGCATCGTGTAGCCGTCGGGCGGTGATTTCGACAGAATCTCCGCAGCGATGATACCACCGGCGCCGGCGCGATTATCGACCACTACTTGCTGGCCGACATTGTCCGACATCTTCTGCGCGATCAGGCGCGCCAGGATATCGGTCGAGCCGCCCGGCGCGAACCCCACCAGGAAGCGGATCGATTTACTTGGATAGTTTTGCGCCGAAGATACTGGGCTCAGCGCGGCGAGCGACAGCGATACCAGCCATGTTGCAGTGATGCGCATGACGCCCCCCCAGAAGTTTTGCGTCGCCGATTATCGCAGAAAACCCCATTTGGCAATGCCAGTCACCGCAGAACAAAACCATTTGCCACATAGGACACGGAGATCACGGAGAAAAAACCGGCTTCGCGCTTCTTTTGAAACACAGCCGATCTTTTTCCGTTCTTGCTCCGTGACCTCTGTGTCCTCTGCGTCCTCTGTGTCCTCTGTGTCCTCTATGGCTATCGCTTTTTACGCCATGCCGATCGGTTCAGCGAGCTTGTCCTGTACCTTGCCGGGCCGTGCACGCATCAGCGCTTCGAGTTCAGCGCGCACCTTACGATAGCCGGGATCGTCGAAGCGGTTATCCATTTCACCGGGATCATTGACGAGATCGTACAGCTCGCCGGCGCCGGACGCGAGCTCGAACGTGCACTTGTGGGTCTTGGTGCGCACGGTGCGCAGCTGCAGCCCGACTCCGCAGCGCGACGGATGCACGTGCCATTCGCTCCACGCCGCATCGCGCGTCGACTGGTGCCCGCCGAGCAGCGGCTTCAGCGTGCGGCTCTGCACATCCATTGGCGCGCTCGCGCCGGCGTAATCGTAGAACGTGGCCGCGAGATCGAGAGTCGACACCGGCTCCCCGACAACGCAGTTGGCCGCGACGCCCGGTCCGCGCGCGATCATGCCAATGCGCAGCAGATCTTCGTACGGCGTGGGGCCTTTGAGATACAGCCCATGGTTGCCGAGCATGTCGCCGTGATCGGTGGAGTAGATCACCAGCGTGTCGTCCGCCAGCCCTTGCGCGGCGAGCGCCTCGAGCATGCGGCCGACGTTATGGTCGATCAGCGAAATCATGCCGTAGTAGTTCGCGGTCATGTGCGCAAGCTGCAGATCGGACTGGTCGGGCACGCGCGAGCCTTCAGCGCGGAACTTGAGCATCGTCGGATCGGACAATTGCGGTTTGCCTTCGAGCGACGCTTTGTGCCACCACGGCCGGCGCTCGAGATCTTTCTTCCGGTTTGCGGGCAGCGTAAGGCTTGCGGGATCGTAAAGGCGCGACCAGGGCTCGGGGCAATCGAAAGCATGATGCGGATCGGGAAACGACACCCATGCGCAGAACGGCTTCTGTTTGTCGCGCTGCTCCATGTAGTGAATCGCGCGGTCCGCCGCCCATGTGCTGCTGTGCCACGCGACCGGCAGCGCAGAGTTCCACGTTTGCGCAGCGCCGACGTCGGGCGGCAGTCCAGTCGCCCACAATTTGATCGCCTCGTCCCCGTTGCCCCGGCTCGTCAGCCAGCGCTCGTAATGTCCGCACGCGGGTTGCTCGAGCGGGCGCGTGCGGTGCAAATGTCCAAGCACCATCAACTCGACATGTTCGAACCCCATATAAGGCCCGCACCAGCCGCGACCGTACTTCGCCTGGCTTTTGTTGCATTCCGGCGTGCCGGTCGGCGCGAATGTGGACTTGGTCGCGAAATGCGCTTTGCCGAGGAACGCCGTCTGATAGCCCGCACGCGCGAGCGTGCCCGCAAAACCCTGCGCGCCGACTTTCGGATCGAGATCGACACCGTTATCCCATACCCCGTGAGTGAGCGGCAGCAACCCTGTCAGGATGGACGCGCGCGACGGCTGGCACACAAGGTTGGGCGTGATGCACGCCGAAAAGCGCGTGCCGTCGCGCGCGAGCCGGTCCAGATGCGGCGTTTTGACATCCGGCCGCTCGAAGCCGTAGCAGTCGCCGCGTTGCTGGTCGGACGTGATGAGCAGGATGTTCGGTTGTTTAGCCATGGTTTCCACGTCGATCTAAAACACGTTGCAGCCGCAGATAAACGCCGATAAACACAGATAAGTCAAACGCCGAACATGCATAAGGATTTTACATGTGCGTGAATTTTGCGTTTATCTGCGGCAATTGCTCATGACTCGTCGTTCGCTCGGACGCGCATGGAATGCTTGCGACGAAAGCTTGAAAGAAACTTATACTATCCGTTAATCCGTTTCCCCCACAAACGTAATGCAGTTTAATTCCGACGCGATCCCCGCTGCTTTGGTTTATCTGCGTTTATCTGCGGTTTATCGGCGGCTGCAAGATCTTGACTGAGTAAGATGACTCTCGCCCTCCCTCCCCGCTCCGGCAAACCGCGCAAGCGCGGCATCACGTCGATGATCGATTTCGGGCCCGATATTTTCGGCTGGACAGGCGCGGCGGAAGGCATCCGCAATCTGCTCGCGGCGTGCGCGGACTACATCGACTACGCGAAGATTTATGCATTGAATGCGCTGCTGCTGCCACGCGACACCGTCAAGGCCGCGGCGCGCACGTACCGCGACTTCGGCGTGACGCCGTTCGCGGGCGGCATCCTGTTCGAATATGCATGGCAGAAAAACGACCTCGACGGGCTCGAAAAGCTGCTACTCGACCTCGACATCGGCGGCCTCGAGATCTCCGAAAATTACATCGCCCTCACGCCGGACGAGCGCGCGCGGGCTATCGAGCGCTTTCAGAAGCGCGGCATTTACATCAAGTACGAATTCGGGCGCAAGAATCCTACCCTGCCCCTCGCGCTCGAAGAACTCGGCGCGGTGGTCGCTGCCGTCGGCGCCCAGGGCATAGAGCATGTCATCGTCGAGCAAAGCGATTTCGACATGCTGGTGGCGGCGCGCGCCGACGCGATACCGGCATTGAAGACGCAGCCATGGTTCGAGCGGCTGGTGATCGAAGCCGACCCCTACCGCTTTCCAACGCAGCATGTCGAGCTGCTCAAGACCTTCGGTAACGATGTGAATCTTGCCAACATCACGCCCGGCCAGGTGCTGCGCCTCGAAGGATTTCGCCGCGGTATCGGCCGCGCGGTCGATTACTCAATTATCAAGCGCTAATCCCGTGGCCGCGCTTGTTGTGCCCGATTTCATATTGTAAAATCCGCGGCGTTTCATCCATTACTACAACAACGGGCCGCCGTGACAGAAGAAAAAGAAACCCGCTCCTCGATCCAGGTCATCGACCGGATGATGAATCTGCTGGACGCGTTGGCCTCCCATCCCGCGCCGGTCACGCTCAAGCTGCTGGCAGCGCAAACGCAGCTTCATCCGTCTACGGCTCACCGCATACTTAACGTGATGGTGCGCAACCGCATGGTCGACCGCATCGAGCCGGGCACGTACCGCCTGGGGACGCGGCTCGCCGAGCTCGGCACATTGGTGCGCGAGCGCAACGGTGACGCATCACCCGATGTGCCGCCGGCTACGCAGACCTGAGCCGGCGCCTCGACGATGCTCAACCGTTCGCTCGCCTTTCTCGACCTCGAAACCACCGGCTCATCCGCGGGCATCGACCGCATCACGGAGATTGGACTTATCGAAGTCGAGAACGGCGAGTACGTGCGCGAATGGAGCACTCTCGTCAATCCGCAAATGGGCATTCCGCCGTTCATCGAAGCGTTGACCGGCATCACCGACGGCATGGTCGCGGACGCGCCGACATTCGCGGCGCTGGCAAACGAGCTGCACGCGCGGCTGCGCGGCAGGCTGCTGGTAGCGCACAACGCGCGGTTCGACTACGGTTTCCTGCGCGCTGAATTCGGCCGCCTCGATGCCGAGTATTCAGCCGACGTCATATGCACGGTAAAACTGTCGCGCAAACTTTTCCCCGGCCATGCGCGGCACAATCTCGACACGCTTATCGAGCGTCATGCCATCACGTGCGACGCGCGCCACCGCGCGCTCGCGGACGCGCGCGTGCTGTGGGATCTCATCGGCATATGGCGCGACAATCCCGGCGCCGACGCACTCAATGCGGCGGCCGCGAATCAACTCGATCCGCCGGCGAAACCACGTGCAGCCGCCCGGCGCGCGCCGGTCGTCGCATGAACCGATCAAAACGAATCAGGCGCGAAGACGAATGACGAGGGAAAGAAAATGAAGACCGCAACCAAGGCCGCTCTTACGGTGATAGTGAGCGTGCTGGCCCCGGGCGCGTTCGCGCAGTCCTATCCCGCCAAACCGGTGCGCTTCATCATTCCGTTTCCGCCCGGCGGACCGACCGACATCATGGGCCGCCTCGCGTCGCAGCGGCTCACCGAGGCGTGGGGCGTGCAGGTGGTCGCCGACAATCGCGCCGGCGCCGGCGGCAACATCGGCGCGGAGATATGCGCGAAGTCGCCGGCCGACGGCTACACGATCTGCATGCTCACCGTCGCGCAAAGCATATCGCCGTCGATCTATTCGAAGCTCGGTTTTGATCCGCTGAAGGACCTGGCGCCGGTGACTCTGATGGCGACCTTGCCCAGCCTGCTGATGGTCCATCCGTCGCTACCGGTAAAAAATGTACGCGACCTCGTGGCGCTTGCCAAGGCGAAACCCGGCGTGCTGACCTACGCATCGACCGGCAACGGCACGAGCCCGCACATGCTGATGGAGATGTTCAAGTGGATGGCCGGCGGCATCGATCTCGTCCACGTGCCGTACAAAGGCGCGTCGCCCGCGATGATCGATCAGATCTCCGGGCAAATCGACGTTGCGTTCAGCACCGCGATTGCCGCGCTCCCGTTCGTGCAGCAGGGCAAAGTGCGCGCGATCGCAGTGTCGACCAAAGACCGTTTCTCGCCGCTGCCCGATCTGCCGACCATCGAGCAAGGCGGCATCAAAGGCTTCGACGGCAGCTCATGGCAGGGCGTTGTGATGCCCGCCAATACGCCGCGCGACATGATCGTCAAGGCCAACGCGGACCTCCTGAAAATGCTCAGGGCGCCCGATATGAAGGAGAAAATCCTGCAGCAGGGCGGTATCGCGATCGGCAATTCGCCGGAGGAGTTCGCCGCGTTCATGAAAAGCGAAACCGAAAAATGGGCGCGGGTCGCGAAAGCGGCCAGGGTCAGGGTCGAATAAGGCGCGTGCGATGACAGAAACTCCTGCGGCGCATAGCGTCGGCGCCGTTCGCATCATGCAGTGCCCTGACGGCATTGCGCTGTATTTTGCGCCGCTGCGCGCGGCCGGTTCCGCGTTGATGCTCGCGCTTTTTGGCGGCGCGTGCAGCGTGATCGGCCTCGCTGCGGTTTCGGGGCTCGTCAGCTCGGGCGAGACGGCAGCGGTCAGCATGCTGGCCCTCGCGTTCGCCGGCGTATTCGCGCTGCCCCTGCTGCTGCTCGGTCAGTTTTTCATCGTGATCGCCGTGTGGACCGCCGCCAACTCGCTGCAGGTCGAAGTGAGCAGCGCGGGATTGCGCACCGCGAGAAACTGGTTTGGCTACACGCTCTCGCGGCATGAGGTCGCACGCGACGACATCATCGCAATCGAAAGCCGGCTCGCCGCCAGATATGTCGGCGCCTTCGGCGGCGTGCGCTATTTCCGTCTCTTTGCGCGTGCGCGCAATCTGGCACGGCCGCTGCTCATCGCCGACAGCCTGCGCGGACCGGACATGACCGAGGAGATCAGGCAACTGATAACCGGCGGGCTCGCGTCGCCGGCGCTGGCGACGCCCGGCCGCCAGGCGCATCTCGAAGCGGAGGAAGCCGCTTGAAAAACAGCTCTCCACCCTATGCAGAACTCGACGCGCGCCGCGACCTTGTCTGCGCGTTGCGGTCAGCCGAGCGGCTGGGGCTCGCCGAAGGCGTATGCAATCATTTCAGCCTTGCCATGCCCGCGCAACCCGGCCACTTCCTGGTCAATCCGCAGGGACTGCACTGGTCGGAGGTGACACCCGATGATCTGGTCGTCGTCGACCGCGATGGCCGGCACGTGTCGGGCAAATACGCAGTGGAACCGACCGCATTTTTCATTCACGGTTGCATTCATCGCGCCAACCCGCGCGCGCAGTGCGTATTGCATACGCATATGCCGTACGCGACGGCGCTCACTATCATCGACAACGCGGAACTTGCATGGGCAAGCCAGAATGCGCTGCGCTTTCATGGCCGCGTGGCCTATGACCGCGATTACACCGGGCTCGCGCTTGACCATGCCGAAGGCGATCGCATGGCGGCCAAGCTGGGCGCGGCCGACGTGCTGTTCCTCGCCAATCACGGCGTCATCGTGTGCGGGCCGGGCGTGGCTTACGCATTCGACGATCTCTATTACCTCGAGCGCGCCTGTATGCTGCAGGTCCTCGCCGCGGGCAGACCGCTCAAAATAGTGCCGGAAAAAATCGCCGCGCAGACGCGCTCGCAAATGGATGCCGAGCGCGGGCAGTCGGATCTTCATCTGACGGCGCTCAAGCGCATACTCGATCGCCAGCAACCGGGGTGGGGTGATTGGGTGATTGGGTGATTGGGTGATTGGGTGATTGGGTGATTGGGTGATTGGGTGATTGGGTGATTGGGTGATTGGGTGATTGGGTGATTGAGTGATTGAGTGATTGGGT
>JANYDM010000178.1 GCA_025363575.1 Betaproteobacteria bacterium | reverse complement strand
ATCTTGTCGTCGATGTCCGTAATATTGCGCACGTAAGTGACCTTCAGCCCGCCGGCACGCAGCCAGCGCGTGATCATGTCGAAGACGACCATCACGCGTGCGTGCCCGAGGTGGCAATAGTCGTACACGGTCATCCCGCATACGTATAAGCGCGCCTCGCCGGGAACTATCGGCTTGAAGTCCTGCTTCTCGCGCGAAAGGGTGTTATAGAGTTTGAGCATGGCGGTTGAGCTTATCGAGCACGGTTTGGCACATGGTAATGCGGCATCGCTTAGGCCTCGCCTGACGCGCCCCGGGGCGGGGCCCATCCAGGTTTGCCACCCCCGGGAGGCTCAGGCGGCCGGCTGGTTTCCCGCCCGACCAAAACACGTGTTTAAATTAGGCGGGGTTCTTGGTAAAATCTGTTAGATTAGTTGACTAACACCCTGAAATTCCGAAAAAGTATAGCACAATGACTTTTCACTTCCGGTGGCGCTGGATTCCACGAGGCGCGTTCTTTCTCGCCGCGATTTTATTCGCCACGGTGGCCGGCGCGCAAAGCGACGACTACACAGATGCCGGCAAGCTGTTTCGCGCGGGTCAGCAGGCGCAGGCCCTCGAGCGCGTAGATAATTTTTTAAAAACAAATCCGAAAGACGCGCGCGGACGTTTTCTCAAAGGCCTCATCCTTACTGAGCAAAGCAAGCAGGCCGAAGCGATCAGGATATTCACCGGCCTCACCGAGGACTATCCGGAACTTCCCGAGCCGTACAACAATCTTGCGGTGCTCTATGCATCACAGGGGCAGTACGATAAGGCGCGCACCGCGCTCGAGATGTCAATCCGCACGCACCCGAGCTATGCGACAGCGCATGAAAACCTCGGCGATATCTACGCCAAGATGGCATCGCAGGCTTACGACAAGGCGCTGCAGCTCGACAAGAGCAACACTGCCGCGCAAACCAAGCTCGAGATGATCAAGGAACTCTTCTCGAGCGGCACGCGCGGCACCGGTAAGCCTGCCGCCAGCAAAACGACGCCGACCGTTGTTGCAGCGGCAAGCAAACCGGCAGTGGCTGCAGCCCCGCCGGCAGCGGTCATTCCCGTGCCTGTAGTGCCGGTGACAACGGCCCCTGCCGCAGCGACCAAAGCAGTCGAGCCGGTCAAACCGGCTGCCACCAATGACGGCGACGTGCTCAAGACCGTCAACGGCTGGGCGAAAGCGTGGTCGGACAACGACGTCAATGGCTACCTCGGATTTTATGCCAGCGACTTCCAGACCCCGGGCGGCGAGCCGCGCGCCGATTGGGCGGCTGCGCGCAAAGCGCGCATCGCCAAGCCTAAGAAAATAGACGTACGCGTCGAGTCGCCCAAGGTGAAATTCACGGACAGCAATCGCGCATCCGTGACGTTTCGCCAGAGCTATCGCTCGGCCAACCTCAAGGTCGCGAGCACCAAGACACTGGTGCTGGTCAAAACCGGCGAGCGCTGGCTTATACAGCAGGAGCGCGTCGGCAGTTGATGGCTACCCTGATCCAGCGGCAGACCGGCCCCGCGGCCCGGCTCGTGCAGATGTTCGCCGCCGCACTTTTCGCCGTCAGCGCGGCCGATGCCGCAGCCATGGGCAACCGGCAGATAGCCCAGAAACCCGCGGCAGCCAGCGTCGAGGCCACGCAGATAGAACCGGAAGCGATGCTCGTCAAGACGTTGATCGAGATTCGCAACAACCGCCTTGATGCGGCGCTGGCCGAGGTCGAAACAGTCATACGCAGCTATCCAAACTTCCGGCTTGCGCACCTGATCAAAGGCGACCTGTTGCTTGCGCGCTCGCGGCCTTTGCGCGAGATCGGCGAAGCGCCCAATGCCCCGCGCGAACGCATCGAGGACTTGCGCGCCGAAGTACGCGCGCGCCTTGCGCGTTACCAGTTCGAGCGCCCCGCCGACCGCGTGCCCAAATACCTGCTGCAGATGAGCCCCGAGCAAAAGCATGTACTGATCGTCGATACGCGGCAGTCAACGCTCTATGTGTTTGAGAACAACAATGGCGTGCCGCGCTACCTCGCCGACTACTATGTGACCAGCGGCAGGAACGGCACCGACAAGATGCGGCAAGGCGACAAGAAAACGCCGCTTGGCGTCTATCACGTTACCGACAATCTGCCGCGCGCCAAGCTTGGCGCTCTTTACGGCATCGGCGCATTCCCGATCAGTTATCCGAACGAGATGGACAGGCGCGAGGGCCGCGAAGGCAACGGCATCTGGCTGCATGGCGTGCCGCTGGACACCTATAGCCGCCCGCCCCGCGCCAGCGACGGCTGCGTGGTGCTGACCAATCAGGACCTCGAAACGCTCGGCAAGAACATGCGCATCGGCGTGACACCCGTCATCATCACGGACGGCATCGAGTGGATCAAACCGGAGACCCTCGGCGAAGTGCGCAAAGACCTGATGGGAAGCGTGGAAGCGTGGCGGCGCGACTGGGAGAGCCTCGATGCCGACACCTACCTTAAACATTACGCGCCGGGATTCTCGACGGGTGGGCAGAATCTCGCCGCATGGTCCCGGCAGAAGCGGCAGGTCAATGCTGCCAAGAATTACGTCAAGGTCAAGCTCGAACGCGTCAGCGCGTTTTTGTATCCGGGACGCGACGACCTCGCCGTCGTTACGTTCGATCAAGAGTACTCGAGCAGCAACCTCTCGAACCAAATGAAGAAGCGCCAGTACTGGATTTTCGACAAAGGCGCGTGGCGCATATTGTACGAAGGCAGCGCCTGACCGCAGAATTGTTAACTGCCAAATCGGGCGCAGTCCGGCTTTGTCATCATTTAACTCCACTTTTTTTATTTCCCAACCAGAAGACCATGAAAACTACATTTTTCGCTTTGTTGCTCGCTTTTGCCGTCAACAGTCTCGCCGTTGCGGCGAATCCCGAGGTCGAATTAAAGACCAATATGGGCACCATTACGCTGGAACTCTATCCGGATAAAGCGCCGAAGACCGTCGAGAACTTTCTGCAGTACGTGAAAGAAGGGCACTTCAAAGGAACGATATTTCATCGGGTGATTCCGACGTTCATGATTCAGGGCGGCGGGTTCACCGCCGATTTCCAGCAGAAAAAGACCCGCTCACCGGTGCAAAACGAGGCCAACAACGGGCTCAAGAACGACTTGGGCACAATTGCCATGGCACGCACTTCCGACCCGCAGTCAGCGACGGCGCAGTTTTTCATCAACCACAAGAACAACGACTTTCTCAATTATTCGGCGCCGACCCCGCAAGGCTGGGGTTACACCGTATTCGGCAAAGTCACGAAGGGCATGGACGTCGTGAACAAGATAGCCGCGATAGAGACCGGCCCAATGGGACCTTTCCCTTCCGACGTGCCGCGAAAAACCATTGTCATCGAAGACGCGAAAATTGTAACCGCCGACAAACCGGCCGCCAAGTAAAGGACGCATCATGGTCAAGCTGCACACCAAGCTCGGCATCATTACTCTCGAACTCGACGCGGCCAAGGCGCCCGTCACGGTCGAGAACTTCCTGAATTGCGTGAAAAGCGGCCAATTCAACAACACCGTTTTCCACCGCGTGATCGATGGCTTCATGATTCAGGGCGGCGGCTTCGAGCCCGGCATGAAGCAAAAGCCGACCGGCGCGCAGATAAAGAACGAAGCCGACAACGGGCTCAAGAACGGCAAGTACACCGTCGCCATGGCGCGCACCTCGGATCCGCATTCGGCCACCGCGCAGTTTTTCATTAACATCGCCGACAATGATTTTCTTAACCACACCGCGCCCAATACGCAGGGATGGGGCTACTGCGTGTTCGGCAAAGTCACGGGCGGCACCGACGTTGTCGACAAGATCAAGGGCGTCAAGACGGGCACTCGCATGGGCCACCAGAACGTGCCGGTCGACGATGTTGTCATCGAGAAAGCGGAAGTGGTCTGACGGCAGGATTGAGGATCGTGGATTGAGGGTCGAGCAAAGCACTGGCCCTCACTCCTCGATCCCGGCTCCTCAATCCTATGGCGCACAGCATTTTTGTTTCCGACCTGCATCTCTGCCCTTCCCGTCCCGCCATCAACCAGACGTTTTTCGATTTTCTGCGCGGTCCCGCCGCACGCGCTGAAGCGCTTTACATCCTCGGCGACCTGTTCGAATACTGGGCAGGCGACGACGATGACGACGAGTTCAATGGCTCGGTGCTGTCGGCGCTACGCACACTCAGCGACAGCGGCGTTGCGCTCTATCTCATGCACGGCAACCGCGACTTCCTGATCGGCGAGCGTTTCGGCGCCGCCTGTCGCGCCAGGCTGCTGCCCGATCCGATTCTGCTTACGCTCTACGGCACACCCACGTTGCTAATGCACGGCGACACCTTGTGCACGGAAGACACCGGTTACCAGCAATTCCGCGCCAAAGTGCGCAATCCGGAATTCCAGCAGCAGTTCCTTACACAGCCTGTCACCACGCGCAAGGAAATCATCGCTGGCTTGCGCGCGGAAAATACTGAAAAGAAGCAGCTCAAATCGGAAGCCATCATGGACGTGACACCCGCGGCCGTTGAAGCGGTGCTGCGCGAATACCGCTACCCGCGCCTGATCCACGGCCATACCCACCGTCCGGCACGGCACCAGCACGTGGTCGACGGCCATCAGTGCGAGCGCTGGGTGCTCGCCGATTGGTATACGCGCGGCAGCTATCTCGCCTGCGACGGTGCGGGTTGCCGCGCAATACCGTTGCCGGCGTAGGCATACGCGATGGCGAAGATGACATTTCCGATCCCCTCGTACTCCCAGTGCGGGGAAGACCGGCTGGTGTGGAAGCTTTTCGGCTACCGGCCGACGGGAACCTATGTCGACATTGGCTGCTTTCATCCGACGAACTACTCGGTGACCTATCTAATGTATTGCGCCGGCTGGCGAGGCCTCGTCGTCGATGCGGACCAGCAGTATCTGCCGCTCTACGCGCAGGCGCGCCCCGAAGACATCGTTCACAACTGCGCGGTTTCGGATACCAGCGGGGCGGCCACGCTGCTGTTGTTCGAGGGTGGATCAATGAACACGCTGGACCCTGCCGTGGCGGCAAAATATTCGGCGGAAACCACCGCTAAGCGTGCCGGCACCCGGCAAGTCGAAGTCCGGCGCCTCGACGAATTACTCGACGCGACCGGAATAGCGCACGTGGACTTTCTGAACGTCGACGTCGAAGGCGGGGATCTTGCCGTTTTACGTTCCAACGACTGGCAGCGCCGGGAACCCGCCATTATTGCCGTCGAAGATCAAAGTATCGATCTGAACGCCCCGCAACACTCGGAGATATACCGCTTTCTACTCGATCGCGGCTATTACCTGAATTCGCAATGCCACCACACGTCGGTCTACTGCCGGCGCTGAAATCTCAGCTCTGCAAACTCCGCTTCATATCCGCTGAGCATTTGCCCTGATCAGGCGAGCGCCTGCTTGAAATCGCCGATCAGGTCATCGAGGTCTTCGATGCCTACCGACAGCCTGATCAGCGAGTCGGCGATGCCCATCTCCGCCCGCCGCTCGGGACCCATCTCCCAATAGATTGTGTGGGCGATTGGAATCGCCAGCGTCCGGTTGTCGCCCAGGTGGCTGGATGAGATCACGAGCATCAGCCGATTGAGAAAATCGAAGCAGTCGATGCCATCTGCCAGTTCCACACTCATGAGCGCACCGCAGGTTTTAAAGAGCTCCCGCGCAAGCCGGTGCTGCGGATGGTCTTCGAGACCCGGGTAATACACTTTGGTCACCTTGTGGTGGGCGGCCAGGAAGCGCGCGAGTTGCAGTGCGTTATCGGAGGACTTCTCCATCCGCAACGCCAGCGTTTCGGCGCCGGTCGCAATGCGGTGGGCGGCTTCCGCTGCCAGCGTGCTGCCGATATCGCGCAATCCCTTCTTGCGTATCTGCAATATTCCCCAGAGCGCGGACTGCGCGTTCTTGTAGTTGTCGTAAATATTGGGAAAACGCGTCCAGTCGTAAAGCCCGGTATCGGTCACAGCGCCTCCCAATGCATTGCCGTGACCGCCGATGTACTTGGTCAGCGAATTGATGATAAGACTCGCCTTGTCCCGCTTCGGCTGGTACAGATAAGGTGAAGTCATCGTGTTGTCGACCACGTAGAGCACGCCGCGAGTGGCGCAAAGTTCGCCGATGCGCGCCAGATCGGCGATCTGGGTGCGCGGATTGGCGATGGTTTCCACGAATACCAGCCGGGTATTGGGCCGGATCGCCTGCGCGACGTTGTTGACGTCGGTGGCGTCGACAAAGCTGATGTCGATACCCAAGGCGCCAAAAGTACCGAACAGGCTATTAGTGTTGCCGAACAAAAACGAACTCGATACGACGTGATCGCCGGCGCGCAGCAAGGCGAGGAATGTGGCAGCAATTGCAGCCATGCCGGTGCTGAAACAGGCGCTCGCGATGCCGCCTTCCATCTTGCTGATTTTCGCTTCCAGCGCAGCAGTGGTGGGGTTGCCCTGGCGGCCGTAGACATAGCCGGACTGCTCGCCTTTGAATACCTTCGCCAGTTCCCGCGCGTCGGCATAACCGTAGGCCACTGCAGTGTGCATCGGCTTGTGCACGGCAAAGTGCTCGATGGGCGCATCGAGGTCCGCATGCAGGATCGTCGTGGTAAAGCCGTTCTTCATGAAAAATTTCCCAATAAAAAACCCGATCAGCTAGCGCGGACCGGGTTCTGGCTCGCTTTAGCCGTATTTATTTTTCGTCCGGTGTATGCTGCTTACCTGTACCGGCGGCGCCCGCAAGCTGATCTCAAATCGGCGCAGATCGCAAGTTACCCGCCCGTGGATAACTTGTCAAATTCACGTCCGCGCAGCTTAGTCGACTACCTCGAGGTTAAGATCGAGCTGCGACGCCGCGAATGCTGCCTGCTTGCTGCCTTCGCGGCGCTGCGCTTCGACGCCGTCGAGATACGCCTGCGTAACGTCGCCAGTGACGTAATTTCCGCTGAAGCAGGAGTCTTCGAATGCAGTTACTTTCGGATTGACCGACCGCACGTCGTCGATCAGCGCGGAGAGGTCTTGATAAATCAGTTGATCGGCGCCGATCTCGCGCGCGATTTCCTCGTCACTGCGGCCGGTCGCGATCAGCTCGTCGCGCGTCGGCATGTCAATGCCATAGACATTGGCGAATCGCACAGGCGGCGCCGCCGACGCGAAGAACACTTTGCGCGCACCGGCTTCGCGCGCCATCTGCACGATCTCGCGGCTGGTGGTGCCGCGCACGATCGAATCGTCGACCAGCATCACATTCTTACCCTTGAACTCCATGCCGATCGCATTCAGCTTCTGGCGCACCGACTTTTTGCGGATGCCCTGCCCCGGCATGATGAACGTGCGCCCGATGTAGCGGTTTTTGATGAAACCCTCGCGGTACGGCAGGTTCAGCCGGTTCGCGAGCTGCATCGCGGCCGGACGGCTCGAATCGGGAATCGGAATCACGACATCGATATCGAGATGGCCGTATTCACGCTTGATTTTGTCGGCCAGGCTTTCGCCCATGCGCAGGCGCGTCTCGTAGACCGAAATGCCGTCCATCACTGAATCGGGCCGCGCGAGGTAAACGTATTCGAAAATACACGGATTGAGCGTCGAATTGAGCGCGCATTGCTGGGCGTAGAAGTGGCCGTCTTCGTCGATGAAGATGGCCTCGCCCGGCGCGATATCGCGCACAAGCTGGTAACCGAGCGCGTCCAGCGCTACCGATTCCGACGACACCAGATATTCGGTGCCGTGCTCGGTCTCCATCTTGCCGTAGACCAGCGGGCGTATGCCGTACGGATCGCGAAACGCGAGCAAACCATAGCCCGCGATCATTGCCACTACCGCGTACGCGCCGCGGCAGCGCCGGTGCACGCCGGAAACCGCCGCGAATATCGTGGCTGGATCGAGCTTGTAGTTGGCCGCCCCCTCCTGCAATTCGTGCGCAAGCACATTGAGCAGCACTTCGGAATCCGAATTCGTGTTGACGTGGCGCAGATCCTGGCGGAACAGATCGCTTTTCAGTTGCGCGGTATTGGTCAGGTTGCCATTGTGGCCAAGCACAATGCCAAACGGCGAGTTAACGTAAAACGGCTGGGACTCGGCGGCAGACCATGCAGAGCCGGCGGTCGGGTAGCGTGTGTGTCCGATGCCGCAAGCGCCGAGCAGCCCGCGCATGTTGCGGGTGCGGAAGACGTCGCGCACCATGCCGCCGCCTTTGTGCATGTGGAAGGTGGCGCCCTCGGCGGTGACTATCCCGGCGGCGTCCTGGCCGCGGTGCTGGAGCACCAGCAGCCCGTCATAGAGGACCTGGTTAACGGAATTTTTTGCTACCACGCCTAAGATGCCGCACATAACAGTCCCTACCCGTAGTTGATGTGCTTCGCCATATCGTCAGGCAACCAGACTTTAACCGAGTTCGCCAATATTACAAGTGGTTCGCTCAGCAATGCATTTCGCCACGCCGGCTGACGCGGCAATGTAGTCAACCCGGCCAGCAATACCGCGGTCAGAACTATCGCCAAGCCGCGCACCAACCCGAATACCGCGCCCAGCGCGCGGTCCGCGAACCCCAGCCCCGCGGTCTTGACCAGGCGCGAGACGACCATCGCGACTACCGTCATGATCAGCATGACTGCGAGGAACACGCACAGAAATGCCGCGAGCAAGCGCAATGACGGGTTCGCCAGCGCGGCGGGCAGTTGCGGCGCGACGTCGCCCGCGAACATCTGCGCTACCACGAATGCGGCGACCCACGATGCTAGCGACAGCAGTTCGCGCACGAAACCGTGGATGATGCTCAACAAGACCGAAATGCCGACGATAGCGATGACCGTGTAGTCTATCCACGTCATTTCGGGATGACGTTTCCGCTCAGCCCAAGCGCCTTCAGCTTGTCGCGCGCCTTGTCTGCATCTCCGCGCGCCGCGAAAGGCCCTGCGCGCACGCGAGTCACATTGCCTTTGGTGGTCGGCACCACCTCCGTGTAGGCCTTGACGCCGGCAGCCGCAATCTGGTCGCGCATCTGCTTCGCCTTGTCCGCATCATTGAGCGCGGCGATTTGCACCACATAGCCGGCGACGCCCTTGGTCGCGGGCTTGATTTTTTCAGCCGGTTTCGACGCTTCTGCTGCTTTCGGTTTCTCCGGAGCGGCCGGTCTCTCGACCGCTTTGGCAGGCGCGGCGGATTTTTCGATTGCCTTTGCCGGCGCCGCCGGCTTGTCGGCTGTTTTCTTTGGCGGCGCTGCTTCGGTGTCGTTTTCGGGCGGCACGGCGGCAGTCAGCACAGGTTTGGCGGCAGCCCCCTTCGTTTCGGCCTTCGCGACGGGCGGGGCCGGAGCGTCCGTCTGGATTGACTCGGCAGCTTTGGTGGCCGGCTCGGGCGCGGGTTTCGGCGCCGGCGCGGCCGGTACTATCTTCGAGGTAAAAGCGCCGGAATCAGGCGATGGAATCTTGATGCTGACGTCCTGGCTGACAGGTTTGGGCTCATGATCGAGCACCATCGGCAGGAACACCGCGATGATGGTTACGAGGGCTATCGCGCCGACCAGGCGGCGGCGCGCGCGTTTTCTGAGTTGCAGCTCTTCTTCGCTAATTGATTTCGCCATGTTCGTCCGGAGTTTTTACCCGCGTTGCCGCTCCCGCATCACCGCGGCAACGGTAAGAAACGATCCGAAAACAACGATTTTATCATTATCGGCCGCTGATTTACAGGCGGCATGCCATGCCGCCGCGACATCGGAAAATTCAATCACGGCTGCGCTTGCGCCGGCACCTCTTATTTCCGCACTTAGCTGGGCCGCGGTAGCACCGCGCACGCCTGCGGCGTCCGCGACCATCCAGTCACTGATTCTGTCCTTGACCGCCGCTATAACGCCGGCGATATCCTTGTCCTTGAACATGGCAAATACCGCAATCGTGCGGCCGCCCTTTGGAATCGCCGCAAGATTAATCGCCAGCCCGCGCGCGGCGTGCGGATTGTGGGCGACGTCGAGGATGACCTGTGGTCGGCCAGGCAAGACTTGAAAGCGCCCTGCGATTTCGGCTTGCAACAACCCGCTGCGCACATCCTGTGCAGTCACTGGCAAGCGCGCGCGCAGCGTATCGAGCGCGGTAATACATGCAGAAGCGTTGCCGAGTTGAAAAGTGCCGCGCAGCGCCGGATAGGGCAGACCGTGACGCTTGCCGCCGGAGCCCCAGTAACGCCATTGCTGGGGAGTCGCAACATAACCGAAATCTCGGTCTATCACCTGCAGCTCGGCGCCGGTTGCGCGCGCGTGCCCGACCAGGCTCGCCGGCGGGTCGGCATCGGCGCAAATTGCCGGACGGCCCGCACGGAATATGCCCGCTTTCTCAAAACCGATCGCTTCGCGCGTCGGCCCGAGATAATCCTGATGATCAAGATCGACGCTTGCCACCAGCGCACAATCGGCGTCAAAAACATTGACTGCGTCGAGGCGTCCGCCCAGCCCGACTTCGAGTAGAGCTACGTCAACTTTTTCGGCAGCAAATGCAAGCACGGCAGCCAGCGTGCCGAATTCAAAATAAGTCAAAGAGATTTCGCCGCGCGCGGCCTCGATGCGCGCGAATGCGGCGCCCAGCTCGTCATCACCAACGCTGCGGCCGCCGATGCGCACACGCTCGTTGTAATCGATCAGATGCGGCGAGGTATAGCAGCCGACGCGGTAACCTGCGTTGAGCAGGATGGCTTCCAGCATTGCACAGCACGAGCCCTTGCCGTTCGTGCCGCCGACGGTGATGACGGCGAACGCGGGCACGGACGGCAGCGCCAGCGCTTGCGCGACGCGCGATACGCGCTCGAGTCCCATCGCGATGGCGTGGGGATGCAACTGCTCGAGATAAGCGAGCCACTGCGCCAGTGTGCGCGACGGAGTTTTTTCCACGACGCGGCCTTACGGGGTGCGGGAGATCACGCTGCCGCGGGCAGCTTCTGGAGCAGCGTGATGACGCTCGCCAGCTTGTCGCGCATTTCGCGGCGGTCGACGATGAGGTCGATCGCGCCGTGCTCGAGCAGGAACTCCGAGCGCTGAAAACCTTCCGGCAATGTTTCGCGCACGGTCTGCTCGATTACGCGCGGCCCGGCAAATCCGATCAGCGCCCTGGGCTCGGCGAAGACCACATCGCCGATGAGCGCAAAACTCGCCGACACGCCGCCCATCGTAGGGTCGGTCAGCACCGAGATAAAAGGCAGCTTTTCGGCCCCGAGCTGAGTGAGCGCCGCGCACGTTTTCGACATCTGCATCAGCGACAGCAGGCCTTCCTGCATGCGCGCACCGCCGCTCGCGGTGAAGCACACAAAAGGCAGTTTTTGCTCGAGGCAGACCTGCACGCCGCGCACGAAACGCTCGCCGACGACGGAACCCATCGAGCCGCCGAGAAACCTGAATTCGAACGCTGCGGCCACCAGCGGAATGGTCTTGATGCTCCCCTGCATGACGATCAGTGCGTCGTCCTCCTCAGTCTCTTTGCGCGCCTCGTCCAGACGCTCGGTGTAGCGGCGGCTGTCCTTGAACTTGAGCGTGTCGACGGGCAAGACTTCGTAGCCGATTTCATAGCGGCCTTCGGCATCGAGCAGCGAATCGAGACGTTCGCGCGCCGACAGCCGGTTGTGGTGATTGCATTTGGGACAGACGGAGAGGTTCTTTTCAAGATCGGTGCGGTAGAGCACCGCTTCGCAAGCGTCGCACTTGCTCCATAGCCCTTCGGGGACGTTTTTTTTCGGGCTGCCGCCGTCGCGGTTGATCTTGGGCGGCAATAGTTTTTTCAACCAGCTCATGGCGTTCCTCTGGGGGAAGCTGTGACTGAAGAGCCGAGGTTACCGCTGAAGTCACGGGACCTGCAATAGAGCGCAATCCCCTCGCTCCATGATTCTTTAGCGGTCGATCGCACTGCGGATATCCTTGACCAGCTTCGATATATTGTCCAGCACGCTGGCACGCGGGCTCGTTTCGATTTCCTGCACCAGGCGGCTGCCGATGACGACCGCATCGGCAACAGCCGCTACCGCGCGCGCCGTTTGCGCGTCGCGTATGCCGAAGCCGACGCCGATTGGAAGCTTGATGTGCGCGCGAATTTCCGGCAGTTTTTTCGCGACCTCGCCAACGTCGAGGTTCGCGGCCCCGGTCACGCCGCGCAGCGACACGTAGTAAATGTAGCCGCGAGCGTAGCGCGCGACCTCCTTGATGCGCGTCTCGGTCGAAGTCGGCGACAGCAGAAAGATGGCATCGATTTCTCGCTCGGCGAGCAACTGTGCAAATTCAGCGGCTTCCTGCGGCGGATAATCGACCACCAGTACACCGTCCACACCCGCCGCCAGCGCCTTGTCTGCGAATTTCCGGTGGCCGATCGCCTCGATCGGATTCGCATAACCCATGAGCACCACGGGCGTCTTGCTGTCCGTCTTGCGGAATTCGGCGGTAAAATCGAGCACGTGGGTGAGCGACGTGCCGTGCTTCAACGCCCGCTCGCTCGACCGCTGTATGGTCGGGCCGTCCGCCATCGGATCGGAAAACGGCACACCCAACTCGATCACGTCGGCGCCCGCTTCCACCAGTGCATGCATCAGCGGCACGGTCAGCGCGGGGTCGGGATCGCCGGCGGTGATAAAAGGTATCAGCGCTTTCCTGCCCCGCTTGCGCAGCGCGTCGAACGTGGCGTCTATTCTCGACATCGCGGCTAGAATTTGAGGCCGGATTTTTCGGCGACCGTGTGCATGTCCTTGTCGCCGCGGCCGGAGAGATTGACGAGCAGGATTTGATCTTTCTTCATTCGTGGCGCCATTTTCGCCGCATAGGCGAGCGCGTGGCTCGATTCAAGCGCCGGTATGATGCCTTCCAGCCGGCACAGGTCGTGAAATGCGGCGAGTGCTTCGTCGTCGGTGACTGACACGTATTCCGCTCGGCCGCTGTCTTTCAACCAGGCGTGCTCGGGTCCGACGCCCGGATAATCGAGGCCCGCTGATATCGAATGCGTCTCTATGATCTGGCCGTTGTCGTCCTGCAACAGATAAGTGCGGTTGCCGTGCAGGACACCCGGCTTGCCGGCGGTCAGAGTCGCAGCGTGCTTGCCGGTCTCGAGTCCATGACCCGCCGCCTCGACGCCCACAATGCGCACTTTTTCTTCCGTGATATACGGATAGAACAAGCCCATCGCATTGGAGCCGCCGCCCACGCACGCGAGCACTGCATCCGGCTGGCGCCCTGCCATCTCCTGCATCTGCCGCTTCGCTTCGATGCCGATTACCGACTGAAAATCGCGCACCATCATCGGATACGGATGCGGGCCGGCGACCGTGCCTATGATGTAAAAAGTGTCGTTCACATTAGTGACCCAGTCGCGCATTGCCTCGTTGAGCGCGTCTTTGAGCGTTTTCGAGCCGGACTCGACCGGCACTACGCTGGCGCCCAGAAGCTTCATGCGATAGACGTTCTGCGCCTGGCGTTTGATGTCCTCCGACCCCATATAAACGACGCACTTCATGCCGTATCGCGCGGCAACCGTCGCGGTCGCGACGCCATGCTGGCCCGCGCCGGTCTCGGCGATTACGCGCGGCTTGCCCATGCGCTTGGCAAGCAGAGCCTGGCCTACCGTGTTGTTGATCTTGTGCGCGCCGGTGTGATTGAGGTCTTCACGCTTGAGATACACCTGCGCGCCGCCGAAATGCGCGGACCAGCGCCTGGCGTGATAGACGGGGCTCGGCCTGCCGACATAATGCTTGAGCTCGTACTCGAACTCGGCACGGAACGCGGGATCGTTGCGGTAGTGCTCGTACTCCGCCTTCAGCTGATCGAGCGCCTGAATCAGCGTTTCAGCGACGAATACGCCGCCGTACGGGCCGAAATGTCCGTTGTCGTCGGGCAGGTCATACATCCGCACTACGCACCTCTTTCATGAATGCCGCAATTTTTTGCGCATCTTTGATGCCGCGGCTCGCTTCGACGCCGGAACTGACGTCCACGGCCCACGGCGCAACGCGCCGGATGGCTTCCGCCACGTTTCCGGGATGCAGGCCGCCCGACAATGTGACCGGCAGCGGCAGTTCGCTCGGGATCAGATTCCAGTCAAATGCCGTCCCCGTGCCGCCGTGTATGCCATCCACGAAAGCATCGAGCAGCAGGCCGCGCGCCGAGCCGTAAAGCCGGGCGTATTGTAGCAAATCGACCCCGGCCCTGACGCGGGCCGCCTTGATATACGGCGTGCCGAACTGCGCGCAGAATTCGGGCGGTTCTTCGCCGTGAAATTGCAGCAAAGCCAGCGGCACTTCACGCAAGACGTTTTCAACCTCGCGCGCTGCGGGGTTCACGAACAGGCCTACCGCGGTGATAAATGGCGGCAGCGTTTTGATCAGCGCCGCCGCGCGGGCTGCCGTCACGAAGCGCGGGCTCTTCGCGCAGAAGTTGAAACCAAGCGCGTGCGCGCCCAGCCGCGCTGCAGCAGCAGCATCGGCTTCGCGCGTAATCCCGCAGATTTTCACGGCAGTCGTCATTGCTTTACTCAGTTTTCGTCAAACCACGCGCGGCGCGCCGGCGCGGGTATTCCCCACTTCGCATCATAGCTCACGCGCGCGAGATATAGCCCCGACGCATCGAGCGTGGGCGCCGCTTGCGTGCGGTCGCAACTGGCCAGCACGTCACCGGCCCATGCCGGCGAATGCTTGCCGTTGCCCACGTAGACGAGACAGCCGACGATATTGCGTACCATGTGATGCAAAAACGCGTTGGCAGTCAGGTCAAACACGATGTAATCGCCGCTCCTGCGGATATCGAGACGGCGCAACTCGCGCACCGGCGATTTCGCCTGACATTCCGAGGAGCGAAACGCGCTGAAATCATGTTCGCCCGTGAGCAACGCTGCGGCATCGCGCATCTGCGCGACATCCAGCGGCGCATGGAACCACGCGACACGACCAGCGTTGAGCGCAGGGCGCACGGGATGATTCAGCAATACGTATCGATAGCAACGCGCAGTCGCGGAATAGCGTGCGCTGAAATCCGCTCCCACCTGCTGCATCCACGTTACGGCAGCCGCCGCCGGCAAGCCCGTGTTCGTCCCCCGAACCCATGCCGTAGCGGGCCGCGCGGCGTCGCAATCGAAATGCACGACCTGCGCAAGGGCATGCACACCGGTGTCGGTGCGCCCGGCGCAAATTGTCGCGATTTTCTCGCCGGCAATCTCCGCCAGCGCCTGCTCCAGCGCGTCCTGCACGCCACATCCTGACGGCTGCGTTTGCCAGCCGCAAAAGCCGCTGCCGTTATATTCGATGCCGAGAGCGATTCTCATCGCGGATTCTGCCGCTCCAAAATAAAACTGGCCGCACCGTAGCGCAGCCAGTCAGGTTAGCGAGCGTGGAAAACCGGCGGCGCCGGTTCCCGCGGTCGTGCGTCAGCCGAGGGCGGCGAGCAGTTGATTCGCTTCCGCCTGCTGCGCGGCGTCGCCTTCCTTGATGACTTCGTGCAGAATTTCGCGCGCGCCGTCCTTGTCGCCCATTTCCTGGTAGGCCTTGGCGAGGTCAAATTTTGTCTGCACGTCGTACCAATGATCGTCTTTGGCGCCGCCGGACGCGGCAGCCGCGTCCGCCTTGGGCGCGTCATCGAGCGTAAGGTTGAGATCGTCAAGCCTGATATCGGGAATCGCCGGCGCGGCCTTGCCGGCATCGGTAGCGGCGGCCGGTGCATCGCCGCCGAGGTCGAGCATGAACGCGGGGTCAAGCGGCACGACTGAGCTGGTAGCGGACGGTGCCGCGGCTTTCGGCGCGCTGGAACCGATGTCAAAATCCATCGCGAGATCTGCAGCCTTGTCCTGATTTTCCGGACTGATGATTACCGTACTGTCGTGCGGCGGTTCCGGCGCCTTCGGCGCATCGAAATTGAAATCAATCGCGCTCACCATCGGGCTGGCCGCGGAATCGCCCGTAACATTCGTCCGAGTCGATTCGTCGGGCGGCGCGTCGACCGTAAAGTCAGGAACGTTAGTCGTTGCAGCCCCCGCTGGCGCGTTCAAGGTAAAGTCCGGCGAAGCAACATCCGCCGTGAATGCCTGGGCCGCCACCGAATCCTGCGTAATGTCCTGGGTTGCCGAGGTATCGCTGACTTCCCCAGACATGGCAGCAAGCTCGCCCGGCCGCATTATCATGGTCTTTTCACCGCTGTCGAGCGGCACATCGGTCGCCGTCGGGTCACTGCCCGCCGACAGTTCGAGATCGAAATCAAGATCCGTTCCGCCCACCGCCGCGCCGCCAGCGACCGGCACTACAGCAGCAGCCGGCGCCGCCTTGCCGGCTTCGTACAGCGGATTCTCGGCATCAAACGCGTAGCCCATGCCCGCCGCCTTGAGCCAGTTGTCGCCTATGCCGGCAGTCTGAGTATGCAGGTTTTTCGCGATCTTTTCGAATTCCGCCTTGTCTTTGCGCGCGGCGTAGATTTGCAGCAATTTAAGTTGCGCCTCTTCGTGCTGCGGATTTTTTTCGAGCGCTTCCTTGAGCACTTCTTCGGCCTGCGCGTCGCGGCCGAAATTCAGATAGAGGTCGGCTTCGGCCAGCGGATCGACGTCGTCATTGCCGGCGACGGGGCTCGCCATCGGCGACGCTGCCATCGTCGAGGCAGTCGCAGGAGCGGCTTTAGCCAATGTCGGCGCGGATTTAGAAGCCGCGCCCGGCGTATCGTCGTCCTGCGCGCGGCGGCGGCGTGCGAACCAGAATGCGCCGCCACCCAGCACGACCAGACCGCCGATGCCTGCGGCGAGAACCAGCGGATCAGTGAGTTGATCGACGAGGCTGGGCTCGGGCGGAGGCGGCGGTGGCGCGGTGGGCTTGGGTTTCGGTTTGGGCGCCGGCTCGGCTTTAGCCGCATCGCCCGCTTTGGTTGCATCTCCCTTAGCCGGTTCGACAACCGCCGCTGGAGTACCTTTTTGGTCGCCTTTTGCCGCCTCAACCGGTGCTTTGCCCGCATCCTTCGGCGGCTCTGCCTTCGCCGGTTCCGCTTTTGCCGGTTCCGCTTTTGCCGGTTCCACTTTTGCCGGATCTGCTTTTGCAGGTTCGGTTTTTTTCGCAGGCTCCGCTTTAACGGGCTCCGACTTCGCCGGCTCTGCCTTGGCGGGGGGTGGCGGTACAGCGGGTTTTCCGGCAGGCGGCGCTATGCCTTTCATCTCGAGCAGCCGTTGCATGTCCTTGATATTTTTTTCGAGCTGCGCGACGCGGCCGTTGGCTTCCGCGAGCGATTTTTCCCGCGCGGTCGCTTCTTCCTCAAGCATGCGCACACGGTCCTTGGCCGAGACCGGCTTGCCGTTGCCCGCTGGGCCGGCAACTGGCGTTTCGCCTTTCGACAATTTCAGCACCTCTTTGGGCGCCTCTTTGCCGGTTGCCTTATCATCAACCTTCGGCGTTATCTTGCCGCTGGTTGCCGACTTCGGCGTCTCTGCCGCGGGCGCGGTGCCGGCGGCATCCGCTACTTTCTGGCGATAACTGTTCCAGTCCGATGCTTGCACGCGGACTTCCTTAGTCGCTTCTGCCGTCGCCGTCTCGGCGATGCGCTCTTTCTCCGGGACGCGCAGGATCTTGCCTGTCTTAAGCCGGTTCATATTGCCCGCGAACGCGTCCGAATTATTGCGGTAGAGGCTGACGAGAACCTGGTCGAGCGTCACGCCTTCAGGTTTGACGCTCGCCGCGATTTTGGCGAGCGTGTCACCGCGTTTAACCGCGTAATCTGTGCCACTCGCGGCCGGGCGCGGCACGGCGACGGCTGCTGGTCTCTGCGCGGGCTTTGGCGCCGCTTCAGTCGCCACGTTATCCGGTTGCGGCGTCGGCGCTATGGGCTTGGTTTCGGGGGCGACCGGCGCGACCACCACGGGCGCGGATGCAACCGGTGGCGTCACTGGCGCCGTATAGCCAGGCGGATCGACAAGCGCCGTGTACTCACGTACCAGCCGGCCCTGCGCCCAACTTAGTTCCACCAGAACGGAAAGAAAAGGCTCGTTAACGGGCCGCGTGGAGATCACTTTGATGTAAGGTTTGCCATCGCTGCGGCGCTCGATGCTCAAGCGCACCCCGATCAACGCCGGGCTGTACTGGATGTTGGCTTGTTGAAACGCGTCGGGCGATGCAATGCGTGCCGTCAGGGACGACAATTCATCCTTCTGTATCGACACCAAGTCGATTTCCGCGGCCAGCGGCTGACCAAGAGCGGACAAGACGGTGAACTTCCCCAAGCCTGCTGCATGGGCAACCCACGGGTACAGCAGGAAAATTCCCGCCCATAACCATGTTTTATATGGGATTTTGCGCAAAGCCCAACCTCTTGTTATTTTCAGCAACAAGCAAATTAACATCAAATAGTTAGGGTTGCAAGCTAACCTTGCCTCTAACCTTATGAATCTATTAGCTAGCCGATACTCACTATTTTAGCAGACAGCTCTTTCCAGACCCTGTGGAAAAATGCCTGAAAGCCGGACGCAGCCACATTTTATTCCGCGGCTGATTTGTCGTCTTTACCCGATTACTTTTCGAGCAGTATTCTCAGCATGCGGCGAAGCGGCTCCGCCGCTCCCCACAACAGCTGATCGCCGACTGTAAAAGCCGACAAATATTCGCCGCCCATCGCCAGTTTGCGCAGACGTCCGACCGGTATATGCATCCGGCCGGTGACGGCCGCGGGCGTTAATTCGCGTTCCGACCGCTCACGCTCGTTGGGGACGACGCGCACCCATTGATTGGCGGCCGCCAGCATGGCGGCAATTTCATCGAGGGGGACGTCGCGCTTTAGTTTGATGGTCAATGCCTGGCTGTGGCAGCGCATGGCGCCAACGCGCACGCACACGCTATCAATGGGCGTCGGCGTCGCACCGAAAGCCGGCCCGCGTCCCAGTATCTTGTTGGTCTCGGCGCCGCCTTTCCACTCCTCGAGCGACATGCCGTTGCCCATGTCCTGGTCTATCCACGGAATCAGATTGCCGGCGAGCGGCACGCCGCGGAAATTTTCCATTGGCAGGGAACCGTCAGTCTGCTTCGCATGCACCCTGCGGTCGATCTCGAGAATCGCCGATGCCGGATCCGCCAGCAGATCTTTGACCTCCGCGTGGACAAGGCCGAACTGGGTGAGCAGCTCGCGCATGTGCTGTGCGCCGCCGCCCGACGCAGCCTGATAAGTCATGCATGTCATCCATTCGATAAGGTCATGCTTGAACAACCCGTGCAGCCCCATCAGCATGCAGCTCACGGTGCAATTGCCGCCGATATAATTGCGTATGCCTTTAGCGAGCGCGTTCTTGATGACCGGCAGGTTGACCGGGTCGAGGATGATGACGGCGTCATCTTTCATGCGCAGCGTTTTGGCAGCATCTATCCAGTATCCCTGCCAGCCGGCCGCGCGCAACTGCGGATAAATCGCCGTCGTATAGTCGCCGCCCTGACAGGTGATGATGACATCCATCGCTTTCAGCGCGGCGATCGAATTCGCGTCTTGCAGCGGCGCGGATTCGCGCCCGATCGCGGGGCCTTTGCCGCCCACCTGCGATGTGGTGAAAAATTCCGGCTCGATGTGGTCGAAGTCACGCTCGGCCCGCATGCGCTGCAGCAGCACCGAGCCGACCATTCCCCGCCAACCGACAAAACCCGTACGCATCATGATCGCCTGGGCCAAATAAAAGCTAACGTTGTATCCGCCATCGGCGTTGACGCCTGCGCGTTCACTGCATCGCGGCGACGACGGCATCGCCCATTTCTATGGTCCCGACGCGCCGCATTTCGGTTTCGTAAATATCCGCGGTGCGGTAACCCTGCGCCAGTACTTTTTTCACCGCTGCCTCGATGCGTTTCGCCGCGTCCTCCTGATTGAAGGTGTAACGCAACATCATTGCCGCGGATAAGATCGTTGCCAGCGGATTCGCAATGTTCTTGCCGGCGATATCAGGAGCGGAACCGTGCGCCGGCTCATACAACCCCTTGTTGTTCGCGTCGAGCGACGCCGACGGCAGCATGCCGATTGAACCAGTCAGCATCGATGCCTCATCCGACAGGATGTCGCCGAACATATTGCCGGTGACGATGACATCGAACTGCTTGGGGTTGCGCACGAGCTGCATCGCAGCGTTGTCGACATACATGTGCGACAACTCGACCTGCGGGTACTGTCTGGCGACGTCCTTGACGATTTCGCGCCAGAACCGGCTCGTCTCGAGGACGTTTTCCTTGTCGACCGAAGTCAGTTTTCGGCTGCGCTTCATCGCCGCCTGAAAACCGACGTCCGCGATGCGCCGTATCTCGGGCTCTGAGTAGAGCATCGTGTCGTAGCCTTCACGGTCGCCGCGCGCATTCGTGCGCCGCCCGCGTGGTTCGCCGAAATAAATATCGCCCGTGAGCTCGCGCAAAATCAGGATGTCGAGACCCGCCACGAGTTCGGGCTTGAGCGACGAAGCGCTCGCCAGCTCTTCGAACAGCATCGCCGGCCGCAGGTTGGCGAAAAGCTGCAGTTCCTTGCGGATGCGCAGAATGCCCTGTTCGGGCCTCTTCTCGCGCGGCAGTGCGTCGTATTGCGGGCCGCCTACAGCGCCGCAAAGAACAGCGTCTGCTTCGCGCGCAAGTTTAAGCGTCGACGACGGCAGCGGATCGCCGTGCGCATCATAGCCGGCGCCGCCGTACGGCGCTTCTTCGAGTTCGATCTTGAGGCCGTCGCGCCGCAAAACGTCGAGCACTTTCATCGCCTGCGCGATAATTTCAGGACCGATGCCGTCGCCGGCAAGAACCGCGATTTTCATTTGCTTGAACCTCGGTGGCCGCAGCCACAAATATCACGCGTGCAAGCGCTCCGCCGGCAATTCACCGCGGGCGCCCGGCAACAAATCAGTTGAAAATCCAGGGTTGCTGCGTGCGCCGCTTCGTCTCGAACGCCTTGATTTTGTCAGCATGCTCGAGTGTCAGGCCGATCTCATCGAGGCCGTTCATCAGGCAGTGCTTGCGAAAAGGGTCAACTTCGAATTTGATCGTTTCGCCGCCCGGCGTCGTGACGCTTTGCTCGGCCAAATCGATAGCGAGCCGGTAGCCCGGCTGCGTGGCCGCCTCCTTGAACAGACGGTCGACGATTTTAGCGTCGAGCTTGATCAGCAGCAGGCCGTTCTTGAAACTGTTGTTGAAGAAGATGTCCGCGAAGCTCGGTGCTATCACCGCTTGAAATCCAAACTGCAACAGCGCCCACGGCGCATGCTCGCGCGATGAGCCGCATCCGAAGTTTTCGCGCGCGAGCAGGATCTGTGCGCCCTGATAACGTTGTTGATTGAGCACGAAATCGGGATTGAGCGGACGCTTGGAATTGTCCATGCCCGGCTCGCCGTGGTCGAGATAGCGCCATTCGTCGAACAGGTTTGGCCCGTAGCCCGTCTTCTTGATCGACTTCAGAAACTGCTTGGGAATGACCGCATCGGTGTCCACGTTGGCGCGGTCGAGCGGTGCTACGAGGCCTTCACGCGAAATGAATTTGTCCATGTCAGTTCCTAAACGAGTTGCCGCACGTCGACAAAGTGCCCGCTGACTGCCGCTGCCGCGGCCATTGCCGGGCTGACCAGATGCGTGCGGCCGCCCGCGCCCTGCCGGCCTTCGAAATTGCGGTTCGAAGTCGACGCGCAGCGCTCGCCCGGCGATAGCTGGTCCTCGTTCATGCCCAGGCACATCGAGCAGCCGGGCTCGCGCCATTCGAATCCGGCTTCGACGAATATCTTATCGAGGCCTTCTTTTTCGGCCTGGCGTTTAACCAGGCCCGAGCCGGGCACGACCATCGCGACCTTGACGTTGCCCGCCACTTTACGGCCGCGCGCGACCGCCGCCGCCGCGCGCAAATCTTCAATGCGGGAGTTGGTGCACGCCCCGATGAAAACCTTGTCGATCTGAATATCGGTGATCGGCGTGTTAGGTTGCAGATTCATGTATTTGAGCGCGCGCTCCATCCATTCGCGCTTTACCGGATCGGATTCTTTCGCCGGGTCCGGCACTTTGCCGCCGACCGTAGTGACCATTTCCGGGGACGTACCCCAGGTCACCTGCGGCTGTATGTCCGCGGCAGCGAGCGGCACAACCTTGTCGAACTTCGCGCCCTCGTCGCTGGTCAACGTGCGCCAATAGACGACCGCCTGGTCCCAGATCGCTCCTGTCGGCGCCAGCGGCCGGCCCTTCACATATTCGATAGTCGTCTCGTCAACGGCAACCATGCCTGCACGCGCGCCCGCTTCAATCGCCATATTGCACAACGTCAGGCGTGACTCCATCGATAGCGCGCGTATAGCGCTGCCGGCGAATTCAAGCGAATAGCCGGTGCCGCCTGCCGTTCCGATCTTGCCAATGACGGCGAGCGCAATATCTTTCGCGGTCACACCGTCACCGAGTTGACCTTCGACCAGCACCTGCATCGCCTTGGTTTTTTTCTGCACGAGGCACTGCGTAGCCATGACATGCTCGACTTCGGATGTGCCGATGCCGAACGCGAGGCAGCCGAGCGCGCCGTGCGTGCTGGTGTGCGAATCGCCGCACACGACCGTCATGCCCGGCAGCGTCGCGCCATTTTCCGGCCCGATGACATGCACGATGCCCTGTTTCGCATGCAGGAACGGGAAATAGCTCAATGCGCCCCACTTCTTGATGTTCGCATCGAGCGTTTCGACTTGCAGGCGCGACACGGGATCCGTGATGCCCTTGTCCCAGTTGCGGGTCGGGGTGTTGTGATCGGCGGTCGCCACGATGGAGCCCACGCGCCACGGCTTGCGGCCGGCGACTTCCAGGCCTTCATAGGCCTGCGGGCTCGTAACTTCATGCACTAGATGGCGGTCGACGTAAATCAGCGCAGTGCCATCGTCCTGCTGATGAACTACGTGGTCGTCCCATAATTTGTCGTAAAGCGTGCGCGCGGCCATAGGTTCTTTGCTGACTCGGTTCATAACTTGGAACCTTAAATTATCCCATAATCGGCGCATCCCTGACCAGATGCGGCACGCTCATGACCGGATGCGATGCACGCATGATGGATGGAGCTTATTCACTCCGCGGCGCGATGTGATCATCGAGGCCGCGCCATAAGATCAACATTCCCGCGAAAGCGCATAAAGACGCGCCGGCGAACGTCCGCACGGCGCCGAAATGCTCCCACGCATAGCCTGCATATAACCCGCCGAGCGTGCCGCCGAGGCCGAATGTGAGGCTCGTGTATATCGCCTGGCCACGCGCCTGGTGCCGGCCGCGAAAAAAGCGATGCACATAGCCGAGCGCTGCCGCGTGAAACGAGCCGAAGCTCGCGGCATGCAGCGTTTGCGCGATGACGAGCAGGACGAGATTGTCCGCGCACGCTGCGATGAGCGCGAAGCGAAGGGCCGTCAGTGCAAAGCTGGCAATAAGCACCTGGCGCATCGAATATGCGCGAAACAAATGCGCCATCCAGAAAAATATCGCGATTTCGCAAATCACGCCGATCGACCACAGCCAGCCGACGGCGCTCTTGGTGAAGCCGAAGCCGACAAGATGAATCGAGTAGAACGTGTAGTACGGCCCGTGTGCCACTGCCATCAGCGCGCATGCTGCAATCAGGGAGATGACCTGTGGCTGACGGATGACGTGCACGATCGGGGTGTGGTCGCGCGCGTGCGCTTCCTGCGGCGCTTCCGGAACTACTACCAGCAATACCACAGTAACGCTCAGTATCGATAGCATGATCCACAGCAGCACGCGCAGCGTAAATGTATCGAGCACGTAGCCGACTATGAGTACGGTCACGATAAAACCGATCGAGCCCCATACGCGAACGCGCCCGTACTGCGCGCTGCGCTCGCCGAGATGCGACAGCGTAGTAACCTCGATCTGCGGCAGCGCGGCACTTAAAAAGAAACTCATTACCAGCACTACCGCAAACAATGCCTCGAAGTCATGCGCCGCGAAAAGTCCGCAGTAAGTCGCGGTGCCTATTGCCGTGCAGATGCGTGCTACGCGCAAGCGGTGCCCGCCGTGGTCCGCAAGCCATCCCCATATGTTCGGCGCGACGATGCGCACGAGCTGCGGCAGCGACATGATGACGCCGATGCCGGCGGCCGCGATACCGAGCGAACTCAGGTAAAGGCTGAAGTACGGCGCGAACGCGCCGAGATAGGCGAAATAGCAAAAGTAAACGCCGGCAAGCCGCCAGTAAGGAAATGCCTGCATTGCTCTACCGCGCGCGCAGCCCGACGCGGCGCGTCACGCTTCGTCGGGATCTGGATTTTCGGTAGCGGCCGCGCCGCGCAGTCGCGCGACGACGTCGGAAGGCGCCTGCGCGGCTATGCGCGGCGTAGGGCAGTTTACGTCGGCGTTCTGCGCGCGATGCCGCAACGCATGGTCGATCAATGTCAGCGCGAGCATCGCCTCGCAAATCGGCGTCGCGCGTATGCCGACGCAAGGATCGTGGCGCCCGTGCGTTTCTATCGTCGTTGCATTGCCCGTTTTGTCTATCGTCCGCCGCGCGAGACGGATGCTCGAAGTCGGTTTCACGGCCACATTGACGATAACGTCCTGCCCGGTTGAAATGCCGCCGAGTATGCCGCCGGCATTGTTCGTGAGAAACCCTTGCGGCGTCATCTCGTCCGAATGCTCGGTGCCTTTTTGCCGAACCGCTGCGAATCCCGCGCCGATCTCGACGCCCTTCACCGCATTGATGCTCATCATGTTGTAAGCAATATCGGCGTCCAGCTTGTCGTAGACCGGCTCGCCCCAGCCCACCGGCACGCCGCTTGCGATGGTGGTAATTTGCGCGCCGACCGAATCGCCGGACTTGCGCAGCTTGTCCATGAATTCTTCGAGCCTGGGCACGGCGCTCGCATCCGCGACGAAAAACGGATTGTCGTTGACCGCCTCCCAGGACTTGAACGGAATTTCGAGCGGCCCGAGCTGCGACAGATAACCGCGCACGACGATGCCGTATTTTTCATGCAGCCATTTCTTTGCGACTGCCGCTGCGGCGACGCGCACCGCCGTCTCGCGCGCCGACTGGCGGCCGCCGCCGCGATAATCGCGGATCCCGTACTTCTGCCAGTAGGTGTAATCGGCGTGACCGGGACGAAACGAGTCCTGGATCTTCGAATAGTCCTTGCTTTTCGCATCGACGTTGCGGATCAGCAACCCGATCGGCGTGCCGGTGGTCTTGCCTTCGAACACACCGGAAAGTATTTCGACGACATCGTCCTCGCGACGCTGCGTGACATGGCGCGATGTGCCCGGCTTGCGCCGGTCGAGGTCGATCTGGATGTCAGCTGCCGATAGCTCCATTCCGGGCGGACAACCATCGACCACGCAGCCGATCGCCGGCCCGTGGCTCTCGCCGAACGAAGTCACGCAGAATAATTTTCCGAGTGTGCTGCCGGACATAACGTACCCGTTGCCGCTTGCGATTGCAGGAGCCGCAGTTTAACACGGCAGTATTCGACCGCCGACCGCGCGCGATCAGAGCGAAGGCTTGCCCCGACGAGTCCGGACGAAATTCGTCAATGCGTCGGCCACTTCGGTGAGCGTGCGTGGCCATCCCTCTGTATGCCGCCGGAAAATCCGCACGCTCGGGTACCATGGGCTGTCCACACCGTCGATTTCCCAGCGCCAGTCCGCTGCGCCGGAATGCAGTAGCCAGGCAGGCTTCCCCATCGCGCCCGCCAGATGCGCTACCGACGTATCGACCGCGATCACCAGATCGAGATTCGCAATCAATGCTGCAGTGTCCGCGAAATCTGTTAAATCTGCCGAGCAGTCGACCAGCGCAAGCGGCACCTCGGCAAGTTCAGCGCGGCCGAAACCGACCTGCAGGTTGTAAAACGTTACGCCATCGACGGCCCGCAGAACCGCGTACGCGTCCGGCGACGGCACGCGCGCACCGGTGCGCGCACGACTGGGGTTGCCGCCCCAGACGAGACCGATGCGCGGCTTGTCGTCCGTCGCAACACGCTCACCCCATTTTTTTACCAGTGCCATGGGCGGCGCAATATAAGGCAACGCGCCAGGAAGGCTATCCCGCCCGATTTGCAGCACGTGAGCGAGGCTGAGCAGAGGCACTTGTGCATCACAGGCTATGGGCTCTTTATCACTGACAACGCGCTTGATACCCTGCATGCCGTCGAACAGACGCAACAGCGACGGACGGCAGCGAAATACGACGGTCGCGCGCGCTCGCGCCGCCATTGGCAGGAAACGGGCGAACAACAACACATCGCCGTATCCCTGCTCCGCGGATACCAGCAATGTACGTCCCGGCATCGGTTCGCCCTGCCAGCGCGGGAGATCGCTCGCATAAAGCGACTTGAATTTCGGAATCTGCGTGCGCGCTTCGTACAAGGCCCAGCCCCGGCCAAATTCACCGCGCAACAGGGCGACGTTGGCAAGTCCAACACACGCGTTGGCATTGCCCGGCTCTTGAGCGAGCGCCCGATCGAAATTGCGCGTCGCCTCGGCCAGCTCGCCGAGCGAGATGCACGCGCCACCCAGTCCGCACAGTACAGCGACGTCGTGCGGCCTCTCAAGGGAGCAGGCGGTGAGCGCGGTGCGCGCCTGCGCATATTCGCCCATGTCATTCAACACGATACCCACATTCGCGCGCGCGTCGTATTCGACAGGCGCTGCCGCGACAAAGCATTCGAGCGCCTGCACAAATTCGCGGCGCTCGCGCCGCAGCCTGCCCATGTTGTTGAGCGCCACGGCAAAATCCGGCTCCAGACGCAAAGCCGACTCGAGATTTCGCTGCGCATCTTCGAGCTTTCCCTGATCGAGATAAATCGCGGCGAGATTGTTGTGGAGGCCGGCCGACGCGGCACCGGCGGCAAGAGCGGCCTCGTACGCCTTCGCGGCCAGCTCGTCGCGTCCCATTTCCCGATGCAACGCGCCTAGTTGGGCATGCGCTGCTGCCAACCCGGGCGCGAGCCTGGCTGCGCGCTCGAAATGCAGCGTCGCTTCGTCCTTCTCGCCGCACATGAGCGCGGCCTGCCCTGCCAACATTGCCACATCGACATCATTCGGATAAGCAGCCACCAGCGGACGGAGTTTGTCCCCGGCCAACATCAAGTCGCGTCGCTGGATCAACGCGCCGATTTCAAGCAACAGTTCAGGATGCGGGCCGCCGAAATCGTCCTGTACCGCGACACGGCGACCCAGAATGCGCTGTAAAAGAGTTTTCAGCATGATGCGCTGGCCGTCGTCCGGTAGATTTCGCCACGTGCGGGCGCAATGCGGTTTCTCCGTGCCTCCCCGACTATAGCAGACTGCCCCGAATGCAAAACTCAGAGCCTAACATGCAGGCAATTTTCTCAACCCTGTTGCTTCTCCGTATCTCCCGGCGGCACCGGCGCCACGTATCCGATGATCATTAACAGTACGCCGACGCCGAGGAAAGACACGATGCGCGCGACTGTCCCGGAATTCACGAGGTCGAGAAGAAACAATTTGCCGACCACTACGGCAAGCAATGCTGCGCCAATAAACCACGGCCTGCGATCCATTTTCTTTGTCGCGACGATCATCAGCAGCATCGCTGACAACGTCCATACCAGGGAGAACGCCGCCTGCACCACAATGGAGTTGAACAATTCTTGCGTGGTGTACGCCACGCCGAACCAGTGATGGATGCTGCGCAACACGACGCTGTTGACCCAGATGAATCCAAGCACTCCGAAGCCGACGCGCAACTGGTGCTCCTTCACTTCGTGCCCCTCTCCCGCCGCCCGCAACCACGTATAGATTGCGAACAATGTGGCGCCTTGCGCCATATCGACCGGGTTCAAGAGAGGAACGTAAGGAAGTTCGCCCGTATTAGAGGGATCAAGCGTGGACAATAACGACCAACCCACGCAATAAACAGCGATTGGTGCAAGTGCTGTGCGGCGGAAATAGCCGAATTCTTCCCGCCACGGCCACGTGTGCCGGCCAAAGCGTGCGATTGCCCACAGCGCCATAGACGGCATCAGGCCCCACATCGCAAAGGCCCCGCTGCTTGCCGGTGCAAGGTTCTGGAACTGCCACGCAGCCTCCCATGCAATGAGCCCTGTCCCCATCCAGATGGCGAACAGATGCTGGATGCGCGAGCCGATACTGATGCCGTCTCGCTGTTGGCGATACAACGTGGCGTAAAGCGCGAGAAATGCGGCGAGCCACGCTATGCCCGCATAATCGGACGCCGGGTGAACATGACCGGCAATTTGCAGCATGAATGCAACTGCCATGGCCGGCATCAGCAGGATCTCGACCGCGCGCAACGCATTCCATTTAAGCGCGGTGCCTGCAAATTCCGCCAGCGCGCAGCTCAGCACCAACCAACCGAGCCCGCACGCGATGTGCATCGTCGGAGCAATCTGCTCGTCGACGTAGCCAAGCCCCGCGAGCAGCCAGACGGCGAGCCCCCACGCCAGCGCCCATGCGCTGATGGCCGGCGCGCCCGGATTGTTCCGCTCGCGCAAATGAAACCGCAGGTAAGCGCCGACGATCGCGGCAAACCCCAGGACCGCTGCAAGTTCGAAATCATGATGCGTCAATAACCAGACCGCTTCCCACGTGAGCTGTATTGCGAGGAGCGCCATCGAGAAAAGGCGCTGGACGCTCGCCGCGACGGCGATGCCATTACGTTCCTGTCTCACTCGCAATATATAAAACACCGAATATGCCGCTGGCCACACGATCCAGCCGTAGTCCGCGAATGGATGCGACGCGTGGATGAATTGATACGCCGCCGTATACGCCATGAAAACCGGCAATACGACCTGCGCCTGCCGCAACGCATTCCAGCGCAACCATGAACCGATGGCTTCGAACAATGCGGCCGATATCACGACGTAGGCAAAGCCAGCGATCACATGCAGGTCAGACGGCACCCGGTCGCCGACATACTGCCAGCCTGCTGCCAACCACACCGCAAGCGCCCACACCAGCGCGCACATGCTGATGGGGACCGCCTCGGCATTGTCGCGCTCACTGCGGCGATACTGCCAGTACGCGGCGATAAGAACCGCGAGCCCCATGAGCCAGCTCAAGCCATAGTAGGCATGCTCCATGAGCCAGCTCACCTCCCATGTCATCACGGCGGCGAGGATGGCGAGTCCGGAATACAACTGAAGTTCGCCCGCGATCAGAATCTGGCTCGACACATGACGCACGCGGATTATGAAAAGCGCGCCGAACGCCGCGGCCCACGCGAGCAACCCGTAATCCGCGAATGGATGCGAATGCCGCTCGTATTGCGCGGCAAGGGCAGCCGCCATCGCGACCAGCAGGACAGATTGCGCGCGACGCAGCGCCGCCCAACCAAGCAACGAGCCTGCGAATTCGAAAGCCACCGCGGACGCCGTTGCGAATCCTAACCCGCTCGCAACGCGATACGCGAACTCGACGTTTGTGTGTAGCCAACTAAGGCCCGGCAGGAACCAGAACGCCGACCCCCACCCGAGCGCGGCTACGCTGATCGGCCATGCTTCCGGCTGCGCGGACTCGCGCAGGCGGTAGCGCACCCACCCGATACCGATGCCGAGCGCGCCCCAGACCATTGCCCATTCGTATTTCTCACGCATCTGCAGCCATGTGGCCATCCATGTGGCGAGCAGCGCCATCAACAGCCAGCCGCCGTAGTAACGCGGACTTGCCGTCGTCGTGAGGCCGTCCCGCATCTGCCGGTGCAGTGACCAGAACAACACACCAAAGTTGATCGGCCATGCCAGGAAACCGTCCTGCGCGAGCGGATGCGTGGCCGCTGTATCAGGGGAAAGCGCGCGCATGAACCACTGCGCGGCAATAATTGTCATCAACACCAGATGTGCGCTGGTGATCTTTCTGAGATCTGACCAGCGCAGGCGCGCGCCGGCAAATTCCGCGGCAAGCGCGCTGAGTCCGAACAACATCAGGGCGGCCGCGGGGAAATAGTCTGCCGACACACCGTAATGCATAGCATGCAAGCCGCCTGCAAGTCCCCAGATGCATCCCCAAATCAGCAGCAGGAACGCGATTGTCGCCTCGATGTCCGACACAACCTCGCGATACCTGTTTACCAGCCACGCTGTCAGGGTCGAGGCAAAAAATACGAGCGCGCACCCCAGCGTGAAATCGTTGAACCACGGGTTGATCAACTCATAATCTTTGTAGTGCATGAGGAAGTAGCCGGCCCCGGCAAGTTGCACAAAGAGGCCGAATGCACGCGCCAATACCCGCTGCTGGCGCAGTCCCACCCATACGATCGCCGCACCTTCGAGCGACCACAAGGCAAAAGTCGGATACGCGTCGAGCGCGAAGAATATCGCCAGCGTAGCAAGCACTACGGACAGCGCAATATAAGTTTCACCTAAAAGCCGCATGCTTTCGCGCCGGATCACGAAGAATGCCAGCACCGCGTACAAAGCGGCGCCGCAACCGGCGCTCCACGCCAGGCCATAGGGCATGTCGCGAACCAGCGATGCCTGCATGAACGCAACCGACAACGGCGTGCCGAACACCAGCGTCGCGTCAACGATGCCCTTGAGTTGCGGCGGCTGACGCGACGCAAACAATATCGGGATCACGAGGTACATCGCAAAAAACACCAGCACGAAGGGCTCAACCGATCCGAAGATTTCGGGTCGATAGTTTTGCGCGCCCCACGCCACGCCGACGATAAAGGTAAAAATGAACCCCGTCAGATTCAGACCGCGCCACGATTTAAACCAGCTGATCGCGAGAATGAAACTGTTCAGCAACGTGTAGTACGAGAACAGCAGCACATGCTGGCCGGAGCCCGAGTTGGCAATCACCGGCGCGAGAAATGCGCCGGTCAGTCCCAGCACAGCGAGAGTCCTGGAATCCTGTCTCACGGCGAGCAGCGTCGCGACGACACCGAGCACCATGAAAAGCGCAAAGGCGATCGTGGGATGGATCAGAGTAAATATCTTCAGGGCAAAGAACACGTCTACATACAAAACGCCGATGCCGGCGCCCTGCAGAATTAATCCGTAAAGACGCCGCCTGTCGCGCAGCCACCAGCCGCCATAGATCATTGCGCAACCGGCGGCCCCGACACCCAGCAACCTCACGTATATCGGCACGACCGTGTGGTCGTACGCAAATTTAAGCAAAAAGCCGACGCCGAAAAACAGGATAACCGCGCCCACTTTGGCGACGATGTTGCCCTCGAACAAGCGTTGCCACCATGCCGGGGCAGTTGCGGGCGCAGGTGCACTGTCTGCCGGTTCCACGCCCGACAGCACCGCTTCGCGTTGTCCCGCCGCGGGCGAAACTTGTGCCGCGGAAGCAACGGGGTTTTCTGGAACGGGTATCGCGCTGACACTTGCTGTGGCAGCAGGCACGTCCATGTTGCTTTCCTCGCGCCGTGACGCCGCTTCGGTAGTGGGGGGCTCCTGGTACTGCGTGACAGCCGGTTCAAGCACCTTCCGGGACTTCTCAGCCCGCCGCATTTGCAAAACTATTGCCAGCGCCATTCCGCCGATCGCTCCAACAAGGCCGCCAAGCACGGCAGTCAAAAATCCGTGTGTTAAACCGATCGTTGCGCCAATGAACAGGCCGACAAGCCACGTGCGATCCGGTTCGTCCTGCCCGGGAGCGATATTCCCGGACGTGCCAACCGTCGTTGCTTCCCGTGAATCCCCGGCCTCCTGTGTACTACCGACGGTGGCCTCTTCGGAAAGCGCGCGCGTCGTCGCGGCCGAAGCGCCCATAGAATCGATCGCCAGGGCCTCTTCAATGGTCATAGATGAGGAAGAACTATTCGCCGCGTCGACTGCCACTGCCGATGCAACAGGAATAATCAGCGGATCCGGAATAGTCTTGCTGCTTTCGCCCTGTGCGGCAGGCTGGTCAGCGGCACTGGCAGCATTTGGCGCAGCATCACCTTGCGACTGCGGTTTCTCCAACGCGACCAGCCTGCGGTGAATGTCGCCGAGTGAGTGGTAGATCTGTTCAATCTTGCGTTCGAGATCGACTAGTCGCTCGCCGATATCGACCGGGCGCGGGGTCGGGGAACCTACCCGGGACGAATCCGATTCAGAATCGGACTTCATGTTCGCGCCCAGCATCGACCCGAATATAGTGCCAAGTATTGCGCCGAGGACCGCGAGACCAAAGCCCCCTTGCGATCCGATCAGGCCACCCACCACCAATCCCAAGAACCACATAGCGCCCCCGTCCGAATACAGCTTTTTATATTTAACTAACCAGCTATTTCCTGTCGCCGCGTAAACCCTTTACTAATTGCTGTAGCGATTCCGGCGTCACCGCGGCCGGCGCGACCGCGCTGCCGGCCACGAGTTCGATTTGTTTAAAAGGCGCAAGATGCGACAGGCGCGACATCGCTTTGCCGCCTTTGCGGCTGAAAAAACTTCCCCACAGTCCGCGCAGTGCGAGCGGCACTACGGTCACCGGCGTGCGCTGGATGATGCGCGTGATGCCCGCGCGAAACGGGTACAGCTCTCCCGTATCCGTGATCTTGCCTTCGGGAAAAATACAGACGAGATCGCCGTTTTCGAGCGCGGCAGCTATGTCGTCGTACGCTTTTTCGAGCAACCGCGGATTGTCTCTACTTGAAGCAATCGGGATTGTCTTGCCGGTGCGGAACACGAAATTGAGCAGCGGTATGCGAAAAATGTTGTGGTCCATCACGAAGCGAATCGGCCGCCGGCATGCGCCGCCGATGATCAATGCGTCGACAAAGCTCACGTGATTGCAAACGAGGACCGCGGGCCCCTCGTCCGGGATGTTCTCCATGCCGCTCGTGTCGAGCCGGTATACGGTATGGATCAGCATCCAGATGAGAAAGCGCATCAGGAATTCAGGCACCAGCGTGTAGATATAGATTGCCACCAGCGCGTTCAGCAGCGCGGTGACGAGAAACAGCTGCGGGATCGTCATGCCGGCCTTGAGCAGCACGATCGCCATCAAGGCCGAGCCAACCATGAACAACGCGTTGAGGATATTGTTGCCGGCGATGATGCGGGATTGATGGCTGCGTTCGGCGCGGCTCTGGATCAGTGCGTACAGGGGCACGATGTAAAACCCGCCGAACATGCCGATCATCACCAGATCGAACAGGATGCGCCAGTTGGCGGATTGCGCGAGAAATTGCGCGACGCTGATGGTCTGCACCGGCGACATGCCCGGACTTGCGAAAAAAAGGTCGGCCGCGAACACAGTCAGGCCAATGGACCCGAAGGGCACGAGGCCGATTTCTACCTTGTGCCCCGATAGCCGCTCGCAGAAAAGCGACCCCGCGCCAACGCCGATTGAAAACGTTGTCAGCAACAGGGTGGCGACATGCTCGTCGCCGCCCAGCACGTCCTTGCAGTAATTCGGAAATTGCGCGAGCAGTGTCGCGCCATAAAACCAGAACCACGAAATGCCGAGTACCGATAGGAATACCGAACGGTTGCGGCGGGTAAATTTCAGATTCGCCCAGGTTTCGGTCAGCGGATTCCAGTTGATCTTGAGGCCCGCAGCCGCGGGCGGCGCGCTCGGCACCGCCCGGCTGGTGAGATAGCCGGCACACGCGATCGCAATTACGGCGACTGCGACGAGCATCGCTGAATTCTGCTGCGAGATCAGCAGGCCGCCCAATACGGTACCCGCCAGTATTGCGATGAATGTCCCCATTTCCACCAGACCGTTGCCCCCCACCAACTCCTCGGGTTTCAAATGCTGCGGCAGGATTGAATACTTGACCGGCCCGAAGAGCGTCGAGTGCAGCCCCATGAGAAACAACGCGCCGATGAGCAGCGTCAGGTTCTGCAGCACGAAGCCGGCCGCACCTATCGTCATGACGACGATCTCGAACACCTTTACGTAGCGGATCAGGGCCGCCTTGTCGTACTTGTCCGCGAGCTGGCCGGCGGTCGCCGAAAACAGGAAAAACGGCAGGATGAAGAGCCCCGCGCAAAGATTCACGAGGGTGCCCGCATCCATCGTGGTCAGGGTCGCCGCATGAAAGGCGAGCATGATGACTAGCGCATTTTTGTACACGTTGTCGTTGAATGCACCGAGAAACTGCGTGCAGAAAAACGGCAGAAAGCGTCTTTCGCGCAACAAGCCGAACTGGTTCTGCTGGGACATGCGCTGCTCTCCCCGTTTGGTCTAATGGATTGGCGAAATGTTCAAGGCGCGATGCGGCGAGCCCGCCGGCGCCGCACCGCGACCACGCCGAGCGCGGCGACGCATAACACGCCGGCACCGATCGCGAGCGCGCCGTTGTTCAGCTTGGCGGGCTCGGTTTCGGCAGTGACGAACTCCGCGGGGAACGGGCGCGCCGTCACCGGGACAATCTTCCACTGCGCCTTGTCTGCCGGCACGCGGTTCTGATACTCGTCGACCGACGCAATCGGAAAAGTGCCGCTGGCGCGGCTGGAAGGCAGCTGCGGAATGCGCACGAATATGATGGCCTCGACGTCGTCCTTCAAAAAATTTTCGTACGCGCTCGCCAGGCGCCCCGCCGCTGGCCGGCCACCGGCGAGCTGCAGCAGGTCGTTGCCCGCTGCGTCGAAGGCCACCGCCGGATACAGTCGTGTCTGCTCGGTGCTCAGGTAGTCGAACGCCTGCTTGCCGCTATCGAAGCTCATCTCCTTCGCTGCCATGTAGGGATAAGCGGCGACTGCCTTTGCGTAGCTCGTCGCGCCGCGCGCCGGAATGTTCCAGCCCAGCGAGCGCAGCGAATCGACGCTCACGCCCGCGCAGTTTGCTGCCGCGTGGCGATAACGGAAATCGTGGCGGTAGAAATGGTGGTACACGCGCGCTATCGCCCCTTGATAGGCCTGCGCCGCCCGCCCCGAGCGCATGAGGGCGACCAGCATATAGGACGGGCGGTAGTACGCCTGGCCGCTGTTCAAATCCATTAGATAGTTGTCCATGGGCACCATGGACGCGACGACGCCTTTCTCGCTGAACGAGTCGAGATTGTAGAAATTGTTGACCAGCCATTCGTTCCATTCGCCGCGCGGCCCTTGACGGCCGGTCACGATCGCGAAGTGCCCCCCCTGCGCCTCGTCGTCGTCGCCTTGCGCGCCGTTGAGCATGATCCCCAGCGCCGTCAGATTGGCCCAGTTGCGCGGCTGTCCGGGATTGCGCTCCCACAAGGTGCGCGCCTCGTAACGCACCGCATCGGGCTGGCGCACGAGGCTCATCAATGTTTCGCCGGCGGCCAGCGGCGCGAGCTTGCTCGCTGCCGCATCGATCACGTAATCCTGCGGCCAGATGGTGCGCGCGGTCACCAGGGGCTTGCCGTCAGGGCCTTGCTCAATCTTCCCACGCAGCGTCAAAGGGCGCTGTGCGAAAAAATTCCGGGTGCTCGCATCGTAGTACGAACGGTTGGTCGGAATTTTCGGCGTCACCGCGAAGCTCGCATTCGTGCCGTCCGCCAGGCGCAGCGTGGTCCCCGACGCATTGAGCGTGGCGTTAGCAATTACACTCGGAGAGCCGATCCAGACCAGGGGCGGGCGCGCCTGCAATTCTTCCTGATCCGCAGCCGCATACCAGCTGCGCACGTCCGCCTGCGCCGGCACTGCGGTGGTAAACCCGGCGACGCGGACACCGGGTTTGGGAATCGCGACAAGATCTTCCTTGAAATACCAGAGGGCCGTTTTCGGCACAGCGCAGTCCGCACATGAACCGGCCACCAGTTGGAAATCGGCGGCAGGAAATAAGCCCAGGCTACCCGCGGCGAGCGCCGGGCGCACAGCGGCGGGCGGCGGTTCCGCGAACGCAAAACCTGCCGTGCCGGCAGCCCATGCACACAAAGCCTTGACGGCCGCTACCCTCGCTGAACCCGGTTTCAACATCGTTACCTCCCCGTTTGAAGCTGTCTTTTTCACCATGCTAACTGCATATCGGTTGCTTTCGCACTTTTTGCGAAAAATAGCCGCCTATACATTTCTTCGGATGTAGCCCGCCACGGTTTCCATCGCTTCGACGAGAAAACTCTTGTTTATCCAGAAATAGACTTCTTTGCCCTCTTTCAGGCTTTGCAGCACACCCGCTTCGCGCAGGATGCGCAGATGGTGCGACACGGCCGTGCGGCTAAGAGTGGAGACTGCGACGATCTGCCCGATATTCAGCCGCTCGCCGGGCTCGAAAGTAAGCAGGATGCGCTGACGATGCTCGTCGCCGAGCGCGGCATAAACTTTGGAGATGTTGCGCCACTCACGGGGAGTGGCGCGCATGTAGTTCTTATTCATAACTACATTATTAGTTATATAGTTATGTTTTGTCAAGCCCCTGGCAAGGCAGCGGACAGAACGGTCGCTGATATCGGACTAGCGGTGCGGTTGCGCGAGCAGTTCGAGCGCCCAGCCGACGCCGAACCCGGTCGTGTCGGAGACGACTGCACCGAGCCCGCCTTTGCTGCTGCTCGCCGAAAGATCGACGTGAATCCACGGCGTGCCGGCGGTGAAGCGGCTCAGAAAGCGCGTCGCGAGAATGTGATCGGCCTCGCCGTCGAGCGTGCATTGCTTGATATCGGCGATCTTGCTGTCGAGCGCGCTGTCGTAGTCTTCATCCTGCGGAAATACGCACACGCGCTCACCTGCCGCGCGTCCCGCCGCCACCGCACGCGCGGCGAGATCGTCGCTGGTCGCGAAAATGCCGCTGTAACGGTCGCTGAGGGCGGCATGCATCGTGCCGGTGAGCGTTGCGAAGTCAATCATTATTGCGGGCTTCCCGCGCGCGGCGAGCGTCAATGTATCCGCGAGCACCATGCGCCCCTCCGCATCGGTGTGCATGACTTCGATCGTGGTGCCGTTCAGCGCACGCACGACTTCGCTCTGATGGTAGGCGCGCGCGCTGACGTCGTTGCGCGAGATTGCGAGCCAGCAGTCGATGTTGAGCGGCGACTTCATGCGCGTGACCGCGAGCAGCGTGCCGAGCGCCACGGCGGATCCGTTCATGTCTTCATGCATCGCATACATGTAGCGCGAAGGCTTGAGATTGTGTCCGCCGGTGTCGAAGCAGATGCCTTTGCCGACCAGCGCCACCGTCCGCGTCGCGCGCGGGTGCGCATACCGGAGATGCACGATGGCAGCATCGTGCAAGTCGCTGCCTTGCGCCACCGCACAGAATGCGCCAGCGCCCATTTTTTTAAGCTGCCTGTAGTCGTATTCCTCGCGCCGCCAGCCGTGCTCCTTAGCCAGCTGCTTGATGCGCGCGCGATAAGCGGTCGGAGTGAGCTCGTTCGGCGGTAACACCGTCAGCTCGCGGCAAAGCACATTGCCCTCGGCGCGCGCGCGCCACGCAGCGAGTTCGCCGGCGTCGCGATATCCATAGAGGTGGAGGGTTTTGAGTGGCTTGTGCGCCGGCTTTTTCTTGCGCTCGGGGAGCACCGCCCCGTTGACCCATGAGCAGTACATCGCGAGGGACGCGGCATGTTCGCGCTGCGCGCGATCGCCAACGACCACGATTGCAATTTCCGCCGGATTTTCCGCGAGCAGCGGCTGCAGTGCGCTGCGCAGAGCCGTGAATTTTTCGAATGCGGGCTTGCGCGGGTCGAGCATCACCCACGAAGCCAGGGCGCCGCCGACAAGATTTCCGGTGACCGCCGATTTGGCGAGTTCTCCCGCCTTTAATTGCCGGCGCGCGAGCAGCGATGCCAGCACGTCGCCTGCAGGCCAGGTACGTGAGAGCTCCTTGGCGAGCGGCAAAATAAACAAAAGGTGGCTATGACTGCGCAACGCCTTCGAATTCGGCGCCGCCGCGTGCTGCTTGAGTTGGGCGAGCATAATTTCCTGTCAGGGCGGAAGCCATGCAATTATAATCTTTCCATGTATGCACCCCCGCAATTCGTCCGCACTGCTACAGGCCCTGCCCGCCTGATGCTGGCGTTGCTCTTTGCTGCGTCCGCAACGACTGCCGCGGCGGAAGAAATCGTGACGCTGGCTACGCGAGACGGCGTTACGCAGTCGTTTCTGCTGGTCGCGCCCGCGCAGGCTAAACCAGCGGCCGTCGCGGTATTGTTCCCCGGCAGCGGCGGCAACATCCGGCTGCGCAGCGAAGGCGGGCAGATCAAATTCGGCGCCGGCAATTTTCTGGTGCGCTCGCGCATGATGTTCGCCGGCGGCGACGTCGCCGTCGCTGTTGTCGATGCGCCGTCCGATGAATCGCGCGGCATGGACGACCGGTTCCGTCTCGGCGACAACCATGCCCGCGACATCGCAGCCGTTGTCGCAGATCTGAAAAAACGCTATGACAGCATCCCGGTATTCCTGGTCGGCACCAGCCGCGGGAGCATTTCAGCCGCGGCCACCGGCGCCGCCCTCGGCAAGAGTGTCGACGGCGTCGTGCTGACCTCGACCGTTTATCTGGCGGCGCGCGGCGGTCCCGGCCTCAGCGGTTTTGATTTCGCCCGGATCAGCGCGCCCGTGCTGATCGTGCATCACGCCGAGGACAGCTGCTCCGTGACGCCGATGCGCGAAGCGCGCAAGACCGCCGAAAGCCGCAACTATCCGCTGATCTCGGTGAGCGGCGGCAAGCCCGCGACGTCGGACGCCTGCGAGGCATTCAGCGCACACGGCTATCTCGGCAAGGAGCCCGAAACAGTGGAAGCTATCGTAAACTGGATGCTGAAGAAGCCCTACCGCAGCAACATCGACTGATCACCAGGACCCGTTCAAATTTTCGATTCCGAGCCAAGATGCGCAACTATCTCGACCTGATGCAACACGTGCTGGCCAACGGCACGCAGAAAAGCGACCGCACGGGCACCGGCACCCTGTCGGTGTTCGGCGCGCAGCTGCGATTCGATCTGAACGCGGGATTTCCGCTGTTGACGACCAAGAAAGTCCATCTCAAGTCGATCATCCACGAATTGCTGTGGTTTCTCAAAGGCGAAACCAATATCAAATACCTGAAGGACAACGGCGTCAGTATCTGGAACGAATGGGCCGATGCGCAGGGCGAACTGGGCCCGGTGTACGGCTACCAGTGGCGCTCGTGGCCGGCGCCGGACGGACGGCATATCGACCAGATCACCCAGACACTCGAGCAGATCCGGAAGAACCCGGATTCGCGCCGCATGATAGTTTCAGCTTGGAACGTGGCCGACCTGGACAAGATGGCGCTGATGCCATGCCATGCGTTTTTCCAGTTCTACGTCGCCAATGGCAAGCTCTCCTGCCAGCTCTACCAGCGCAGCGCCGATATTTTTCTCGGCGTGCCGTTCAACATCGCGTCTTACGCGCTGCTGACGATGATGATCGCGCAGGTATGCGGATTGAAGCTGGGCGATTTTGTGCACACGTTCGGCGACACCCACCTCTACATGAACCATCTCGAGCAGGCGCGCGAGCAGCTCTCGCGGCAACCGCGCAAGCTGCCGGTCATGAAACTGAATCCTGCCGTGAAGAATATTTTCGATTTCACCTACGCGGATTTCACGCTCGAAAACTACGATCCGCATCCCGCGATCAAGGCGCCCGTCGCGGTTTGAGCGGGAACCCATGAACGACCAGCAGCGGCCATCGCCTGCGGCCCGTCATCCGCGTGTTTCATTCATCGTCGCGATGGCGAAAAATCGCGTGATCGGCGCCAACCAGTCCATCCCGTGGCACCTGCCCGGCGAGCTCAAGATGTTCAAGACGATAACGATGGGCCACCACATCGTCATGGGCCGCAAGACCTGGGAATCCATCGGCAGACTATTGCCCGGCCGCACCACGGTGATCGTCACGCGCCAGAGCGGCTACGAAGTTCCCGGCGCGGTCATCGTGCCGACGATGGAAGCCGCCATCGCGGCGTGCGGCAGTGACGACGAAATTTTCGTGATTGGCGGCGCACAAATATTCGCGGCCACGCTGCAGCGCGCCGACCGCATGTACCTTACCGTCGTCGACGCCGATGTAGACGGCGACACTTATATGCCTGAAATCGACATGTCGCAGTGGCGGCCGGGCGAAGAGACCGCGCACGCCGCTGACGACCGCAATCCCTACGGCTATAAACTCACGGTGTACGACCGCAAGGCCGCCTGACTCTCATGCGCTGCTCCATGACGATTGCAATCCCGTTGCTCGCGCTTGCGCTCGCGTGGGGGGCGGCGCGAGCTGCCGACAGCATTCCGTTCAACGATCTCAAGATCCGCGCCGAGGCAGGCGACAAGACTGCCACGCGTCAAATCGCCGAAGCGTATTACCTCGGCAGGGATGGCGTCGAGCAGGATTTCAAGCTCGCAGCCCAGTGGTACGAGAAACTCGCTAAACAGGGCGATGTGCGCGCGCAGACTTCTCTGGGGCTGATCTACGCCCGCGGCTATGGCATCGAAAAAAATATGCCGCTCGCACTGAAATGGCTGAATCTGGCGGCGATCCAGCGCGACCCGGGCGCGCAATACAGCCTGTCGACGCTTTATTTCGTCGGCGATGGCATTCCGCAAAACCTCGTCGAGTCTGCGCGCCTGCGCAAGGAGGCCGCAATACGCGGCCACGTGCAGGCGCAGGCCGATCTCGGCATGATGTATTACCAGGGCAAAGGCGTGGAAAAAAACCTTCAGCTTGCGTATTACTGGCTGGCGGTCGCAGCGCAGCAGGGTGACGACGATGCGCCGGAGAATTTAAAGATGGTCGCGGCCGGCATGTCAGGCGACCAGATCAAGGAAGCCGAAAAGCAGGCGAAGGAATGGATGGCGAAAGCCAAGAAAACCTGGAACGCCAAATAAGCGAGCGCTACGCGCCGGTGGCCTTCAGCGAAACGCAGTCCACGTAATACTTTGAGCGCCGGCTGGTCTCGTCAGAGACCAGGCCGTGAATGTCGGTATCGAAACCCGGGAATTTCTGGTTGAACGATTTCGCGAACTTCAGATAGCGCACGATAGTCGCGTTGAAGCGCTCGCCCGGTATCAGCAGCGGGATGCCCGGCGGATAGGGCGTCAAAAGAACACTGGTAATACGGCCTTCGAGCTGATCGATCTCGACGCGGTCGATCTCCCGGTGCGCGAGACGCGCCCATGCATCGGCGGGCCGCATCGCGGGCTCCATGTTCGACAAGTACATTTCCGTCGTCAGCCGCGCGATGTCGTTCGCCTTGTAGACGCCGTGGATCTGAGTGCATAAATCGCGCAAACCGACTTTTTCGTACTGCGGATACTTGCCGACGAATTCGGGCAGGATGCGCCACAGCGGCCGGTTGTTGTCGTAGTCGTCCTTGAACTGCTGCAGTTCGGTAACCAGCGAATTCCAGCGGCCTTTGGTGATGCCTATCGTGAACATGATGAAGAACGAGTAAAGCCCCGTCTTCTCGACGATGATGCCGTGCTCTGCGAGGTACTTGGTCACAACGGCAGCCGGCATGCCCGGATTGGAAAACGCGCCCGACACGTCGAGCCCCGGCGTGATGACCGTGGCCTTGATCGGGTCGAGCATGTTGAAGCCCGACGCCAGGTCGCCGAAGCCATGCCAGCGGTCATTCGACTTGAGCATCCAGTCGTCGCGATTGCCGATACCTTCTTCGACCAGGTGCTCTGGCCCCCACACCTTGAACCACCAGTCTTTGCCGAACTCCTCGTCGATCTTGCGCATCGCGCGCCGGAAGTCGATGGCTTCCAGGATCGATTCTTCGACCAGCGAGTTACCGCCCGGCGGCTCCATCATCGCCGCGGCAACGTCGCACGACGCGATGATCGCGTACTGCGGCGACGTCGAGGTGTGCATCAGGTAAGCCTCGTTGAAACTATGGCGGTCGAGCTTGCGGGTCTCACTGTCCTGCACCAGTATCTGCGACGCCTGCGAGAGACCGGCTAGCATCTTGTGCGTCGACTGAGTCGAGAAAATCACCGACTCCTTGCAGCGCGGCCGGTTCTGGCCGATTGCGTGCATGCCTCGGTAATAGTCATGGAATGTCGCATGCGGCAGCCACGCCTCGTCGAAATGCAGCGTGTCGACCTTGCCGTCGAGCATCTCCTTGATGGTGTCGACGTTATAAACCACCCCGTCATAGGTGCTTTGCGTCAGCGTCAGTACGCGCGGCTTGGCGCTCACTTCGCGCGCGAATGGATGCGCCTTGATCTTCTTCTCGATGTTTTCCCAGCGGAATTCCTCGAGCGGAATCGGCCCTATGATGCCGAAGTTATTGCGCGTCGGCATCAGGAACACGGGTACTGCGCCCGTCATCGTGATCGCATGCAGGATCGATACGTGACAGTTGCGGTCGACAATGACAACGTCGCCGGGCGCCACTACCGAATGCCAAACCATCTTGTTGGAAGTCGACGTGCCGTTGGTGACGAAATACAGGTGATCGCAACTGAAGATGCGCGCCGCGTTGCGTTCGGACGCCGCCACCGGCCCGGAGTGGTCGAGCAACTGTCCCAGTTCGTCGACCGCGTTGCACACGTCGGCGCGCAGCATGTTCTCGCCGAAGAACTGGTGGAACATCTGGCCGACGGGGCTTTTGAGGAACGCGACGCCACCCGAGTGTCCCGGGCAGTGCCAGGAATACGAACCGTCCTGCGCATAGTTGGTGAGCGCGCGGAAAAACGGCGGCGCGAGTCCATCAAGATAACTGCGCGTCTCGCGGATAATATGGCGGGCGACAAACTCCGGCGTGTCCTCGAACATGTGAATGAAGCCGTGCAACTCGCGCAGGATGTCATTCGGGATGTGCCGCGACGTTTTGGTCTCGCCATACAGATAGATCGGTATTTCGGAATTGCGAAAACGGATTTCCTCGATGAACGCGCGCAGGTTGAGGACCGCCTGATCGATTTCCGGACCCGGCGTGAATTCCTCGTCGTCGATCGAGAGTATGAATGCGGAAGCGCGCGACTGTTGCTGAGCGAACTGCGAAAGATCGTTATAGGTGGTCACGCCGATGACTTCGATGCCTTCATCGTCGATCGCCTTGGCGAGCGCACGTATGCCGAGCCCGCTCGCGTTTTCAGAGCGGAAATCTTCATCGATGACGATGATGGGAAAATGGAATTTCATGCAGCGCTTATTCCAGGATTGAGGATAACGTTTGAGGCATAAGAATAGCAGGGAATGCGTCCACGGCGCACTTCCTCAATCCTCGATCCTCTTCCTCAATCCTAGGTATTTTGCACCACGATCTTGGGGAACGCCGCCGAATGGTCCTGCTGCTTTTCGGCGATCTTGACGGCGACTTTGCGGGCGATCTCGCGATAAATCTCGGCCACCCGCCCATCGGGGTCGGCCACCACTGTGGGCTTGCCCGAGTCCGCCTGCTCGCGGATCTTGATATCGAGCGGCAGGGACCCTAAAAGATCGATGCCGTAATCCTTGCTCATGCGGTCGCCGCCACCACTGCCGAAGATGTTCTCCTCGTGGCCGCACTTCGAGCAGATGTGCAGACTCATGTTCTCGACCACGCCGAGGATGGGAATGTTGACCTTCTCGAACATCTTGAGGCCCTTGCGCGCGTCCATCAGGGCGATGTCCTGCGGCGTCGTGACGATGACTGCACCCGTGACAGGCACGCGCTGCGCGAGGGTCAGTTGAATATCGCCGGTGCCGGGAGGCAGATCGACCACCAGGTAATCGAGGTCGCGCCAGTTGGTTTCGTTGAGTAGCTGCTCGAGCGCCTGCGTTACCATCGGGCCGCGCCACACCATGGGTGTCTCGACGTCGATGAGGAAGCCGATCGACATCGCCTGTATGCCGTGCCCTTCCATCGGTTCCAGCCGCTTGCCGTCCCTGGATTCCGGCCGCCCCGTGATGCCGAGCATGGTCGGCTGCGACGGACCGTAGATATCGGCGTCCAGCATGCCGACCTTGACGCCTTCCGCCGCCAGCGCCAGGGCGAGATTGACCGCAGTGGTGCTTTTCCCTACGCCGCCCTTGCCCGACGCGACAGCGATGATGTTCTTCACACCGGGCACCAGCTTCACGCCGCGCTGCACCGCATGCGATACGATTTTCATGCTGACATTGGCGGTCACGCTGCCGATGCCCGGAATTGTTTTCAACTTGGCAATGACCTGCTTGCGGATAGGATCGAGCTGCGTTTTCGACGGGTAGCCCAGCAGGATGTCCAGCGACACGTTGTCGCCGTCGATCTTGATGTTCTTCGCTTCCTTGCCGGTCACATAATCTTTGCCGGTATTCGGATCGGTCAGCTCCTTGAGCGCAGCCTGGACTTGCTGTTCGGTGATCGCCATGGGTAATCCGGTTCTTCTTAGCAGTGAGGGCGTAATTCTAAACAATTACGCAGGGAACGCCTAACATTATCCCGCTGTAAACCATTTAGACGTCGAGGGTTTGTTACAATTCAAAGCTGACTCCGGCTGCCTCGCAAATGACCCGCAAAATCTTCGCCACCACGGCCCTTCCCTATGCTAACGGGTCGTTTCATATCGGCCATATCATGGAGTACATCCAGGCCGATATCTGGGTGCGGTTTCAGCGGATGCAAGGCAATGAGGTGCATTTCGTCTGCGCCGACGACGCCCACGGGGCGCCCATCATGCTCAAGGCCGAAGCCGAGGGCATCACGCCGGAGCAGCTCGTCACGCGCATCGGCGCGGAACGCAAGAAATATCTCGACGGCTTCCACATCGCTTTCGACAACTGGCATTCGACGCACTCCCCGGAGAATACCGAGCTCTCGCAAGACATTTATCGCAAGCTGAAAGCAGCCGGCCTCACGTATTCGAAACCGGTCGAGCAGTTCTACGATCCGGTCAAGAACATGTTCCTCGCCGACCGCTATATCAAAGGCGAATGCCCGAAGTGCGGTGCGAAAGACCAGTACGGCGATGCGTGCGAAGTCTGCGGCTCGGTTTATTCGCCGACTGATCTCAAGAATCCCTATTCGACGCTGTCGGGCGCTGCACCAGTATTAAAAACATCAGACCATTACTTCTTCAAACTATCGGACGCGAAGTGCAGGGAATTCCTCACGCAATGGCTGGACAAGCCCGGCCGGCTGCAACCGCAAGTCGCCAACAAAGCCCGTGAGTGGCTGACCGGCGCGGACGACAAAGCGCTCGGCGACTGGGACATTTCGCGCGACGCGCCGTACTTCGGCATTCCCATTCCCGACGCGCCGGAAAAATACTTCTACGTGTGGCTCGACGCGCCTGTCGGCTATCTCGCCAGCTTCAAGAATTATTGCGCAAAACAAGGCATCGACTTCGAAAAGTTTCTGGCCGACCCGGCTGCCGAGCAGGTGCACTTCATCGGCAAGGACATCATTTACTT
>JANYDM010000168.1 GCA_025363575.1 Betaproteobacteria bacterium | reverse complement strand
TGCGCTCGGGGTTCAGGTTGGCGGTCGGCGCGATGCCCAGCGATCCGGACAGCGCGGCGGCAAGGTCGGAGAGGATGTCTGCATGCAGGTTGGTGGCGACGATGGTGTCCAGCGTGGACGGTTTCAATGTCATCGTAGTGGTCACCGCATCGACCAGTTGCCGGTCGGTGCGCACGTCCGGGTAGTCCCTGGCGACTTCATGGAAGATTTCGTCCCACAGCACCATCCCATGGCGCTGCGCGTTCGACTTGGTGACGAGAGTCAGGTGCTTGCGCGGCCGCTTCGCGGCGAGTTCGAAGGCGAAACGGTGGATGCGCTCGACGCCATTGCGCGTGAAGACCGACGTTTCGGTCGCCACTTCTTCCGGCAGGCCGGTATGCACGCGGCCGCCGCTGCCCGAGTACTCGCCTTCCGAATTTTCGCGGATGATCACCCAGTCGATGCGCTCACCTCCGTTTAGCGGGCTCGTCACGCCCGGCAATACCCGCGCCGGCCGCACGTTGGCGTATTGATCGAAGCCCTGGCAGATTGGAAGGCGCAGGCCCCACAGCGACACATGATCGGCCACATCGGGCGCGCCCACGGCGCCAAAGAAGATGGCATCGAACGTTTTCAGCCTGTCGAGCCCGCCGGCGGGGATGTAGTAACCGTGTTTCTTGTAGTAATCGCTGCTCCACGGGAAATGCTCGACGCTCAGCTTGAAGCCGTGGTCTCGTTCTGCGAGCACCTTCAGTGCTTGCAGGCCCGCAGCGATGACTTCGGTGCCGATGCCGTCGCCGGGTATGGCTGCAATTTTGTATTCGCGCATGGATAAAAACTTCGAACGTGAAGGGGAGGGGTGAAGGGTAACGGCTCGCCGCCGGTTTGTCATCCTTGCCCCGCGGTGCCGCGTGTAAAATGCGGATTTTCCCGCTGTGGCCCGCTCTTGAAAATACTTGCCCTGGAAACGTCTACTGAGTTGTGCTCGGCTGCGCTCTGGATGGACGGCAAGGTCGTTGCGCGCGAAGTCCTCGCGGGGCAGCGCAATTCCGAGTTGCTGCTGCCGATGGTCGATGCGTTGCTTGTCTCGCATGATCTGCCGGCGCGCGATCTCGACGGCATCGCGTTCGGCGCCGGCCCGGGCGCTTTCACGGGCGTGCGCATTGCGTGCGGCGTGGCGCAAGGCATGGCGTTCGGCCTGGACGTGTCGCTCGCCGGCATCGGCACTTTGCTCGCGCTCGCCGAGGCGTCGGGCGCGCGCCGGATTGTATGCTGCCTCGATGCCCGCATGGGCGAGATCTATCACGCAGCGTACGAAAGGAATGGCGAGGATTGGCGCGAAATAATCGCGCCCGGATTGCATAAGCCTGCCGCAGCGCCGTCGCTGCCGGGGGGGCAATGGAGCGGTTGCGGCAGCGGTTTTGCCGTGTTCCGCACTGAGCTCGCAGACCGGTATGCGGGCAGCATTGAGCGCATAATCGACAATATCGTGCCGCATGCGCGTGAAGTCGCGCTGCTCGCGGCAAGGCAGTTCGCGCGCGGCGCGGCTATCGACGCGGCGGAAGCCGCACCCTTGTACGTGCGCAATAAGGTAGTGCTGAAGGTGAACGAACGATGACAATATTTGCCGTCCTTCCCGCGTGGGCGGGAATCCTCAGAGACGGTGTCGGCTCATGAGCGCGCGCCTGAACAACCTGCCGCGTTACCGGCGCATGACCGAGCACGATCTGGACGCGGTCATGGCGATCGAGCACGTGATCTACCCATACCCGTGGACGCGCGGCAATTTCAGCGACTCTTTGCACGCCGGTTATCGATGTCTGGTCATGGAAGCCGGCGGTGAAATCGCCGGCTACAGCGTCGTCATGATCGCGGCCGGCGAAGCGCATCTGCTTAACCTGAGCATAGCAGCGCCATGGCAGAGCGCCGGTTTCGGCCGTGCATTGCTGCAATATGTACTTGCGGTCGCGCGCGAATTCCACGCGGGCAAGGTTTTCCTCGAAGTCAGGCCGACCAATGAGGCAGCGCGCGGCCTCTACGCAGGCGCCGGTTTCAGCGAAATTGCCATACGGCGCGGCTATTACCCGGCATCCGCTGGACGCGAGGACGCCATAGTGCTCGAGTTGAAATTACCATGAGCGCGACGCGCAACGACGTGCTGAAGGAGCTGGGCCTCACGCCAGTGTGGCGTCTGCGAGAGCCGGCGGCGCCCGCCGCAGCGTCGGTGGCCACTGCTTCTAACGCGGCAGACATTGTAGCGAGCGAACCGATGACGGTGCGCGGCCTCGCCAAGACGATCCCGCTCGACGCGCGTGCGACGGCTATCGCTGCGCTGGCGTGGCCGCAACTGAAAGAAAGTGTCGCCGGCTGCGTTGCCTGTCCCTTGCACAAAGGGCGCAATAAAACGGTATTCGGCGTTGGCGATGAAGCAGCGGAATGGCTGTTCATAGGCGAGGGGCCCGGCGCCGAAGAAGACGCCAAAGGCGAGCCTTTCGTCGGGCAGGCGGGCAAGCTGCTCGACAACATGCTCGCCGCGATCAAGTTGAAACGCGGCCACAACGTTTACATCGCCAACGTCGTCAAATGCCGTCCGCCGGGCAATCGCAACCCGGAGCCGGGCGAAGCTGTGCAGTGCGAGCCGTATCTGCATCGCCAGATCGAGCTGATCAAACCCAAACTGATCGTCGCGCTCGGCAAGGTCGCCGCGATCAATCTGCTCAAACGCGATGCTGCGGTGGCAAGCATGCGCGGCAAAATCCACCAGTATCAGGGTATTCCGTTGATCGTTACTTATCATCCGGCCTACCTGCTGCGCAGCCTGCCTGAAAAAGCCAAGGCGTGGGCTGACCTTTGCTTTGCGGTGGAAACCATGCGGGGCTTGCAAAGCGCCAGGGCCGCCCCCAACTAAGCGGCGCACCCCTATCTTCAGGAGGAAAAGTCATGAAACGAGTTCTTGCTACTCTGATGTTGCTGACTGCCATGCTCGGCCTCGGCGGTTGCGGCTATAACACGATGCAAACCGGCGACCAGCAGATCAAGGCCGCATGGGCAGAAGTGCTCAACCAATATCAGCGCCGGGCGGATCTGATCCCCAACCTGGTCAATACGGTCAAAGGGTTTGCGCAGCAGGAAAAAGACGTGCTGCTAGGCGTAACGAATGCGCGTGCGAAAGTGGGCAGCATACAGGCGACGCCGGAACTGGTGAACAATCCAGGTGCCTTCAAGCAATTCACGCAAGCGCAAGGCGAGCTGTCGTCGGCGCTGTCGCGTTTGCTGGTCGTTACCGAAAACTATCCGCAACTTAAATCGGACCAGAACTTCCGCGACTTGCAGGCGCAGCTGGAAGGCACGGAAAATCGAATCACCGTCGCGCGCCAGCGTTACATCAAAGCCGTGCAGGAATACAACATTACGATCGTGCAATTCCCCACGAATCTGACCGCAATGATGTTCGGGTTCAAGGAAAAGCCGCAATTTGCAGTCGAAGACGAAAAAGCGATTTCGGCTCCGCCTAAAGTCGACTTCAACGCACCGGTGCCTTCGTCGGTGCCCACACAAACGCCGACATCACCCGCGCCCGCACCAGCGCCGGTAGCACCCGCGCCGGCCCCGACCAAGTAAGTTTATGCAGCGGGCGGGCATCTCAGGACGCGCGTTCGTGCGCACCCTGCTGACGATTTGGCTGCTTGCCGCGGCGTGCGCTTTCGCGGACGTCGCGGTGCCGCCGCTTAAGGCGCGCGTTACCGATCTCACAGCATCACTTTCCGCCCAAGAGCAATCTACGCTGGAGCAGACGCTTGCTGCATTCGAAACGCGCAAAGGCAGCCAGATCGCGGTGCTGATTGTGCCCACCACTCAACCCGAAACAGTCGAGCAATACGCTGTTCGCGTCGAAGAGAAGTGGAAGCTTGGCCGCAAGGGTGTTGATGACGTTGCGTTGCTGGTGATAGCGAAAAACGATCACAAACTTTGGATCGAGGTCGGCTATGGACTCGAGGGCGTCCTTAACGACGCCACTACTAAACGCATTGTCGACGAGGAAATCACGCCGCGCTTTAAGCAGGGTGATTTTTACGGGGGCATCAGCGCGGGTACCGGACGCTTGATAAAGGTCATCGACGGCGAGCCGCTGCCGCCGCCGAAGTTGCTTCCGCAATCGCATAGCAATGGCGGGTTCGACGTCAACTCGATGATGTTCATTGGTTTTATCCTGGTCTTCGTGGTTGGCGGCATATTGCGCGCGATATTCGGACGTTTTCTCGGAGCCGGCATCGTCGGTGGGATCGCCGGTTTTATCGCGTGGACTTTCGGTGGCGCGATTTTGATAGGCATCATTGCTGCCATGATCGCATTCATTGTTTCGTTGTTGGGTGGCACGCGCGGTGGCTGGGGAGGCGGCGGTTTCGGCGGGGGCGGATTCGGCGGCGGCGGCTTCAGCAGCGGCGGCGGTTTCAGCGGCGGTGGCGGGAGTTCGGGCGGCGGCGGCGCGGGCGGGAGCTGGTGAGATGCTAAACGCGCGCATGCTTAATCATCTCTTTACGCCGCACTGGGTCGTCAACCGTGCATTCCCGCGGCGCGTGATCGACACGATCGAGATTGCGGTGGCCGCATCGGAAAAAAAACACGACGGCGAGCTGCGCTTTGCCGTAGAGGCAGGCCTGCATCCGTTACCGCTCTGGCGCGGCCAGACCGCGCGTCAGCGCGCGCAGGAAGTCTTTGCGGCTCTGCACGTGTGGGACACGGCGCACAACAGCGGTGTGCTGATCTACGTGCAACTCGCCGACCGTCGCATCGAAATCGTCGCTGACCGCGGCATCAGCGCCCGCGTCGCGCAAAAAACCTGGGACGCGATTTGCGCGCGCATGGAGACGGAATTCAAAGCGGGGCGTTTCGAAGAGGGCGCGCTCGCCGCCATCGGGGAAATCACGGCACTGCTGGTGCAGCATTTTCCGCCGGGGGCCGACAACCCGAACGAGTTGCCGGATCGGCCGGTAATTCTTTGAGGATCGAGGAGCGAGGTTTGAGGTTTGAAGTTTGAAGTTTGAGGGGTAAGGCCGGTTGCTCAATCCTGAATCCTAATCCTGCTTTTTTCTTCTGCTGATAGAATATGGCCGAGTGGGTCGGTTTCGTCATCGCCCCGAGCTATCAGCCAAGGACTATTGAATGAACACTGCAGCAACCCGCCTGCGCGGCGTAGAGCACGACATCATCCAGCTGCCGAAGGCAAGCGATCAGGCGCCTTATTACGAACCGCAAGGCAGCGAAGTTGCGATATTCGAGGCGGCGTACCGCAAGCGCCTGCCGGTAATGCTGAAAGGCCCGACCGGCTGCGGCAAGACGCGCTTTCTCGAGCACATGGCGTTCGTGCTCAAGCGCCCGCTGGTGACTGTGTCCTGCCATGAGGATCTGACGAGTTCGGACCTGGTCGGCCGCTTCCTGCTCGAAGGCAGCTCTACGGTGTGGCAGGACGGGCCGCTGACGCGCGCGGTCAAGGCCGGCGCGATCTGCTATCTCGACGAAATTGTCGAGGCGCGCACCGATTCGACCGTCGTCATACACTCGCTGACCGACCACCGGCGGCGGCTCACTATCGAAAAGAAAGGCCAGGAAATCGACGCGCACGAGGATTTCCTGCTCGTGATTTCGTACAACCCGGGCTATCAGACGGTGCTGAAGGACCTGAAGCCGTCGACCAAGCAGCGCTTCATCGCGATCAATTTTGATTTTCCTGAGGAAGACGTCGAACGCAAGATCGTCGTCAACGAAGTGTCGGGAATTTCGCCTGAGCTCGCGGCCAAGCTCGTGGCCACGGGGCGCAAAGGGCGGCTGCTGAAAGACCACGGTCTCGAAGAGGCCACGTCCACGCGCGCGCTGGTTTACGCAGCGAACATGATCAATGCCGGGCTCGATCCGGTCAACGCGTGCCAGGTCGCGATGGTCAATCCGCTGACCGACGATAGCGAACTCGCCGATGCTCTGATGGAAATCGTCAAAGCCCATTTCGCCTGACCGCTGACGCAGCCCGCGTGGCCACCGCACCACCCGCCGCCTTGTCTCCCGCTATTGAAAAAGCACTCGAGGACCTGAGCACGCTGTCGTTCGTCGCGCATCGCGACGTCGTCGATACGCTGCCGGCGCTGCTACCTCACGGCGACGATGTCGCACTCGCCTGGCTGGCGGCGGTGAAACGCCTGGTGCAGCACGACCGTGAAGCCGCGAAGGCCTTTGTGCGAGGCAGCCACGAGGTCGAAAAAATCTCCGAAACCGTATTACCGTGGACTGCGCAGGCGCTTGAATTCGTGCAATGGCCAACCCCGGCGGCGGCCGTCGAGGGTTTCATGAAAAACTTGCCGCGCGCCTTCGGCACGCTGGGCCATGCCGGCGAACGCCGCTGGGCGGAAATCGGATTCATGTGGTACGCGCGCCACAGCGACAGCGGACGCGCCTATTTTACGATGCCGGTGCTCGACCTCGCGTCTCGCCAGGGTATTACGGGCATCGAGCAGCTATGCGAGCCGCTCGACGAGTTGTTCGAGACGCGCAAGCTGATGCTGGCCACCTATTTGGGTGGTGCAATCCGCGTGCGCAATCTGCTCGGCGCGCAGGCCATACTGCCGTGGGCACTGCGCGGCGCCGATATCATGCAATCGGGTCGCGCCCGGGGCGAGGCTTACTTCCGCCTCGAAAGCGAGGAAAGCCTGTCGGTGCTGCTCGACCATTTGCCCGGTTTCCGCATGAACGAGCGCAACCGGCTGCTTACGCTGCTGCTCAACGTCTGGTATGAACGGCCGTTCGAACTTAAGGAGAGCACCTGGTCGCCTGATAAAGGCCGTCCTTTCGTCGAGTCCGATGGCCGCAGCGTGTTCGTGCCGGCAGTCATGCCCGACCGCGACGAGGCAATACTCGCCGTGCTGCATGCGGCGGGCCGCCAGCTGTTCGGCAGTTTCGACCGCGCCGCGCTCGCGCAGATATTCCGCGAAGTGGGTGCGGAGTTGCCGAAGTCGGGCCAGGTCGCGTGGGCGCCATTGTTTGCACGCTACGGCGACGATGTGCCGCGTTTCCAGCTGATATTCGATGCGTGCGAAGACCTGCGTGTCGATGCGCGCGTGCAGCAGCACGTGCCGAATTTTCTGGCGCGGCTGCATGCAACAGGCGTATCGCATCGCTTGCGACCGCCCGAAGCGCTGCCGTATTACGATTTTGCGCTGGCGATGGTGGAAGGCGCGCTGGCGATTCTGCGCGGCGAGCCGTCGGCGCTCGACGCGCGTTTGCGGCCCCTGCTCGAGCCGGCGGCGACCATCGCCGATTCGTTCCGCATCGCCAATGAGCTGTATCACGAAACGAAGCTGGCGCCCATCGTCGATCAGGAAATTTTCCAGGGCGCGTACCTGCCGGGCCGCGCGCCCAACGCTGCGCGTTCCGCTCATGCACAGACCGAGCAGGACCAGCCGCAGCAGACGCAAGCGGGCGCCGACGGCGACAAGCAGCAAAGCGATGAGGGCGACGAAGGCGAGAACGAAGACGAGCAGAACGCGGAAACCGGCGGCGAGCAGGCCGGGGAGCGCGAGAAAATGGTCGCCAGTGACGGCCAGAGCGCGGGCTCGAGCAAGATGTCGCTGCAGCGCACGGCGACTCAGGAGCAGGGCGGCGGGTCCAGCGACAAGGGTAAGCCTTATCCAGAATGGGATTACCGCGAGGGGCGCTACAAACGCAACTGGAGCTGGGTGCAGGAGAAGCCGCTCGCCGAATCGAATCTCGCGGAAGCCAACCGTCTGATGAGCCAGTACGCGCTGGCACTGAAGCGCCTGAAAAAAGCAATCCAGGCGCAGAAGCCGACGCGCCTCGCGCCTAAAGTGCGCCAGTTCGATGGGGACGACATCGACCTGAACGCGGTCGTGAGTTACGTGTCGGAGCAGCGCGCCGGCATGTCGCCGCAGCCCGCGATATACCGGCGCCGCGAAATCAAGCAGCGCGATGTATCGGTAACCCTGCTCGCGGACATGTCAACCTCGATCATGCAGCATCTGCCCGAAGGCGGCGGTCGCCTCGTCGATCGCGTGCGCGCCGGCGTCCTGCTGTTCGCGGAAAGCATGGAAGAAGTGGGAGACGCGTATGCGATCGCGGGCTTCTGCTCGAAATACCGCGACAACGTGAGCTATTACACTATCAAGGATTTTGACGAGCCGCTGACGACGCACGTCAAAAGCGTAATCGGCGGCATATCGGGCCGTCTCGCCACGCGCATGGGCGCGGCCATTCGTCATGCTACGGCGCGCTTTGCCGGTGTCGAAAGCCGCCGCCGGCTGCTGCTGATTCTGTCCGACGGCCGTCCCGAAGACTACGACGACGGCGGCGACCGGCGTTACCTGCACGAAGATACGCGCATGGCAGTAAAAGAAGCCATGGCAGCCGGCGTGCATCCCTACTGCATCACCGTCGACACTATGGCCAATCAGTACTTGCCGCAGATTTTCGGTCACGGTCACTATCTCGTGCTGGATCACATCAACAGCCTGCCGAACAAGCTGCCTGAGATTTATCTGCGCCTGCGACGCTAGCATCCGCGATCAACTTCGCTCTCGCAAAACGCCCATTGCGGGTTGCGCTTTCAGTCAAACTTCCTGATCACTCCGACAGCGGCTTCATACGCTGTTTTCAGCGGGCTTCGTGTTGTTGTATTTGGCCTGTTGCCGCGACCGCAGGTTAACGGTCAAGACCGACGAGAATCCTTGCGAATAGGACGGCACGGGCTGTTGCAGGTCATCCATGATGCCTCGAAGGGAAAACCGAGTGCGCGGTCAGGACGATACGCTGCGCGGATCGGTGATTCTGCCTGCAACAGCCGACGCCGCCACCGTTGCGGGGCTGCCCAGATAGAGTTGGGCTTCTTTCGCGCCAAAGCGTCCGGCATTATTGTTGGAGGCGGTCGAGATCGACACTTCGCCCGCATGCAACGGGCCGACCACTGCGTCATTGCATGGGCCGCAGCCGGCGGGGAGCAAAATCGCGCCGGATTCGATAAATGTATTCAACAGGCCCTCTGCGGCCAGCCGTTTCGTCGTCTGTTCCGAGCCGGGCGCGATGAACAGGCGCACATTGGACGCGACCTGTTTGCCGGCGAGCAGCGCAGCCGCGATTGCAAAATCTTCGTACATGCCGGATCCGCACGCGCCGATAAACGCGTGATCGACTGTTTGACCGGCGACGGCCGAGACATCGACTGCGCGATGCAACCCGCCCGGCAGTGCGACCTGCGGTTCAAGCGACGCTATGTCCATGCACGCAGTGGCTTCGTAATCGGCATCGGTGTCCGCATAGACGGGAGTGAATTCGCGTTGCGCCCGCGCCCGCGCATGGTCGAGTATTTGTCTGGACGGCGGGAAAAATACGCCGTAAGCACGCATTTCCGTCGGCGAATTGCACAGTGCAGCGCGCGTCGCAAGATCGAACTGATCGAGATCGCCGGCAAATTCGAGCACGCGGTAATCCAGTTCGAAATCGAGGCGGCCTTCCTGCAGCAGGCGCGCAATATGCAGGCCGAGATCGCGTCCGTAGACACCGGCGGCAAGCCTGCCGGTAAGCGTAAGGCGCACCGACTTCGGCACGGTGACCCAGTTGGTGCCGGTTGCGAGCACGCGGCTGATTTCCATACCCATGCGAAATCCGAACGCGCCGATAGCGCCGGCGTTGGTGGCGTGGCGGTCGTTGTCGAAATAAAACATGCCCGGCAGGAGCATGCCGGATTCCATCGGGAATATATGGCCGTGGCCGCCGCGGCCGACGTCGAAAAAGTTTTTGACGCCCCACGCCTTCGCGGCGTTGCGGTTGAACGCGCCCATCTCGGCCGCGCGCACACTGCCGTAGATGACCTCGTGGTCTGTGACCATCACGACTTTGGCGGGGTCGGCGAGGCGATCGATGCCAATGGCGTCGAGCTCGCGCTTCGCGCCGCGTACCACGCCGTCGTGGACCATGACGAAGTCGGGGGCGGGCTGCACGACCTCGCCCGCGTGGACGGTGGTGCGCGAACTCGCACGGGCAAGCACTTTTTCAACTGCAGTTGAGCCCATGAACTTTCTTCAAACCTTTGAATTCAGGGCGAGAGTAGCCAGCGTGCTGGCGAGTGTCAAGCGAGTGGACAGTGCCGGATCAAACGTGCAAACTTGGTTCAACGCGGTAATGGCGGGATATCAATCGATGCAGGCGCTGCGCATACATCATTTTCTGCTCGCAGCCGCGGCGGCTTGCGCAGTACCGGCTGCGTGCGCCGCGGAGATCACCGACTTCGCGAACCTGGCGCGTTCGCGCTACGTGCATTGCGCGTTCTACAAGGCTTACGAGATTGATCCCGAGACCGGCGGCCCCATTATGGTCGAAGGCAAGGCGGATTCGCTCGTGCATTTCCAGAATGTCGACGTCAAGCGCGCGAAAGCGAGCGCCATCTATACCCGCATGTCGGGATCGCACGAAGTGACGGTAATACAGACGGGGAAAGCGATCCACTTTATCGAAAATATCGCGGGTATGTACATGATGACGAGCGTGCATTCGTGTCTCGAGTACGACGAGAAGCGCGGCGCGTGCGTCATGTACGGGGCAGTTAATTCGCGTCTGTTTGATTCGACAGTCCTCAACGACCCCGACAAGGTTTACGAAAAAATCAAGGACCAGGCCGACCCGGGCTTTTGCGACTATAGCTTCATCGGCATTCAGGAAGCCGCGAGCGGCAAGCGTTAAACCGCGCCCGGCTGAAAGCAGGCGCTGTCCCGGTCGGTTACATTCACCCACGCCCGACCTGCGGTCACTGCCGCACGATGAGCGGCGTGGGCGTGCGCGGAGACATCCCGTACAATTTACGGCTACTGCCAGTTCGTGGAGCCGCGATGTTCAAAAAAATCGTCTTATTTGCAATGGCCGTGATATGCGGCACGGCGTTCGCCGACGAAGCCGGCGTGCGCAAGCTGGTGGAAGCCAAGCTGGGGAATAAAGTGCAGAGCGTCACGAAGACGCCCTACGGCGGGCTGTACGAAATCTATATCGATAAGAACCTGCACTACACCGATGAGAAAGTCAGCTTCATCATCTACGGTGTGCTGATCGACACCAAGACCGACCGCAACTACACCGAACAGCGCATGCGCAAGCTGACCGCGCTCAACCTGGCGCAACTGCCGCCTCTCGACATGGCGATCAAGCGCGTCAAGGGCGATGGCAAGCGCGTGCTGCGCGTGTTCTCCGACCCGATGTGCCCTTTTTGCCGCAAGCTCGAGGCCGAGCTCGACCGCATCAACAACGTGACGATCTACATCTATCCGTTTCCGATCGAAGCCAAGTTTCCCGGCACCACGGTCATCGCGAAATCCATCTGGTGCTCGAGCGACAAGGGCAAGGCGTGGGAGGACTGGACGCTGCGCGCGTTGCGTCCTACCGGCAAGACGGACTGCGCCAACCCGTTCGACAAAATCGACGACTACGCGACAAAACTAAATATCGATACGACACCGACGCTGGTGTTCGCCGATGGCGGCGTGGTGCGTCAGTACGCCGGCGCCATGGACATCGAGCGCTTCCTGAACGACACGCCCAAATAGCTGGGCGCTTGAGTGTCGCCGCGTTATGCCGCGAGCGCGGCGCGGCACTCGGCGATTTTGTTCTTCAGGTAGTCAAGCGTGAAGTCGATTTCCTCCGCGGTGTTGAAGCGTCCGACCGTGATGCGTATCGAATTGCCCGCAAGCCGGGCATCGTTGCCGATCGCCTGCAGCACGTGAGACACGCTGCCGCCGGCCGATGAGCACGCAGACGTGGACGACACCGCAATATCCGTCAGCGACGAAATCATCTGATCGCAGTTCGGCAGCTTGAGGCTGATGTTGAGGTTGTTGACGATGCGCTGCTGCATGTCGCCGTTGACCTGCACTTCATCGAGCGCCGTCAGCCCCTTGTGCAGCTTGTCGCGCAGCGCGCGAATGCGCGGCACCTCTTCGGCCATTTCCGCGCCGGCGAGCTCGAAGCATGCACCCATGCCGACGATCTGGTGGGTCGCGAGCGTGCCTGAGCGCATGCCGCCCTCATGGCCACCGCCGTGCATCTGCGGTTGAATGCGCACGCGGCGGTCGCGCGACACGTAGAGCGCGCCGATGCCTTTGGGGCCGTAAGTCTTGTGTGCGGTAAGCGACATCAGATCCACTTTCAGCTGCCGCAGATCGATCGCAATCTTACCGGTTGCCTGCGCGGCATCGACGTGAAAAATCACGCCGCGCTCGCGGCAGATTTCACCGAGCGCGGCGATATCCTGAATTACGCCGATTTCATTGTTAACCAGCATGACGGAAGCAAGCGTCGTGTCGTCGCGGATCGCGGCCCTGAATTTCCTGAGGTCGACAAGCCCGTTGGGTTCGGGTGCGAGAAAAGTGACGGACCATCCCTGGCGCTCGAGATCAAGCATGGTGTCGAGCACGGCCTTGTGCTCGGTCTGCACCGTGATCAGATGCTTGCCCTTGCCTTGATAGGAAAGGGCGGGGCCCTTGATGGCGAGGTTATTGGATTCGGTCGCGCCTGACGTCCACACGATCTCGCGCGGGTCTGCATTAACGAGCGCGGCCACCTGGTCGCGCGCGGCTTCTACGGCGGCACGCGCCGCCTGGCCAAATGCGTGAGAACTGCTCGCGGGATTGCCGAACTGGCTGGTCAGCCACGGCAGCATGGCTTCGACGACGCGCGGGTCGACTGGCGTAGTCGCCGAATTATCGAGATAGATGGGGAACTTCATAAGGCGGGAATGAAGATTGAGGAGCGGGGATTGAGGTCTATAGCGTTAGAATTTTACCCTCAATCCTCACCTCACTCGAGCTTGATGCCGGCGGAACGTATCACTTTTCCCCAGCGCGCGACTTCTTCGCGGATAAGCTGGGCGAATTCCTCCGGCGTGCTGGAAGCCGGGTCGATGCCCTGCTGCGAGAACTTCTCGCGCACGTCGGGCACGTTCATGATCTTGACGATTTCGCGGTTGAGCCGCGCGATCACGTCTTTGGGAGTGGCCGCGGGCGCCACGACGCCGTACCAGATCAGCACGTCGGCGCCTTCGATGCCGGCATCGTGCATGGTCGGAACATCGGGCAGGTTAGGCATGCGCTGCTTGCCGGTTGTCGCCAGCAGGCGCACCTTGCCCGCTTTGGCGAGCGGCACGACCGGCGGCACGCCGGTAAACACTATGCTCAACTGGCCGCCGATCAGATCGGTGATCGCTTCGGCATTGCCTTTGTAGGGAACATGCACGATGTCGGTTTTGGTAATGAGCTTGAATAATTCGCCGGTCAGATGCGGGCTGGTGCCCACACCCGGCGAGCCGAAGTTCAGTTGTCCCGGGCGCTTTTTCGCGAGCGCCACGAGTTCCCGCATGTCGCGTGCTGGCACTGACGGATGCACGGCAACCACGACCGGCCCGGTAGCGAGCAAGGTGATTGCCGCAAAATCTTTCACCGGATCAAACGGCGTTTTTGGATACAGCGCAGGGTTCATCGCGAGCGGACCGAGCGCGCCGATCACCAGGGTGTGCCCGTCAGGCGCGGATTTTGCCACCGAGTCGAGTCCTATCATGCCGCCTGCGCCGGGGCGGTCTTCGACAATGACCGGCTGACCGAGCGCTTCGAATAGCCGCGGAGCGATGAGGCGTCCGATGATGTCGATGGTACTGCCGGCAGCGAACGGAGCTACGATGCGCACTGTTTTTGATGGATATGTTTGCGTTTGCGCCGGCGCGAGCCCCGGCATGCAGGCGAGCAGCAGTGCGATAATCAGCTTATGCATGGATTTCATGCCGCTGCGGCCGGTCATCGGTCAGTGACGCGGCATCAGAGCCGACAGCACGCGTTGACGTTTTTCTTCGACGTCCTTGGCAAAGCCCGGATACTTCTGATTGGCAAAACTCGTCGCCAGGCCGAGCTTGAGCAGCGCCACCGCGCACGTCGCGGCGAGATCATCGACATCAGGGCTGACCTTCGCCAGTTGCAGAGCTTCTATTGTCTCGTCCATCAGTTGCTGGAGTGCTGCGTGCGTTTCTGCGTCGAATAATTTTTGCATAAGTGAGTCCTGGGGCCATACCGGCGATATAAGCGGGTCATTTTATATCCTCTCGCGCCGCTACGTACGGGTCTCAGCGCCGGACAACTTCCGGATTGACAAGCTTGACGGTTTCGCCGCGCGCGTAGTTGACGACATTCGCGAAGGCCTCGCCAGAATAACATCTGAACAGGTCCGGTGATGGCGTGCGCCGCGGGCTGTCAGGCGCGCGCGGTTGGCGTTATGATGTGCGCCGGATTTACCTGTGGAGCAGGCGTTGTGAAGATACCCCGGCTGGGAGCGTGCCTGCTGATGGCGGCCGCAACCGCGCACGCGCAAAATTTTCCGGTCAAGCCGGTGCGCGTGATCACGCCATTCACGGCGGGCAGCGCGATCGATACGCTGGCGCGCGTGCTTGGGCAGAAGATGTCGGATGCCTGGGGTCAGCAGGTCGTGATCGACAATCGCATCGGTGCCAACGGCATCATCGGGACCGAAGCCGCAGCCAAGGCGCCGGCTGACGGCTACACGCTGCACCTGGGTAATATCTCGACGCTGGCGGTCAATCCCCACCTTTATCTCAAGCTGCCGTACGAAGCACTTCGAGATTTTGCGCCGTTGACGATGGCCGCGACCATCCCGGTCGTGCTGGTCGTGCATCCGTCGCTGCCGGTCAAATCCGTCAAAGAGCTGATCGCGCTGGCGAAGGCGCATCCCGGCGAGCTCAATTATGCGTCCGGCGGCACCGGGAGCGCGCAGCACTTACCGATGGAAATGCTGCGCGTCGATACCGGCATCAACATCATTCACGTCCCGTACAAAGGGCTCGGGCCCGCGTTCAGTGATGTGCTGGGCGGGCAGGTGCCGATGATGTTTACTGGCGTGTCGAACGTAGTGCCGCATATGAAGACCGGCCGCCTGCGGGTGCTCGCGATCGGCAGCCCCAGACGCTCCACGACTTTGCCTGATGTGCCTACTGTCGCGGAGGCGGGTGTGCCCGGCTTCGATTTTGATTCGTGGACAGGTTATCTGGTGCCGGTCGGGACACCCAGAGAAGTTGTCGTCAAGCTGCACGCTGATATTTCGCGCACGCTAATGGCGCCTGACGTGCGCGAAAAGCTCACGGCGCTGGGTTTCGATCTTGTCGGCAGCACGCCCGAAGCTTTTGCCGCGCTAATCAGGAATGACATAGCGCGCTTCGGCAAGTTAATCAAAGCTGCGGGCATAAAAGCTGAATAAGTGATTAAGGGATTGAGTGATTTAGTCACTAGATCAATTGCTCAGTTACTCAATCACTGATTCACCCAATCACCAACTTTAAAAAAGGAAGCAAGCATGCAATTGAGCCTGAAAGGCAAGGTCGTCGCGATTACGGGCGGTAGCGAAGGTATAGGGGGGGCGACGGCGACACGCGTCGCCGAACTTGGCGCGATGGTGGCGATCTGCGCGCGGCGTGCGGACGTTATGGAGAAAAAAGCCGCAGAGTGCAAGAAGCTCGGCGTTGAAGTGCTCACCGTCGTCGCGGATGCGGCAAAGGCCGGCGACATGGAGCGCTTCATCGAGGAAACGGTCAAGCGCTTCGGCCGTATCGATGTCGTCGTCAACAACGCCGGCGGCACCGGGCAGGCCGCTTTCGACAAGGTCGCAGACAACGACTTCGCGCACGACATCGAAATCAAGGTGATGGCACAGGTGCGCACGACGCGCGCGGCGATTCCCCACATGAAGAAGCAGGGCGGCGGGCGCATCATCAACTTGAACATGGTGGCGGCCAAGCAGCCGGGTTCCGCGCAATTCCCTACCACGGTCAGTCGCGCAGCCGGCCTGGCGCTCACCAAGGGACTGTCGAAGGAGCTCGCACCGTTCAATATCCTGGTCAATGCGGTCGCCGTGGGCAAGATCAAGTCGATGCAGCAAGAGCGGCGCGCCGCCAAAGGCGGCTTGAGCGTGGAAGACCACTACAAGCAGACCGGCAAGACCGTACCGCTGGGACGCATGGGGGAGTCGGGCGAGGTCGCCAACGTGATCGCGTTTCTTGCTTCGGACGCGGCAAGCTACGTAACCGGCACCTGCATCAACGTCGATGGCGGATTGTCCGGCGTGCTGTAAAGCGGCTCAAGGCGCCACCGCGCAAACGGCAGTACACGCGCGGTGGCAATTCGTTAAAATGTTCCGCTTTCAATCCGGGAACCTCGAAGCATGTCCGCCAGTACCCCCAGTAGCCGCAAGAAAAGCAAGACCACCAAAGCAGCAAAAACCGTCAGCACGAAAACCGGCAAGAACAAAGGGCCTGCCATCGTAGTGCGCGGCTCGGCCATTCACGGCAAAGGCGTGTTCGCAGCGCGCGCGATCGCCAAAGGCGAGCGCATCGTTGAATATAAAGGCACGCTCATCAGCGAAGAAGAGGCCGACGAGCGCTACGGCGACGATGAGAGCAATCACACCTTTCTGTTCCTGCTCGATAACGACATGGTGATAGACGCCTACCGCGGCGGCAACTCGGCGCGCTGGATCAATCACAGCTGCGCGCCGAATTGCGAGCCGGTGGAAGAAAACAACCGTCTCTATATTCACGCCATACGCAATATCAAGTCCGGCGACGAGCTCGCATATGAGTACAACCTGGTGATTGAGGACCGCTACACGCCTGCAATCAAGCGTCTCTACGCGTGCCGCTGCGGGGCGCGGCAATGCCACGGGACTTTTCTCGCGGCGCGGCGCTAGGCGCGACGCGCTAACGGACGCACGCATGGACTCCGGCGCCGTTTCACATGGCATACAGCTCGCGGTAGCGCCGGTGTTCATGTTATCGGCGGTGGCCGCGCTGATCGGCGCACTGGCGACCCGGCTCTCGCGCATCATCGACCGTGCGCGCGCCATCGAAGACCGCCTGGCGGAAGGCGGTGTCCCGAACGAAGATGCCGCTTACTGGGAGCTCAACCGGCTAAGATTGCGCGGCCGCGTCGTCAACTGGTCGGTGGGCCTGCTCGTGGTGTGCGCAATGCTGATCGGCGCCACGGTGATGACGCTCTTCCTCGGCGAAACCCTGGCGCCGCTGAGCGAGCGCCTGGTGCCGTGGAGCTTTCTCGGCGGCATCACGAGCTTCGTGCTCGCGCTGATGTGCTTTCTGGCGGAGACCCTGCTCGCTACCCACACGCTGCGGTTTGCGACACCGCCCCCGCAGAGATAGCTCGCGCAAGTTGCCCGTTAGACGCCGGCAGTTATTCGGCTTTGACCCCGGCTTTTTTCACCACGCTGCGCCAGACTTCGATGTCTTTCCTGATCAGCGCAGCGAACTGCTCGGGCGTGCCCCCGGCCGCAGAGACGCCGTCGCCGGCCAGCCGCTCCTGCATTTCCTTCGTTTGCAGCGCCTTGTTGAGATCACTGTTGACGCGGTCAAGGATAGGGCGCGGCAGGCCTTTCGGCGCAATCAGCCCGTGCCACAGGATGACGTTGTAACCTTTGACGCCTGACTCGTCGATCGTCGGCACGTTCGGCGCGGCGGCAATGCGCTTGACCGTCGTCACTGCGATTGCGCGCAGGCGGCCGCTGCTCATTTGCGGCAGTGTTGCGCCTACACTGCCGAACAGTATCTGCACTTGCCCGGCCATCGTGTCGGTCAGCGCCGGTCCGGTGCCTTTGTACGGAATATGAATCATTTTAATGCCGGCCATGTCGGCGAAGAGTTCAGTCGCGAGTTGCGTTATGCTGCCGGCGCCGCTCGATGCGAACGTAAGCTGACCCGGCTTGGCTTTGGCGAGCGCGATCAGTTCCTTGATATTCTTGACCGGCAGCGACGGATGCACGACGACCAGAAACGGGCCTTGCGAGAGCTGAATCACCGGCGTGATGTCGTTGATCGGATCGAAATTAAGCTTGAACAAAGCGGGATTTACCGCGTAGCTGCCGGCGATCAACGTGAAAGTGTAACCGTCGGGCGGTGCTTTGGCGCCGAGTTCAGCACCAAGCACGCCGCCGGCTCCGGGACGGTTGTCGACGACTGCCTGCTGGCCCAGCGCTTCCGTCATTTTCTGCGCGGCGACGCGCGCGATCAGGTCGGTGCCGCCGCCGGGTGCGAACGGAGCGACAATGCGTATCGGTTTGGTTGGATAGGCCTGGCCGAACACGGCGCTGGTCGCGCCCGTGCATAAGATTGCCGCAAAGGCGGCGATAATGCGCTTATTCATTAAGATCCTCCGATTATGCAGACAGGCGCCGATTTTAAATCCTGCGGCCGGACTTGCGTGAATTTCCGCTTATGGCGCGAATAATACGCATAGGCCTGCTGCTGTTTGTCTTGCTCGCAGTCGCGCAGGGTGCATGGATTGCACGTGCGCGCACTACCGACTGGAAAGAGCCCCTGCGCGTGGTGATCTACCCGATCAGCGGGGACGGCAGCGCGGCCGCCGACCGCTATATCCAGAGCCTGGGGCGCGATGCGTTCGAGCCGCTGGCGCTGTTCATGCGCGCGCAGGCAGGCAACTTCGGCCTGCCGCTGCGCTCGCCGGTCGAAATCTATCTGGCGCCGCGCGTCGCGGCCACGCTGCCTGCGCCGCCGCAGGGCGGCAGCCGGTTCGACGTTATGTTGTGGAGCCTGCAAATGCGTTTCTGGGCGTGGCGCAACGACGCCTATAGCGGGCCGAAGGCGCATGTGCGCATGTTCGTGAAATACTTCGCGCCCGCCCCGAACGCCAGTCTTCCGCATTCGGTCGGGCTACGCCAAGGGATGATAGGCATCGTCAACGCATTTGCGAGTCCCGATACGGCGGGCAGCAATCAGGTGGTGATCGCACATGAGTTGCTGCATACCTTCGGCGCGACCGACAAGTACGACCCGGGCACTAATCAGCCGCTGTTTCCCGACGGTTATGCCGAGCCCAACGCCAATCCGGTGCTGCCGCAAAGCCGTGCCGAGATCATGGCGGGCCGCATTCCCCTGTCACAATCGCAGGCCGAGATCCCGGGCAGCCTCGACGACGCGGCGATCGGCAGCAAAACGGCGCGCGAAATCAACTGGACGAAATAAAGCAGGAGTCAGGATTCAGGCGAATCCGCTGGCTTCAGCCCGACTTCCGAATCGTCACAGCGCGCGCAGGATATCGCCCGCTTTGGCGAGCGTCTGCTCCGATTTCGCGAAGCAGAAGCGCAGCACCTTGTCGCAATGCCCGTCGTGATAAAACACCGAGAGCGGGATGGCGGCAAGTCCTTTTTCTTTTGTCAGGCGCACCGCGAGACCGGTGTCCTTTTCGTCGCTGATCGCGTCGTATGCCAGGTTCTGAAAAAAAGTGCCGCGCGACGGCAGCACGCGCCAGCGCGAGTCTTTGATGCCCGCGAGAAAAAAGTCGCGTTTCTGCTGATAGAACGCGGCGAGAGACAGGTAAGCAGCGGGGTCTGCCATGTACTCGGCCAGCACGTATTGCAGCGGCCCGTTGGTGACAAACACGTTGTACTGGTGCACTTTGCGAAACTCGCTCATCAACTCTTTGGGCGCCAGCACGTAACCCATTTTCCAGCCGGTCACGCTGTAAGTCTTGCCGAATGACGAAACGACGAAGCTGCGTTCCGCGAGACCTGGAAAGCGCGCGACGCTTTGATGTTGATGGCCGTCATATATCAAGTGTTCGTACACTTCGTCGGCTACGACGATGATGCCGGTGCCGCGCAGCATGTTTTCAAATGCGCGCATGTCTTCAGCCGAAAATACGCTGGTCGTCGGATTGTTCGGTGTGTTGATGACGATCATGCGCGTCTTTGGCGTAATCGCCTGCTGCACCGCCTGCCAGTCTATGCCGTAGTCCGGGTATTGAAGGCGGACGTAAACGGGTTTGCCGCCGTTGACTTCGACTGACGGCGCGTAGCTGTCGTAAGTCGGCTCGAACAATATGACTTCGTCGCCCGGACGCACGAAGGCGGTGATGGCGGTGAAAATTCCGTACGTGGCGCCGGGCACTATAGTTGCCTCGTGCTCGGGATCGTAGGTCGCGCCGTACAGCGCGTGCGCTTTTTCTGTTACCCGTTCGCGCAACGGCATGATGCCGGCAGATGGCGGATACTGGTTCAGGCCGGCATTGAAATATTTGGCGACAAGCTCCAGTAGCTTCGGTGCGCAGTCGAAATCGGGGAAACCCTGCGACAGGTTGATTGCGTTGTGCTCCTGCGCAAGGCGCGACATCACGGTAAATATCGTGGTGCCAACGGCCGGCAGTTTGGACGTTATGGCGGTGGAATAGGTGGGCATGGCCGACTGTGAACTGGAGAAACGTTAAAAAAGCGCCAGTATAGCGGTCTCCAGAGGTTCGTTGCCGGCATGCGGCGGCCGGCGCGCGGACAGCGACTTGCAGTCGTCGGCAAATTTTTGCAGCCGCAATACCGCATGGTGGCGCTGCTCCGGTGTCAGCAGTTTTTCGACCGCCATGTAAAAGTGGACGCGCTGCTCAAAGATTTCGTCCGCAAGGCGCGCGTATTCAGGCGCACGGCCCTGTTCCCATGCGAGTAGCCACTGATTCAGGCGCGGCGGAAAATCAGGTTTGGTGCGCCGTGCCTGCAGCAGCTCGACGAATTCGCGCTGGCGCCGCATGCGGTCCTGGTGACGCAAATGTTCAATCAGCGGCATAGGCTCGAGCAGCGCACCGACTTTCCGCTCCTGCTCGTGATTCAGGCCGCCGGTCCAGTCCTCGATCTGGGCGATGGTACGCTTCAGGCGGGCGCGCCGGCGTTTTTCCGCGCCGCCTTCGAGCTCGTTCTCGCTCACGAATTTGAGGTTGTCCTTATCGAACTGCTTTTGCAGAACCGTGATCTGTTCCGGCGTGAGGGTGATGAGTATCTCTGCCGCATCATTCGCGCCGTGATTGACGACGGTGCGATAGCGCGACTTGAAGCCGTCTATGAACCACAGGATGTCCTCCCGTTTCAGTCCATGCTCGGCCTTCTCGATGGCGGCGTTGAGGAAGGATGCATAGTCCGGCAGTTGCTCGAAGCGGTGCCATGCCAGCATGCGGTCGAGTCGTGCAGAAAATTCACGTCTTTGCTCGCGGTCGAGGTCGAAGTAGGAGTTGGCGCGCCAGCCAAGAAGAATGTCGGCCTGGGGGTAGGCCACGCGCAGCGCAGTACAGCCTGCGGCGAGGATGGCAAATGCTGCGAGCAATGTTGTAAACCGGCGCATTTAAAAACTTTGCACGAGGTCGACCATGCGTTTTCGCGCCCGCTCATCCGGGAGCCTGCCGCTGGCCGCCATGAGATTGTCGACCATATGGCTGACCTTGCCGGTGCCGGGTATCGCGCAGGTGACGGCGGGATGGGACACGATGTACTTGAGAAAGAACTGCGCCCAGCTGTCGCAGTCGAATTCCGCCGCCCATTTCGGCAGCTCGCGGCCCTTGACCTTGGAAAACAATTCGCCTTGCGCGAACGGCCGGTTGATGATGACGGCAGTGCCGGAATCTGCGGCTGCCGCGAGCAGGCGCTGCTCAGCCTCGCGTTCGGCCAACGAATAATTGAATTGCACAAAATCGTATTCGCGCGTTTTCAGCAACGACTCAAGCTCGCGATAGGCGCCCGCATGGTAATGCGTGATTCCGATATAGCGCACGGTGCCGGCTTCCTTCCATTCGCGCAGCGTTTTCATATGCGTGGCGAGATCGAGCAGATTATGCACCTGCATGAGGTCCATGCGGCGCGTGCGCATGAGGCGCAGCGAATCCTGCATCTGCCGGATGCCTTCCTGCCGTCCGCTCGTCCACACCTTGGTGGCGAGGAAGAGTGTATCGCGCAGTCCGGTCGCCGCGCAGAGCTCGCCGGTCACCGCTTCGGCGCGGCCGTACATGGGCGAGCTGTCTATGAGCTTCGCGCCGCCTGCGGCAAATGTCGTCAACACCTCTTTGAGTTCGGCGAGTTCGGGGGCATTGGGCGCAACGTCGAGCACGATGTAGGTGCCAAGCCCGATTACCGGCAGTGGCTCGCCGCTTTTAGGAATGGTGCGTTTTATTACATGCGTCGCGGCGATAGCGGGCTTTGCATTGGTCATGGTCAAGATAGCGCCGGTGCTCAGCAACCTGAGCGCGGCGCGGCGTGAGTGAAAATGGGATGGTGGCATGTAACGGCGGTATCGACTGGATTCTACTGCGCGGCAGCGCTTTGGCGCGCGCGCCTCTCTTGTGAGTGTCCGAGCGCGAGCGCGATGCCTGCCCACGCAATGGCGACGGGCACTGTCGCGAGCGAAATCGTCGCGAGTTCGAGCCCGAGCCCGCGCAGTGCAATGAATAGCCAGCCGAACAGAGCATCGCTGCCGCGGAACACTACATTGTCTATCACGTATTTGGCCTTGTATTTCTCTTCGCGCTCGACCACGGTGAACAGCACCTCGCGCGCGGGATTCGAGATCGCGAAATTGCTGGCGCGCTGGGTCGCCTGAAACGCGATGACGACCCACAGCATGGGGGTCGCCCATAGCACGAAGAACCCGGCGGCAAATACCAGCGGCAGTATCGCGGCCGCCGGCCCGGCGCCGAAACGCTTGATGAGCTTGCCGGTGGCGATGAATTGCACCAGCAGGGTAACTATGCTGACCGCCAGGTCGATACGGGCGAAGATCGCGGTGCGTTTGTTGGGATCATCGGTCAGCGCGGCGACGATGTTCGCCTGCTGGAAGTAGAGAAAAGTCCCCGCCAGAGACAATAGCGCGACCCAGGCCGCGATACCCAGCAAATAGGGTGAGCGCGCAATCTGCACAAGGCCGGCAATTACGTTGCCGCCGAGCTTGCCAGCGCCGTCTGCTGCCCGGTGGGTTCCGGCAGCCTTACCTTCCTTTTTAAGTCCGTCCGATGCGGCTTCGAGGCGCATTGCGCAGAAAACCGCGAGCTCGAGCAGTAGCGCCGCGATTACAAGCAGGTTCGCGCGGCCCATGATCTCGGCGAGTCCAGCGGCCAGCGCGGGGCCAAGCAGTGCGCCCGCGGAGCCGCCGGCGGCAATAAAGCCGTAAAGGCGTTTACCTTGTTCGGCAGCGTAGAGATCCGCCATGAACGACCAGAATACCGACACAGCAAAGAGATTGAACACGCTGATCCACACGAAAAAAACCTGGGCAGTAACGGCCAGCGCAATCGACTGCGTGAGGAATATCCAGAAGACGATGATGTTGACGACAAAGAAATGGTAAACGACTGGTATGAATCGCCGCCGCTCCAGGCGCGCGACCAGCGCGCCGTAAAGCGGCAGCACGGCGAGCATGACGACGAATGTCGCGGTAAAGAGCCACGGCAGGTTCTTGATGCCGCTCGCCAGACCCATTTCGTCGCGCACGGGCCGCAGTACGTAATAGCCGGCCAGCAGGCAGAAGAAGTAGGCAAACGACCAGATCAGCGCGCGCCCTTCGCCGGGGCGCACCGCGACGATCTTTTCCAGCCACGGGTGGTTACGCGGCGAGGCGTCAGGGACATTCATTATTGGTCTCCAGGCACGAATGGCGGGGCGCGAATAGCCGCGGCAAGCCGGCATGGCGCAATTGCAGTGGCGATACGTTAGTCATCCCCGTCGCCGCACGCAAGCATGAAGCGACCGCCGGGTTGGATAAAAGACTAAGGCGGACTGGAACGGGGCGCGCGAAGACGGTAGACGGATGTCCGGAAAGTGCAAAATTTGCTGGATTGCACCATCCGCGGGCAATAAGTGCCGAGTTCAGTCCATTAGGTATGCAGAGTCAATTATAAACATTTGATATTAAATAAATAATAGTATGGCATCGAACTTGCATATTTTTGAAATGTCCAATTAAAGTTGGTTAAAAACAGGTAATAATAATGTATTGCAACATAAACATTTTAATGAGCCCAACCAAGGTCGCAGTGCTAATTGTTGCCGGGCAGATACGGTGCTTGTCCGGCCTCGCCCGCGGATGCGTGCTGACGCTCTTTTACGGCAGTGTCGCGAAGATCCCGCAAGCCGCACAGGCAACAACGCTTTTGCTGCACCACCGGGCGGTGGCCTGATATGGCACAGGTCGTTCAAAAGCTATCGTCGTTGCAGCGACCCGCGCTGCTGCGGCACCTGAAAACGCTCTCAGCTGAAGACCGGCGCCTGCGTTTCGGCACGTACATGCTGGACGCGGCACTTGAGCAGTACGTAAACAGCATCGATTTCGCATCCGACAAGGTCTTCGGCATATTCGGACGCGATATGGCGCTGATCGGCATGGCCCATCTTGCTCTCGACGACGGCAAGCACTACGCGGAACTGGGACTTAGCGTCGAGCCCGCCCAGCGCGGAAACGGATATGGACTGGCTTTGCTCAATCGCGCCAAGCTGGCAGCGGTGACGCGCGGTTACACCACGTTGTTTATGCAATGCCTGGCGGAAAACAACATCATGATCCACCTCGCACGCAAGGCGGGGCTGAAGCTGGTCACAGAGCAGGGAGAGGTTGACGCGCATCTGAGTCTAGAGGCAACTAGTCACGGCGCGGTGGCGCGCGAAGCGATAGAAGACCAGATCGCGCTCGCAGATCTTTTGTTCAAGCAACAGTTCCAGTGGTTGTTCAAGCGGCCGCACGCCGCGTGATTCCGATCTGCGCTCGCTGTTGACCACTATGGCTGGTCGCTGGATACTGACGGCCTTGCCGGGTTGGCGACTGCCTGCTCCGGGCGGAGGGGGACGTGATGATAATGATTTTTTTGCGAATGAGCACTTTCGCGCCAGTCGCAATCCTGTCGTATGTTGTCGGTGCGAATGCGTTGGCGCAATCCTATCCCACTAAGCCCGTGCGCATCGTCGTGCCGTTCGGCGCGGGCGGCCCCGCCGACATTTTCGCGCGCTACGTCGGTCAACGGCTGCAGGAACCGATGGGCCAGACTTTCGTCATCGACGACAGGCCCGGCGCGGGTTCGATTATCGGCACCGACGTCGTGGCGAAATCAGCTCCCGACGGTTACACGCTGCTCCTGATGTCCAATACGCACACCGTCAACGAGTCGCTTGTGCCGAAGAAGCCGTTCGCGTTGATGAAGGATTTCGTGCCGGTTGCGCCGATCAATTACTCTGACCTCGTGCTGGTCGTGCATCCGACCGTACCGGCAAAAACGATCAGGGAATTTATCGCGCTGGCGAAAGCGAAGCCGAACGGCATGAACTACGCATCGTCCGGCACGGGCACGCCGTATCACATGGCCGGCGAATTGTTCAAATCGATGGCGGGTATACAGATCGTGCACATTCCGCACAAGGGCAGCGGCGAGGCGCGCACCAGCGTGATGAGCGGCCAGGTGGAAATGATGATCGATGCGATCACGACAATGGCGCCGATAGTGAAGGGCAATCGCGTGCGCGCATTGGGAACGACGGGGCTCAAGCGTTCGACCGTGCTGCCGGATGTGCCGACCCTGTCGGAGTCCGGCGTCAAAGGATACGAAGCGACGATCTGGCTCGGCATCATGGCCCCGCTGGGCACGCCGAAACCTGTCGTTGACCGGCTGAACGCGGAGATCGGCAAGATCGTTGCGCGGCCCGACGTCAAGAAAGCCTGGAACGAGCAGGGGGCCGAGCCGATGACGATGACGCCCGCGGAATTCGACAAATACCTGAATGCCGACATCGCGAAGTGGGCGAATGTAGTCAAGGTCGCCGGCGTGAAGGCGGATTAGGATTGAGGGCAAAGTCAGCGTCCTCAATCCTCAATCCTAGATCCTCAATCCCGGAGCGTTTATGCGACTAGTCACTTTTTCCGATGCGAAAGGCATGCGCATCGGCGTGCACGACACGGAATCGAACACCATCGTCGATCTGGCCGCGGTGTCGCGCCTGCCCAAGGACATGACGAGCTTTATCGCGCTGGGCAGGAACGGGCTCAAGCGTGCACGCGCGGCAGTCAAAAGCGGCGACGGCCGTATCGCGTTTGATAGCGTGAAGCTTCACGCCCCAATTCCGCGCCCGGCGAAAAACATCTTGTGCGTCGGCAAGAATTACTACGATCACGCAAAAGAGTTTCATAACAGCGGGTTCGATGCGAGCGCTGGCAAGGATGCAATTCCGGAGCTCCCCATCATCTTCACCAAGTGGCCCAACTCGGTGATCGCGCACGGCGAGCCCATCCCGAGCTATCTCGACTATACGAATTCGACGGATTACGAAGGCGAGCTCACCGTGGTGATCGGCCCGGGCGGGCGCGGCATCGCGAAGAAAAATGCTTTCGACCACGTCTACGGCTACACCATCATCAACGATGCGACTGCGCGCACCTTGCAGAACCAGCACAAGCAATGGTTCCTCGGCAAAAGCATCGACGGCTATTGCCCTATGGGGCCGTGCATAGTCACCGCCGACGAAGTGCGCAATGTGACGAAATTGCAGCTGCTGACGAAGGTTAACGGCGAAGTGCGCCAGGACGCGCCGGTCAGCCAGCTGATATTCGACATTCCGACTTTGATCGAGACCTTGTCTCGCGTGATGACGCTGGAGCCGGGCGACCTGATTGCGACCGGCACGTGCGCCGGCGTTGGCATCGGGTTCAATCCGCCGAAATTCCTGCAGAAGGGCGACCGCGTCGCTATCACCATAGAGCCGATCGGCACGCTCGAAAATCCAGTCGACTGAAGCCGCGCGGCAGCCAATTTCGGTAGAATCGCGCAGTCGATTATCCCGCCAGAACAAGACCGGAGGAGTCATGCATCGTAGTCTGCTTGCTGCCGTCTTCGCGCTCGCCAGTGTGCCGGTGTTCGCGCAGGACGCCTACCCGTCGCGGCCGATCACGTTGATCGTGCCGTTTCCGCCGGGTGGCGTGGCGGACATCACCGGGCGGCCCACCGCCGCGGCGCTCGAGAAAGTCCTGAAGCAGCCCGTCGTGATCGCGAACCGTCCCGGCGCCGGTGGCGCGGTCGGCAATACGCTGGTGGCCAACGCGAAGCCCGACGGCTATACCTTGCTGATGGCGCTGTCGAGCATCTCGGTCATTCCGGAAGCTGACAAGCTATTCGATCGCAAGCCGGCCTATACGCTCGATCAATTGATTCCGCTGGCGTTGATCTCGGCCGATCCGACGATATTGGTCGTGCATCCCTCGTTGCCGGTCAAATCGTTGAAAGAACTGGTAGCCTTGGCGAAGGTGAAGTCGGGGCAGATGTCGTACTCGACATCCGGCATCTACGGCGCGCTGCACATGCCGATGGAAATGTTTCTGCACGCGGCCAATCTCAAGATGCGCGCAGTTCATACAACGGGCGGCGGTCCGGCCATCACGATATTGCTCGGCGGTCACGTCGAGATGACAGTTGGCGGCCCGGCTGCCATCGCGAGCCACGTCAAGGCCGGCCGGCTGCGCACGATAGTGAGCTGGGGCGCCAAGCGGCTCGAAGCTTTTCCGCAAGTGCCTACGCTGAAGGAACTCGGTTATGACATCGAGTATTACATCTGGGCCGGCATGTTCGCGCCGAAAGGCGTGCCCGACGCCGTGATGAAGACTATTCGCGATGGCGTGCGCAAAGCGGTCGAAGACCCGGATTTCAAGTCGATGATGCAGAAAGTCGATTCGCCGATTCAGTACCTGGACGCGCCGGAGTTCGCGAAGTACTGGACGGCGGATGCGAAACGTCTCGCCGATGCGGTCAAGGCCATCGGGCGCGTGGACGACCACAAATGAAGCGGCATTCATGAGCGGCGGCGATTTGCCGCAGTCCGGCGCCGCGCGCGGCGTTCGCAGCGACGCGGTCGCGGGCCTCGTCCTTGTCCTGATCGCGCTCGCGGTCGGGTGGCAAAACCGCGTTTACCCGATAGGTTCGCTGGCAGAGCCGGGTCCCGGCTACATGCCATTGCTCATTGCGGGCGCGCTCGGCGTTTTCGGTTTGCTGATCGCGCTGCACAGCGGCTCGTCGCCGTTGTTCAACACACTGGACTGGTCCGGGGGCAGGCGCGGCATGGTGATGCTGATGGCTTGCGGCGCAGCGGTATTCGCGCTCGAGCGCATCGGCTACCGCCTGAGCATGATTGCGCTGCTGGTGTTCATGCTCGGCGTCGTCGAGCGCAAGCGACCGCTGCCCACCGTGCTCGTCGCGCTCGGCTTCGCTTTTCTCTCTTATTTTCTGTTTGCGACCTTGTTGAAAGTGCAATTGCCGACAGGGCCATGGGGTCTGTGATGGACGGCGTCGTCGCTAATCTGATGCTCGGCTTTTCGGTTGCGCTGCAACCTTCGGTGCTGGCTTATGCATTCGCCGGGTGCGTGATCGGCACGCTGGTAGGCATGCTGCCCGGCCTCGGCCCGCTCGCGGGCATCAGCCTGCTGCTGCCGGCGACTTTCGGGCTGAATCCGATCGTCGCGATCGTGCTGCTCGCCGGTGTTTACTATGGCGCGATGTACGGCGGTTCGACCACGTCGATCCTCATGCGCATACCGGGCGAGGCGGCGTCGGTGATGACGTGCATCGACGGCTATGCGATGACCCAGCGCGGGCGCGCGGGCCCGGCGCTCGCGATCGCCGCCATCGGGTCGTTCGTTGCCGGCACGCTGTCGGTCGTGGCGCTCATGCTCCTCGCGCCTTCACTCGCGACGCTGGCGCTGCGCTTCGGGCCGCCGGAGTACACGGCATTGTTGTTGATGGGATTTTTCGTGCTGTCGTACATGAGCGGCGGCTCGATGCTGAAGACGCTGGCGATGGCCGCGCTGGGCTTGCTGCTCGGCATGATAGGCATAGACGCGATGAGCGGATACACGCGCTTCAGCTATGGCGTCATCGAACTGTCCGATGGCATCGGCATCGTGCCCGTCGCCGTAGGTCTGTTCGGCTTGTCAGAGATCCTGCTGACGGCAGGCCAGGCGACGCCGCCGCCGGTCCAGCGGCCGACGATGCGCCAGCTGATTCCGTCGATGGAGGAAATGCGCCTGTCGGTCGGTCCCATCGGCCGCGGCAGTCTCATCGGTTTTCTGATCGGCATTATTCCCGGCTCGGCGCACATCATTTCGTCTTTCGTGTCGTACGGCATAGAGCGCCGCATGTCGCGGCACCCCGAGCGTTTCGGCAACGGCGCCATCGAAGGCGTGGCCGGACCCGAGTCCGCCAACAACGCGGCGGCAACCGGCGCATTCGTGCCCATGCTGGCGCTCGGTATCCCGACCGGGCCGATCACTGCCGTGATGCTCGCGGCGCTCATGGTGCACGGCATATCGCCCGGCCCGCTGCTGATCACGCAGCAGCCGGAATTGTTCTGGGGCTTCGTAGCAAGCATGTACGTGGGCAACGTCGTGCTGCTGATATTGAATCTGCCGCTCGTCGGCTTGTTCGTCAATCTGCTGCGCGTTCCTTACGCGTATCTGTACCCGACCATCCTGTGCTTCTGCATACTCGGTGTGTACTCGGTCGGCAACAGCGTGGTGGACGTGTGGATCATGCTCGGCATGGGCGCGTTCGGCTATGCGTTGCGCAAGACGGGGTTCGAGCCTGCGCCGATTGCGCTCGGCCTCATCCTCTCGCCAATGCTGGAGCTCTCGGTGCGCCAGTCGCTCGCAATGTCGGGCGGCAGTTACCGGATATTCTTCGAGCGTCCGCTGGCGATCGGGATGTTCGTGGTGGCCGTGCTGCTGATCCTGTTGGCGTTGAAGCCACTGCTGTTCAAAGGCAAAGACTGGCGCGATAAAGTCGGCCTGGACGAGCAGGCGTAAAGGCGCGCCTGGTGACAAGAGCGGTCTGCTGCGTCGCATTGTGGTGCTTGTGCATAACGTGGACTGCAACGGCCCGCGCAGCCGACGATGTCTGGGCCGCGTCTTATGACGCTGCGGCCGGCACGCGTTACATTCCGCTCGAACTGATTGTGGGCGCTCAGTGGAACGGCCAGCGTGAAATCGTCATGCCGCGCGGCAATTTTACCGAAGGCGTTGCGCGCGACCCCAGCACCTGGCAGGGACCTTCGTCGTGGCAGCATCCGGATACCGGGGCAACTTTGATGATCTACGACCGGACGCGCCGCGGCGTCGGCCAGAAGTTTGCGCTGCGCGCAGACAATACCGCAATCGGCCGGGTCGCCGACAGCCGCAACGACATCAGCAGTTGCGACCAGGAGGCGAAATATCCGGTAGGTCTTTGGAAGCAGGGCGAAACGCGCGATTTCGAATACCTGTGTTGGTACGGCAGCGGCGAGAGCAAGCGCGTGCGAGTGACGCGATCGACGCTCACGATAGAGAGGTTGGATTTCGAATTCGCCGGCGCAGCGCACGCGTTGCAGGTGCGCTGGATACTGAAGCATGCGGACGATCCGAAAGAAGTGGACAACCGCGTCTACGTGTTCGTGCCCGGCCGCGGCGCGGTGTCCGTGCGCTAAAACAACGCGTCGCTAAACGGGCAATGAGCGGTCGCCTTCGCCAACGTCGCGCTGCATCAGCACCGAATCGACCCAGCGCCCGAACTTGAAGCCCACGGCGGGCAGCAGGCCGACATGCTTGAAGCCGAATTTTTCGTGCAGCTTGATCGAGCCGTGGTTCGCGCTGTCGCCGATCACGGCGATGATCTGGCGCCTGCCGGCGTCCGCGCATGCGCTGATCAGCGCTGGCATCAGCACGCTGCCTATGCCTCGCCCCGGCAGTTCGTCGTCGACGTAAACCGAGTCTTCCACTGTGAAGCGATAGGCTGGCCGCGAACGGTAAACCGCAGCATAGGCGTAACCCGCGACCCGCTCGCCTTGCATTGCCACAATGTAGGGCAAGCCGAGATCGCATATCGCGGTGAAGCGGCGTGTCATCTCGCTCTCATCCGGCGGATCAACCTCGAATGAGGCGAGGCCGTGCAGGACATGGTGGCGGTAGATCGCGGTTATTGCGCCGATGTCCGTCAGCGTTGCCGGCCTGATCTGCACGTCACGCTGCATCGCTTAAACCCGGCTCGCGGCGGCGGGCAGGTCGCCAATGCGCCGCATATCCGCTGAGTCAAACCACTGCCGGTCGCCGATGTAGTCGGCAACCATGCCGGTCGCATCGAAGCCCCAGAACAATTCGCCGTCGAGCGCGAATGTCGGCACGCCGAACACGCCCAATCCGGCAGCCCGTGCGCCGTTGGCGCGCAAGGCGTCCTTCACGGGCTGCGCGTTGATGCTTGCTTCTGCATCGGTCAATCCCAATTGCGCGGTCAACGCGCTCCATTCTGCCGGGTCGTCGATCGAGCGGCCTTCGCGCCAGATGAAACGAAAGATGGTCGCGATGACCTCACGCGTGTTGCCCAAGGCGATAGCCAGACGCAACGCGCGGATCGGATTGAACGGATGCGCGGGCGGAAACTTAAAGGCAATGCCGTGGCGCCGGGCAAGCCATTGCACGTGGCGATACGTAAAGCGGCGCTTGCCGGGAATTTCGGCCGGCCCCTTGTGCTGCAGATGATTGAGTATGCCCGCGAACACGAGCGGCCTGAACTCGATACTAATATTTGACGGCAGTTGCGGCAGGGATTCGAACTGCAGGTAGGCAAACGGCGAGATGAAATCGAAATACCATTCCGCGGATGTCGTGATCATGATCGGGCCCCCGGCTGCTGCGTCGTGGTTGCATGGAGTGCGTGAAAACATGATGATAGCAAGTTGACGGCGCGTGCGGCGGCGGGGCGGAGAGGTCTTGGCAATGCGTATACTGATTATCGGCTGCTGCTTACGGGACCATGGACGGTGCGTAGTCTGCGCGGCTGGTTTACCATAGCCCCTGAATGGTCAGACCATGCTCGCGCGATCAATAAAAATTCTGGTTCTGTGGTCATATTGCGCGGCGGCCGCCGCGGTGGTGACCTGCGATCAGCTCGGCAATATTGCGCTGGCCACCGAGCAATTCCGCAATCAGGCAAGCCCGTTGCAGGACATACTGGCGGAGGCGAACAAACTCGAGACTGATGGTGGCCTGAGCAAGGACGACATGGTGAAAGTCAGGAAAGCCGTGGAGGAAACTTACAACCTGGTGCACACGCCGCTGGAGATCCGCAAGGAATGCAAAGACGTGCCGCCTAAATGAACGCAGGTTACGAGGGAGCAGCGGGAATGAGCGCAATGAACTGGCGGATGATTGCCGTTATGGCGATTTTGGCAGGCTGCGCGTCGAATGCGCCAGCCCCCGACTATCAGGCGCTGGTGGCGGGCGCCGATCGCAGCGAGGCTGATCGCACCAACGACCAGCGCCGCAAGCCGGTTGAGTTTCTCGCGTTCATGGATGTGAGGCCGGGCATGACGGTCGCGGACATCGACGCCGGCGCCGGCTATTCGACGGAGCTGCTCGCGCGCGCCGTCGGCGCCGGCGGCAAGGTGTATGCGCACAATACGCGCGACACGATTGAGCGGCTCAAAGGGCGCTTCGATGAACGCATGAAGCAGCCCGCCATGCAGAACGTCGTGCACGTGGTGCGGCCCATCGACGACCCGCTGCCGGGCGATGCGCGCAACCTCGATCTGGTGACGTTCAATTTCGGCTATCACGACACGACTTACCAAAGCGTCGACCGCGCACGAATGAACCGCGCGATATTCGCAGCGTTGAAATCCGGCGGGCACTATGTCGTCGCCGACCATTCGGCGCAGCCCGGCGCGGGCCTGGCCGCGGGGAAATCGCTGCACCGGATCGAAGAGGCCATCGTGCGACGCGAAGTCGAGGCGGCGGGCTTTCGCCTCGCCGCGGAGGCGAATTTCCTGCGCAATCCCGCCGATCCGCGCGATGCTGCCGTATTCAAGCCCACGCAACCGAATGACGAATTCGTGCTCAAATTTATAAAACCGTAGTTCGTAAAATCGCAGCATTTTTATTGGGGAGGAAGCGATGCAAACTCTAATGCGGAATATTCTTGGCATGCTGGCAGGAGTGGCGCTGGTCGCCGGTTGTGCGACGCCGCCAGACCGCGGCGCCGGCAGCAGCGGAACCACGGAAATCTGGTGGCTGGGGCAATCGGCGATGCGCATCACGACGCCCGGCGGCAAGGTGATCATGGTCGACCCGTGGATACTCGGAAATCCGAAGACGCCCGCGCAATACAAGAACCTCGACGTGCTGGGCAAGATCGACGTGATCCTCGTCACTCATGCGCATGGCGACCATAGCGGCGACGCGGTTGCGCTCGCTAAAAAGAACAACGTGCCGGTATGGGGGCCCGCCGGCCTCAATCAGCAATGGCAGACGCTGGGCGAACTATCCGCCGAATTGTCGCCGCGCATGAACAAGGGCGGCACGATCACGCCTTTCCCCGGCGTGAAAATCACGCAGGTGCACGCCGAGCATAGTTCGGAAATCCTGTGGACCAACCCGGCCACCAAGAAGCAGGAAACACTGTTTGGCGGCGAGCCCGTCGGCTTCATCATCGAATTGGAGAACGGCTTCAAGATCTACCACATGGGCGACACGGGCCTCTTCGGCGACATGAAACTGATCGGCGATTACTACAAGCCGGATCTCATCATGATTCCCATTGGCGGCCACTACGTCATGAGCCCGGTGGATGCGGCCAAAGCCACGCGCGAATTCTTGCAGCCCAAGTACGCGATTCCCATGCACTACGCGACCAATCCGTTCCTCGTCGGCACGCCGCAGGAATATATGGATGCGCTGGGCGGCTATCCCACGAAAGTTTTCCCGATCAACCCGGGCGACAAATTGCGGTTTTGATCGGGCAGGCGCGCCGGCTTTCTTCTGCAAGGAAGCCGGCCGCCGCCGCAATTCTTCATGAACAGTATTACTGCAAGGCGGGTGGAATGAAGCGTGACTGTTATGGCAGGCGATTTGTTGCGGCATTATTGCTGGCCGGCGCTGCAGGCGTGCAGGCGGCCGATGAAAATCTAAAGACCGGCGGCCCTTACGTGCCAACGCCGCAGGTCGTCGTCGACCAGATGCTGCGCATGGCGGCAGTCAACGAGAACGACTACGTCGTCGATCTTGGCTCGGGCGATGGCATCATCGTGCTGACGGCTGCGCGGCAATACAAGGCGAGCGGCATGGGTGTCGACATCGATCCCGATCTGGTCAAGCTCTCGAACGCGAGCGCGCAGAAGGCCGGCGTTGCCACGCGCGTGCGCTTCGTGCGCGAGGACGTGTTCAAGGCCGACCTTTCGAAGGCATCGTTGCTCACGCTGTATCTGTTGCCGGCGATGATGATGAATCTGCGCACCAAGATATTTAACGAGCTGAAGCCGGGCGCGCGCATCGTTTCGCACGACTATCACCTGGGTGCCTGGCAGCCGGACGAATCGATCAGCTTTGACGTGCCGGAAAAAGAAAACGTAACGGGCGTGCCTAAAGCGACCGTCATGCTGTGGTATGTGCCCGCGCGCGTAGCGGGCAGCTGGGACGTCAAAGGCCCTGCTGGAGAATCGTATCAACTGGTGCTGAAGCAGCGTTTCCAGAGCGTAGAGGCAACCGCGACGGCCGCCGGCAAGCCCGTCAAAGTGCAGGCGGCTACGCTGCGTGGCAATGATTTCAATTTCGCGCTGCCCGACGGCAAGGGTGTCGCGCGCTACTCAGGGCGCGCAAACGGCGAAACGATGGAAGGCACCGTTGAGCTGCCCGGTGGCAAGCCAGCGCGCTGGACGGCGACGCGGACAGTAGCGGAGAAAGTGCTGCTCGAGTAGAGGCGTCTCCGGGACGGCGGCTTGACGCTCGCCTAGGGAGTGCCGCGCTGCCGGCTGCCTCTGTCCTGCCCCGGCGCAGGGCTGGTGATCATCGAAACGATAGTTGCAAGACGCGGATCGGCGACGGATTTCTGCTGCGGCGTGAGACTGCCATAAAGACTTTTCGCCGCCGCGGCAATATCCTCCAGCGCAGTCAGGCGATTGCGCGCGGTGTCGACGGCGCGGTCGATCTGGAGCAGCGAATTCATTTGCGCGTTGCCGAGCGGGCCGCGCTCGCGTTCGCGGTTGACATCGCCGGCGAGCGCGCCGACCTTTTCGGCATAGGCCTGCCAGCCCTGCCGCTGGTCGGCAGTCAGGTGAAGGTCTTCCTCCAGCAGGCCGAGGCGGTCTTCGATTTGCTCCGGAGAGTTATCGCGCACCGGCGGACGCTGCTCGCGACTCGCACTATCGGAACGATTGCGGCTGCCGCGCATGCCGCCGCCGGGCATCCCGCCGCCGAATTGCGCGGTCGCATCCAGCGCGGTTACGGCGGCAGCCAGTGCAATGATCCAGGCAATTGCTACGGAGGGTCGTCGCATGAGCTTTGCTCCTGATTTGAATACGCTTGTTATTTGCATTGCCGTCGGAATTTTTACATCTTCTTTATACCTGCCACAGGATAATCGTGTTTGCTTACACGAGAATTACTTCATGTCATGGAGCCAACACCCGAGCGTTCGGTGAGAATCCCGGCGGTATCGAATGCCGGCACGACGCATGAGCCGCTTAAAGGCGGCAAGCCGGTCAATGCGCCGCTGCGCAATTATGTAACAGCGTTGCTCGCGTGTGCGGCCACAACCGCTATGGCCACGCCTTTAACAGGCCGCTTCGATCCGGCCAACATCATAATGCTGTTTTTGCTGACCGTCGTCCTGGTCGGTGTCCTGCTAGGGCGCGGCCCTGCAGTACTGTCGTCGTTTGTCAGCGTGGCCCTGTTCGATTTCTTTTTCGTGCCGCCCCGGTTTTCGTTCACCGTTGACGATCCTCAGTACCTGCTTACGTTTGCGATCATGCTGACGGTCGCGCTGCTCATTGGCCAGTTGACGGGGAACCTGCAGCGCCAAGCAGCGGACGCGCATCGAAAAGAACGGCGCGCCCACGCGCTCTATGAAATGGCGCGCGAACTGGCCGGCGCCCTGACCACGAAGCAGGTGATGGAAATCACGCGGCGCTTTCTGCGCGCGGCGATCGATGCGCGGGCGACCTTCCTGCTTCCCGACGAAGCGGACAATCTGGATGTTTCGGACAAAAAAGACGGCGATTGGTCGCAACCTATTGCACCGCTGCTGGCGAGACTTGCCTATGACAACACGGCTTGCACCGACCTCGACGCGCCGCAGCCGGTGGGATATTTTCCGCTGAAGGCGCCGGGCCGCGTGCGCGGCGTGCTGGCAATCGCCTCGCCGGGCACTGGCGCCACTGCCTTGTACGAACATCAGGAATTCCTGGAGACCGTCGCGTCGCTGATTGCCATTTCCATCGAGCGATTGCACTACGCGCAGAGTACGTGCAGCGATTAATAGAAGCTGCGACGAAGTCGCGGCGCTGTTGATCGATTCCTAGTGCCTGCGCCGGAAATCTATACGCGGTTTTTACATGCTGCGCCCTATTATTCGGCACCTGGCTAATTTCGTGGAGCGAATGTCATGGACTTCCTGTATCTGGCATTAACCGCCGGTTTTTTCGCTGTAACCCTGGGCTTGGTTTATTTCTGTGAACGCCTGCGGAGGCCCCAATGAACTGGGTCTACCTGCTCGGCGGCGTCCTGGCAATCGCAATAGTGATCTACCTTGTCGTCGCCTTGCTCTACCCGGAGAAATTCTGATGAGTGCCAACGCTTACCTGCAGCTCGCGTTTTATCTCGTTGTGCTGATCGCGATGGCGATACCGCTGGGCGAGTACATGGCGCGCATATACGAAGGTCGCCCGGCATGGCTCAATCAGGCGGGGCGGCCGCTCGAGAACCTTGTTTACCGCATCTGCAGCGTGGATGCGTCCCGCGAGATGGTCTGGACGGAATATGCAGTTGCCATGCTCGTCTTCAACCTGCTGGGCGGCTTCACGGTGTACGGACTGCAGCGCTGGCAGTTGCACCTGCCGCTCAACCCGCAGGCGCTGGGCGCTGTTGCCCCGGATTCGTCGTTCAACACCGCGATCAGCTTCGTTACCAACACCAATTGGCAAGGTTATGGCGGCGAAAGTACGATGAGCTATTTGACCCAGATGGCCGGGCTCACAGTGCAGAATTTTCTGTCGGCTGCGACCGGCATGGCGGTGCTGATTGCACTGATACGCGGCTTCGCGCGACAGACCGCGCAAACGGTGGGTAATTTCTGGGTCGATATGACGCGCACTACGTTGTATATCCTCCTGCCGCTTTCACTTGTCTTCGCCCTGGTGTTGGTATCTCAAGGCGTGGTGCAGACGTTTTCCGCTTATCACACGGTCCCTCTTGTTGAAGCGGTCGAGTACGACAACCCTAAACTGGACTCAGCCGGTCAGCCGCTCAAGAATGAAAAAGGCGAAGTGGTGACCGAAAAGGCAACACAGAAAGATCAAGTCATAGCCATCGGGCCTGCAGCTTCACAAATCGCTATCAAGCAGCTCGGTACCAACGGCGGCGGCTTCTTTAACGCCAATTCCGCGCACCCTTACGAAAACCCGACGCCGCTCGCTAATTTTCTGGAAGTGCTGGCCATCCTGCTGATTCCCGCGGCGCTGTGCTGCACTTTCGGCCGCATGGTCGGCGACCTTCGTCAGGGTTGGGCAATTCTTGCGGCGATGACACTGATTTTCGTTGCGATGCTTGCCGTCTGCGTGTGGGCGGAGCAGCAAGGCAATCCGTTGCTGGGAAAGCTCGGCGTCGATCAAGCCGCGAGCGCGACGCAATCCGGCGCGAATATGGAGGGCAAGGAAGTGCGTTTCGGTGTCGTTAATTCCGCGCTGTGGGCGACCGCAACGACGGCCGCTTCCAACGGTTCGGTCAATGCGATGCACGATTCTTTTACGCCCGCGGGCGGCCTGGTGCCGATGTGGATGATGCAGCTTGGCGAGGTGGTGTTCGGCGGGGTCGGCTCCGGACTCTACGGCATGCTCATCTTCGCGATCATCGCAGTGTTCGTCGCGGGCCTGATGATAGGCCGCACGCCGGAGTACCTGGGCAAGAAGATAGAGGCATTTGAAATCAAGATGGCGTCGATTGCCGTGCTGATGCCGCTGCTGGTCGTGCTGTTGGGCACTGCCGTCGCGGTCATGGTGGATGCAGGCAAGGCCGGCATTGCCAATCCGGGCGCGCATGGTTTCAGCGAAATCCTGTACGCGTTCTCGTCCGCCGGCAACAACAACGGCAGCGCGTTTGCCGGCTTGTCCGCGAATACGCCGTTTTACAATGTGGCGCTGGGTATCGCCATGTTTGTCTCGCGCTACTGGCTGACGGTGCCGGTGCTGGCCCTGGCGGGCGCGCTCGCGGCCAAGAAGAAAATTCCGGCGGGTGCCGGCACGCTGCCGACCCATAGCGCATTGTTCGTCGCGCTATTGATTGCGACCGTGATCATCATAGGTGCGCTGACATTCTTCCCCGCGCTGGCGTTGGGCCCGCTTGTCGAGCACCTCGCGCTGCACGCAGCGCACTGACCGCGATCGTCGACCTTATCTCTGGAGCCCCGCTAACATGACTACTCAAGCGCTTTCCGTCGTCCCTCTTGTGCCGCGCCCGCTGGTCAACAAGAGCATATTCAGCCGTGCGCTGATCGATGCCTGCATCAAGCTTCTGCCGCAGCATCAATGGCGCAACCCGGTCATGTTCGTTGTTTACATCGGCAGCCTGCTGACTACTTTGTTGTGGTTGCAGGCGCTGGCAGGCGCGGGCGAAGCGCCCGCTGGGTTTATCCTTGCGGTGACGTTCTGGCTGTGGTTCACGGTGTTGTTTGCCAATTTTGCCGAGGCCATCGCCGAAGGGCGCAGCAAAGCGCAAGCCGATTCCCTGCGTGCAGCGAAGCGCGATACGACCGCGAAAAAACTAGCTGCGGCGAAGCGCGATGCCGCAGTCTCCGTCGTTAACGCGACAATGCTGCGCAAAGGCGATCTGTATATTGTAGAGGCCGGCGATTTCATCGCAGCCGACGGCGAGGTCGTCGAAGGCGTCGCGTCGGTCGACGAATCGGCGATTACCGGCGAGTCGGCGCCTGTCATCCGCGAATCGGGCGGGGATTTCTCTTCAGTGACCGGCGGCACGCGCATCCTTTCGGATTGGCTGGTGGTGCGCGTCACCGCCAATCCGGGCGAATCTTTCCTCGATCGCATGATCTCGATGGTCGAGAGCGCGCGGCGGCAGAAAACGCCGAACGAGATCGCGCTCACGATCCTGCTGGTGAAACTCACGCTGGTCTTTCTGTTCGCGACCGTTACCCTGCTCCCGTTTTCGATCTATGCGGTCGATGTCTCGAAAGCGGGCGAACCGGTTACGATCACCGTGCTCGTGGCACTGTTGGTATGCCTGATTCCGACGACGATAGGCGGGCTGCTCTCGGCGATAGGCCTGGCCGGCATCGGGCGCATGCTGCGCGCCAATGTAATTGCCGTGTCCGGGCGCGCAATCGAGGCTGCGGGCGACGTCGATGTGCTGCTGCTCGACAAGACCGGCACCATTACGCTTGGCAACCGCCAGGCAGCGGGTTTTCTGCACGCACAGGGCGTAACGGACGGCGAACTCGCTGATGCGGCTCAACTCGCATCGCTCGCCGACGGCACACCGGAAGGCCGTTCCGTGGTCGTGCTCGCAAAGGAAAAGTTCGGCTTGCGCGAGCGCGACATCGTGGCGCTGGGCGCGACCTTCGTGCCGTTTTCCGCGCAGACCCGCATGAGCGGCGTCAATCTCGCGGGCCGCGAGATACGTAAAGGCGCTGGCGATGCAATCCGCCAATACGTGCATGACAAAGGCGGCAGGTTTCCGGATGAAGTGGCGGCGGCGGTCGACAGCGTCGCGCGGCGCGGCAGCACGCCACTGGTCGTCGCCGAGACGGTAAACGGCAGTGCGCGGGTCCTTGGTGTCATCGAACTGAAGGACATCGTCAAAGGCGGAATCAAGGAACGGTTCGCCGAAATGCGCCGCATGGGCATACGCACCGTGATGATCACGGGCGACAACCGGCTGACCGCGGCGGCCATCGCGGCAGAAGCGGGTGTTGACGACTTCCTGGCCGAAGCAACGCCGGAAGCCAAGCTAAAACTGATCCGGGACACCCAGGCGCAGGGCAGGCTGGTCGCGATGACCGGCGACGGCACCAACGATGCGCCGGCGCTGGCGCAGGCCGATGTGGCGGTGGCGATGAATACCGGCACGCAGGCCGCGAAAGAGGCGGGCAACATGGTGGATCTCGATTCCAATCCGACGAAGCTGATCGAGATCGTCGAAATCGGCAAGCAATTGCTGATTACGCGCGGAGCGCTGACCACATTCTCGATTGCCAACGATCTTGCAAAATACTTCGCGATCATTCCCGCGGCATTTGCAACGACCTATCCGCAATTGAATGCACTCAATATCATGCATCTCGCGACTCCGGGCAGCGCCATATTGTCGGCGGTCATTTTCAATGCATTAATAATCATCGCGCTCGTGCCGCTCGCACTGCGCGGAGTGAAATACCGTGCGATCGGCGCCGCCGCGCTCTTGCGGGACAACCTGTTGATCTACGGCCTTGGCGGCGTGATCGCTCCATTCATCGGCATCAAGGCGATCGACCTGCTGCTCGTGGCGCTAGGCGTGGCCTGATGCATCGCACACTAACTTTTTAAAGGAGGTTGATATGCTCTCCCAATTCAGGCCCGCGCTCATGATGCTGATCGTGATGACTGCGATTACGGGCGGGATCTACCCGGGTGTCGTTACCGGCGTTGCGCAAGCGGTTTTTCCGTCTCAGGCGAATGGCAGCCTCCTGGTGCGGAACGGCAAGGCAGTCGGATCCAGTCTGATCGGCCAGCCGTTCAGCGCTCCCAAATATTTCTGGTCGCGCCCCTCCGCGACTTCGCCTTATCCGAACAATGCGAGTTCGTCGAGTGGATCGAACCAGGGGCCGCTGAATCCGGCTTTGACCGACGCGGTGGCAGGACGCATCAAAGCATTGCAGGATGCCGATCCGGACAATAAGGCGCCGGTGCCTGTCGATCTCGTCACGGCGTCGGGCAGCGGCCTCGACCCCCACATCAGCCCGTCCGCTGCCGAATACCAGGTCATGCGCGTGGCAAATGCACGCAGGCTCGATCCTGCCAGGGTGAGGACGCTTGTGGCAGAATCAGTGGCGGACCGGCAGCTGGGATTTCTTGGGGAGCCACGGGTCAATGTCCTGCAACTCAATCTCGCGTTGGATCAACTTAATTAGCGCCCGCCGTCGCAGGAGGTGGCCTTGATCGAACCGAGGCCCGATCCTGATGCGCTTCTAGCCAGGGTCCAGCGCGACGAAGCAAAGAGCCGCCGCGGGCGGCTCAAGATTTTTTTCGGCGCTGCCGCCGGCGTGGGAAAGACTTACGCAATGCTGGCAGAAGCGCGCGAGAAGCGCGCCGAGGGATTCGACGTCGTGGCCGGCGTTGTGGAAACGCACGGTCGCGCGGAAACCGTCGCGATCCTGGGCGACCTTGAAGTCCTGGCGCCGCGCATCGTCGATTACCGCGGCGCTCAAATGCGCGAATTCGATCTCGATAGCGCGCTTAAACGCCGGCCGACGCTGATCCTGATCGACGAGCTCGCCCACACCAATGTCGAAGGCTCGCGCCATCCCAAGCGCTGGAACGATATTGACGAGCTGCTCGACGCCGGCATCGATGTTTACACGACACTCAACGTGCAGCATCTCGAAAGCCTGAACGATGTGGTTGGCGGCATCACGCAAATCCGCGTATGGGAAACGATACCGGATACGGTGTTCGAAAAGGCCGATGAAGTCGAGCTCGTCGATTTGCCGCCTGACGATTTGCTCGAACGCCTGCGCGAAGGCAAGGTTTACCTCCCGCAGCAAGCCGAGCGCGCGATACGCAACTTTTTCCGCAAAGGCAATCTAATCGCCTTGCGCGAACTTGCATTGCGGCGTACGGCCGATCGCGTCGATGCACAAATGCGCGATTACCGCGACGACCATGCGATCCTCGATGTATGGGGCGCCGGTGAGCGCGTGCTGGTGTGCATAGGGCCGAGCCCGCTGGCGGAACGGCTGATTCGCGCCGGCAAGCGGCTCGCTTCATCGCTGCACGCCGAACTCATCGTCGCCTACGTCGAGACGCCGCAGCTGCAGCAATTGCCGGCGGAGGCGCGGGACCGGATTCTGGGCTACCTGCGGTTTGGCGAGGAGCTGGGCGCTACCACGGCTACGCTCTCGGGCCAGGAGATGAGCGCCGCCATCATGGAGTTCGCGCGCGAGAAAAACGTCAGCAAGATCGTGCTGGGCAAGCCCACCCGGTTTGGCTGGCGGCGGTGGCTGCTGGGTTCCGTCGTCGACACCATCGTGCGCCAGGCTCACGATCTCGACGTCTATCTTCTCGCCAGCGACAACGACCCCGGTTCATCCGCGCTTGCACAGCCATTGCTGACGCGGAGTCGTGCCTATCTCGGATTGAACGACGCAGGCGGAAGCGAACGCAAGCACCGCTATCCTGGCTACCTGTGGAGCGTAGCGGTCACGGCATTGGTCACTTCGTTATCGGCATTTGCGGCGGATTATCTTGCGCTGACCAATCTGGTCATGCTGTATTTGCTGGGGGTGGTATTCGTGGCTGCGCGTTTTGGTCGCGGCCCGTCGGTGCTCGCCTCGGTGCTATCGGTCGCGGCGTTTGATTTCTTTTTCGTGCCTCCGCGCTACTCGTTCGCGGTGTCTGACGCTGAATATGTCGTCACGTTCGGGGTCATGCTCGCGGTCGGTCTGGTGGTCGGAGGCCTGACCGTAAATTTGCGCTCGCAGGCGAAGATTGCGGGACACCGCGAAAGGCGCGCCGGCGTGCTGTACGCGTTCACGCGCGAGTTGGGCAGCAAGCACAACGAAGACGAGATCGCCCAGGTCGCGGTCAAGCACATTGGAGCAGAGATCGAAGGCCAGAGCGTCGCGCTGTTTCCGGATAGTCAGGGCCGCATTGCATACCCGCGCGCGCAAAGCATGCAATATTCTTTTCACGGCAGCGATCTGGGCGTCGCGCAGTGGGTGTTCGACCATTGCAAAGTCGCGGGCAAGGGCACCGATACCTTGCCGGGAACCGAAGGGGTCTATTTCCCGATGACTGGAGCGGCCGGGGCAATCGGCGTGCTGGCACTATTGCCAATCAATTTGCGCAGGGTGTTCCTGCCCGAGCAACAGCGGCTGATCGAGACGTTTATCACGCAAATCGTGCAGGCTGTAGAACGCGTCAGTCTCACGAAAGAGGCCCAGTCGGCAAAGATCAAGGCGGAAACGGAAAGCCTGCGCAATTCTCTTTTAAGTGCGATCTCGCACGATTTTCGCACACCGCTTGCGTCTATCGTCGGCGCATCGAGCAGCCTGATCGACGGCGGAACGCACCTGACCGAAGACGGCAGGCTGGAGCTGGGCAAAACAATCTACGAAGAAGCACGGCGCATGACCAAGCTCGCAAATAACCTGCTCGATATGGCACGGCTTGATGCAGGCACCGTCAATCTGAATCTGCAGTGGTGCCCGATCGAAGAGATCATCGGCGGCGTGTTGACGCGCCTGAATGCGCGCCTTGCGAGCCATCCTGTCGCAATTAGGCTCCCGTTGGGCCTGCCCCTGGTCCACGTCGATGCGGTCATGATCGAACAGGTGCTCGAAAATCTGCTCGAGAACGCGGTCAAGTACACGCCAGGCGGCACGCCGATCGAAATCGGCGCGGAAGCGCGCGAGCAAGAAGTCGAAATCTGGGTGGCGGATCGCGGCGCGGGCCTGCCCGCAGGCAAAGAGGACATGCTGTTCGAGAAATTTTATCGCGGCACGAAAGAGGGCGCGCAGAGCGGCGTGGGACTGGGACTCACGATCTGTCGCGCCATAGTCGAAGCGCACGGTGGAGCGATACGCGCGGAAAACCGGCCCGATGGCGGCGCGATATTCCGGCTTGCCATTCCCGTGACCGGGGAACCGCCGCCAATCGCATCCGAAGAAGAGCAGTTGGCGAACGCACGATGAGTCAGCCGCATCCCGTCATCGTCGTTATCGAAGACGATCCGCAAATCCGCCGTTTCCTCCGGACGGGCCTGGAGGCGCATGGCTTCGAGATTCACGAAGCGGAGACCGGAAAACTCGGCCTGATCCTGGCGGCGACGCGCAAGCCGGATCTTGTCATACTCGATCTCGGACTGCCGGATGTCGATGGCATCGAAGTCATCAAAAAATTGCGCGAATGGACATCGCGGCCGGTAATCATCTTGTCCGCGCGGAACATGGAAGCCGACAAAGTGGCCGCGCTTGACATCGGCGCGGACGACTATCTGACCAAGCCTTTCGGTCTCGACGAACTGCTTGCGCGCATACGCGTGGCGCTGCGGCATGCGTCGCAGCCTGAACATCCCGGTGCCGGCCAGGTTTTTACGTCCGGCAATCTCAAGGTCGATTTGACTGTGCGCCGCGTATACCGGGACGGCGAGGAAGTCCACCTGACGCCGATCGAATATCGCCTGCTGACGACGCTGGTGAAGCACGCGGGCAAAGTGCTCACGCATCGCCAGTTGCTGGTCGAGGTTTGGGGGCCGAGCTACGTGGAGAACAATCACTACCTGCGCATCTACATGGGTTGCCTGCGCCACAAGCTCGAAGCCGAGCCGGCGCGGCCGAAGTTGTTGCTGACAGAAGCGGGCACGGGATACCGGCTTGCGATCGACGGCTGAGGAATTATTATCGAGCTCCGCTGCTACAATGCATTGATGCGTATTGGATATGATAAATGGATCAGTTAAAACAGGCTAGACAATCGCGTGCAGCGCTGGGGCTGGCCGCGCTCGGCATTGTGTACGGCGATATCGGCACGAGCCCGCTCTATGCGGCGAAAGAGGTTTTTAATCCCAGCTATGGGATTCCGTTTTCGCCCGTCAACGTGATGGGCGGCGTGTCGGCGATTTTCTGGGCGCTGATGATCATCGTCTCGGTCAAATACGTGATTCTCATCATGCGCGCCGACAACAAGAGCGAAGGCGGCATCATGGCGCTGCTTGCACTCGCGATGGCTTCGGTCAAGGACAAGGCCGGCTGGGGTGTGCCGCTTGCTTTGCTGGGCGTGTTCGGCGCGGCGCTCTTTTACGGCGATGGCGTGATTACGCCCGCGATATCGGTTTTAAGCGCAATCGAGGGAATGGAGGTTGCGACACCGGCGTTGAAACCGTATGTGATACCCCTGACGGTCGCTGTGCTGCTGGCGCTCTTTGCATTGCAGCGCCGCGGCACAGCGACAGTCGGCGCGCTGTTCGGCCCCATCATGATTCTGTGGTTCGCGGTGCTGGGCGTCATCGGGGTCGTCAACATTGTGCGGGCGCCGCAAATCCTCCAGGCCGTGTCTCCAGTGCATGCGTACGTATTTCTGACTCAACATGGGTTCGCGTCATTCGCCGTGCTGGGCGCGGTGTTTCTGGCCGTCACCGGCGCCGAAGCGCTGTATGCGGACATGGGTCATTTCGGCAAAGCGCCGATACGTTTTGCGTGGTTCGCCTGCGTATTGCCGGGGCTGACGCTTAATTATTTCGGGCAGGGTGCCTTGCTGATCGTCAATCCGCAGGCCGTAGAGAATCCGTTCTACCTGATGTTCCCGGGCTGGGCCCTGCTGCCGATGGTGATCCTCGCCACCGCCGCGACGGTGATTGCGTCGCAGGCAGTGATTTCCGGCGCCTATTCGATGACGCGCCAGGCGATACAGCTCGGCTTCATGCCGCGCATGAACATCATCCAGACCTCGGACACCGAGTTCGGGCAGATCTACATTCCCGCGATCAACTGGACGCTGCTGGTAGCTATCATCGCCGCAGTAATCGGCTTCGGCTCGTCGTCCAGCTTGGCGTCGGCCTACGGGTTAGCGGTATCAGGCACTATGATGATCACGACCTTGCTGACGTTCTTCGTGATCCGATTCGGCTGGGGCTACAGTCTTTCGCTATGCCTGCTGTCGACGAGTTTTTTCCTGATCGTCGACATGGCGTTTTTCACGGCCAATCTTTTCAAGTTCGTCGAAGGCGGCTGGTTCCCGCTCGCGATGGGCAGCCTTATATTCACCGTCATGGTGACGTGGCGGCGCGGGCGCGAAATACTCTTTCACCATTTGCGCGCGTCCGCGCTTCAGTTGCAGCCTTTCCTGAAAATGCTGTTCGAGAATCCGCCGCATCGCGTCGACGGCACCGCAATATTCCTGATCGGCGACCCGGATTCGGTGCCGCATGCGCTGCTGCACAATCTCGCGCACAACAAGGTCATACACCAACGCGTCGTTTTCCTGACCGTCGTCATCCGCGACGTCCCGCGCGTCCCGTTCGACGAGCGCGTCAGTCTCGAGTCCCTGGGCGACAGTTGCTACCGGTTGAAGCTCTATTACGGTTTCAAAGACATGCCCGACGTGCCGCAGACCCTCGCGCTATTCAAGGTGGGCGGGCAGGAATTTAACCTGCTGGAAACTTCCTTTTTCGTGAGCCGCGAGACTGTGATACCGACTCCGGGCGACGGCATGGCGCTTTGGCGCGAACGTTTGTTTGCCGCAATGACCCGCAATGCCGGCAGTATTGTTGAATATTTCAACATACCCGCCAATCGCGTGATTGAGCTGGGGACTCAGGTTGAGATTTGAGCACTTGCGAATTCAACGGCTATAGCGTTTGCTCCAAAGGACTCTTGACGCCGCGGCCGCCTTTGTTCAAGACGTGCGTATAGATCATGGTGGTCGATACTTCTTTGTGGCCAAGCAACTCCTGCACGGTGCGTATGTCGTATCCGTTCTCAAGCAGGTGGGTTGCGAACGAGTGGCGCAGGGTATGGCAGGACACGTGCTTGGCTAGACCGGCGTCGCGCGCCGCTTGTTTGACGCCCCGGATCAGATAGTTTTCATACACGTGGTGACGCCTGATCACGCCAGTGCGGGGGTCGACTGAGCGTTTGTGAGATGGAAAGACAAATTTCCATGCCCATTCATACTGTGCTTTCGGATATTTGCGCATCAATGCGTCGGGAAGTTCGACATCACCAAAACCCTGCGCAAGATCGCGTTCGTGCAAAGCCTTCACTCTTGCCAGATGCGCCTGTAGTGGTTCTATCAGCGGCGCGGGCAGCATCGTAATACGATCTTTGCCGCCCTTGCCATCGCGCACCAGGATTTGTCGATAGCCAAAATCCATGTCCTTGACGCGCAAACCCAGGCACTCACGAAGCCGCAAGCCGGCCCCATATAGCAAGCTTGCCATCAACCGCTTCGGGCCTCGCATATGCGAGAGCAGCGACCGTGTTTCGTCGGCAGTCAGCACCGACGGTTTGCGAATCGATCGTTTCGCGCGAATCACTTCATCGAGCCATGGCAACGGCTCATTGATTACCTCCCGGTATAAAAACAGCAGTGCCGCCAGAGCCTGATTCTGCGTCGATGCTGCGACATGTCCATCTACCGCAAGGTGGCTTAAAAAGGCCGTCACCTCTGTTGCGCCCATTTCCCGTGGATGACGCTTGCCTGAAAAAATAATGAATCGCCTGATCCACTGCACATAAGTCTCCTCCGTGCGGCGGCTATAGTGGCGCGTTTCGATGGCAGCCCTGACGGATTGCAGCAGCTTCGGGCGCGCATCCGTCGCAGGCACTTCTTTACCGTTGCCAACGTCATGCATATATCCTCCAATTGAGCCACGCCATTGCCCGGTGTGTGCAGGAGGAGTAACGTATGCAGATGGATTGCGATTACCGCTATTACTTAGGGCATAGCCGACGAACATGACTTCTGTTACAACTTGGAGGCATAAATTTCGTCAACCAAATTCTGGCATCTAAATTTCGTCAACCAATTTAAAGTTAGGCATGGTTAGTATTCGACTCCTTTGCGTAACAATAGCGGCGACCTACGCGGTTCTACCGATGGTTGCAAAGGCGACGCCATGCTCAAGCGAAGTGTTGAAAGCCTTTTCCGAGCCCGCCAAGTCTCAGGGATGCGAGTGCGGTAGGGTTCTGAAGAACATAACAGCTACAGTACCTTCCTCTCTCACGCTAGTGGCTGCATGCTGGTTGCGTTCGGACAATAAGCCAATCGATCTCACCAAGACAAAGGTGACCTTCGACTCCTACACCGACGGTTGGATTCCGGACGGTGCGTTGTTGCTTTCAGGCAAGCTCACCTTGCGAGGACTTTTGCGTGTCGATGACGGGCCCGCGGGTACATATTGGTTTGACCCGCAACCCGGCCTTATTGCTCAAAAGACGCCCTTATCAACCCAACTCGGAACTCTAAAATTCGAAGATGAGCGCGGATTTCAGAAACTGCGGATCCCTAAGCGATTGCAGAAAACCAACTGCCTTATTGCAGATGCCACGCTTGAGGTCACCAACATTAATCTTCGAATAGGAGATACGGACCAAGATGGGGCGCGCCCTGTACGATATCGAGTCCTAAAGGCAGGTAATTTCAGACGCTGCGGCGATTGACCCCATGTTCCTCCTATTTTTGCAACCCAGGTTGGTGAAACCGCCGCGGAGACAAAGAGAG
>JANYDM010000142.1 GCA_025363575.1 Betaproteobacteria bacterium | reverse complement strand
AGCTCACCGCGCGATTTACCATCCTGGAAACGCTTTCTCGACTTCTGATTCATAATCGCTGTATGACAACGCAATTCCTGACATTAACCTCCCGCCGTGACTGGGGCGGGGTTTTTATACAGCCTCGTTAGCTGCGATATGCGGAAGGAGTACACAGTTTTCGCGGATTACTTTCAGTTCTATCTGTGGGACCGCGATATGTCCCCGGAGGCACCAACTGATTACTCCGACGAAGATACCGCTCGACGCATCAAGGCCGGCCCAAACGTAGTCGTGATTCAGCCCGCTCGAAATATGGATGTGCCAGTTGAGCTCGAGATCGCTTCCTCCGCGCCGGACGAAGATCTCGCGAGCTGGGATCATGTCGCGGAGGCGAGCCTTGAACTACCTTCGGGTAATCTTCAGTTGCACGAATGTACAAGTGGTCCGGTTGACGACATCACACTTGAACCGGGAACGTATCGGGTAAGAGCTTACTTCGGGCGCCTGGGCGAACTGAGTGCGAACGGGTTGGACGGAAGCGATCACTACCGGGTTGTGCTTTGGCCTGCTCCGTTTGAGTCGGTTCAAGTCTTGAAGCAATATGGATAAGAGTAAAAAGCAGGCTAACCCAGCGGTCGAAAATGACGCTATGTTCGCGTCGCTCGCTCGCGCATTTCACCGCAAACGTTAATCGCGGTTAGCTTTTTACTTCCTCGCCGCTCTGCGCCTCGGCCTCGGCGATTTCCGCGCGCACTTTTTCCATGTCGACTGCCCTGACCTGCTCGATCACGCTGTCTATGCCAGCGGCGGGCATCGCGCCGGGTTGTGAGAACAGCACGACCTGATCGCGGAACATCATTACGTTCGGGATCGAGCGGATCTGAAAATGCCCGGCGAGCTCCTGCTGCTCTTCTGTGTTGATCTTGCCGAACACGACGTCCGGATACTTTTCTGAGGCGGCCTCGAAGGTCGGACCGAACGCCTTGCACGGGCCGCACCACGACGCCCAGAAGTCGAGAATCACCATCTCGTTCTTAGTAATCACGTCCTCGAAATTGTCTTTGGTAATTTCAATTGTTGCCATTGCCGATCTCCGGGAGATTGCTTGCGAAAAGACAATATGCGGCCGACCCATTCCTTTTCAACCTTGCGGCGCTTTGTAGCGCAGCATGGGCGCACAGTTTGCAGACCGATTATATTCGCGTGAACGGCCGCAGCAGCGATTCCGATATAATCATTTCACCGCTGTTCGATCCTCGCACTGCCTGGTGGCAGTGAGTTTCCACGCACGAAAGGGGACGCTCACTCAATGAGCTTGATCAATAACCTTTGCCACACGCTGTGGGACAAATTCACCGATAAAAATTCACCACGGGAAGATCCGGCGCAGCAGGCGGCGGATCAGCTTTACATTGCTCTCTTGAAAAAGTGCGTCAGCAACTCGATTTATGATGACGACCTCGATCTATGGCGCGCGAGGTTCGCTGTCGATCCGGCAACCGGCGAACAAGGCACGCTCGAAGCGGCGCCCGCGGATCCGAAGCTGAAATATCACGGGGCATTGTGGCCCTCCAAGGCGCACACCATGATAGGTATCCCGCGCCTGGACAATATTCAATACTGCGTGGAAGAAGTTCTTAGAACTCGCGTAGCAGGCGATCTTATCGAGACCGGCGTCTGGCGCGGCGGCGCCACCATATTCATGCGCGGCATTCTAAAAGCCTATGGCGTCACCGACCGGAGGGTCTGGGTGGCGGATTCGTTCATGGGATTGCCTGAAGGTAATCACACGAAGTATCCGCGGGAGTCCAGCCTCGACTTTCACAAACTCCAGGAACTGGCAGTCCCGCTGGATGAAGTCCGCCGCAATTTCGAGCGTTATGGTTTGCTCGACGACCAGGTCCGGTTTCTCAAGGGCTGGTTTCGCGATACGCTGCCGGCAGCACCCTTCGACAAGCTGGCTGTCATGCGCTTGGACGGCGACATGTACGAATCCACGATGGATGCGCTGGTCCACTTGTATCCCAGGCTGTCACCCGGGGGATTCGTCATCATCGACGACTTCAACGTGATCCAGAGCTGTAACGATGCGGTAGACGACTTCCGGAAAGAGCACGGCATCAAAGACGAGTTGCATTTGATTCTGCGCTCCGGAGCATATTGGCAGAAGCAAAACGAGCCGGCTTGATCTCCCGGGACGCGATCTGCTTTTTCTCGGCACTGCCATGGAACATTTGCACAACCTTGATCGTGCTATTTCAATGCAATTTGACCCGCGGCTCCGTCCGCCGCGTAATCATGCGCGCGAGCGTCTCGAAAAACACGCGGGCAAATCCGTGCAGCGCGTAAAGGTGCATCTTGTAAAGTGAAACATACATCACGCGTGCGAAATACCCTTCGATGAAAAGCGCGCCGCCGATGAGCTTGCCCATCAGCGTGCCGACCGTGCTGTATTCGCCGAGCGATACCAGCGATCCGAAGTCGCGATAAGTCCATGGCCGCGGCGCTTCGCCGCGCAGCCGGCGTTTCATCGTGCCTACGAGGTGGGAACTCTGCTGATGCGCCGCCTGCGCGGTCGGCGGCACCGGGCGCGGATGTCCCGGCCACGGACACTCGGCACAATCGCCGAACGCGAAGACGTCCGCGTCGCGCGTTGTCTCCATCGTTTGCTTCACGATCAGCTGATTAAGGCGGTTGGATTCGAGCCCGCCCAGGTCTTGCAGGAACTCCGGTGCCTTGATGCCCGCCGCCCACACCACGAGCTCGGCGGGAATTTTCTTCCCGCTGGCCGTGTGCACGCTGCTTGCGGTGACCTCTGTCACGCGCTCGCTGGTCAGTACCTGCACGTTCAGCCCGCGCAACAACTTCTCCGTCGCCTTGGATAGACGCTCGGGCAATGCGGGCAGCACGCGAGGCGCCGCTTCGATAATGCTGAACTTCACGTCGCGCTCGGGATTGATGCGGTCGAGCCCGTAGGCGAGCAGCTCGCGCGTGGTCTTGTGCAGTTCCGCCGCCAGTTCGACGCCGGTCGCGCCAGCGCCGATGATTACGACCTGCAGCTGCTCGGGGCGCATGGGCCCCGACTGCGCGTTCGCTTGCAGGCACGCATTCAAGAGGCGCTGATGAAAGCGATCGGCGTCGCGCGGCGTGTCGAGCGACAGCGCGAATTCGCGCGCGCCCGGCGTGCCGAAGTCATTGGTATGGCTGCCCACGGCGATTATCAGCGTGTCGTACGGGATCGCGCGGCGCGGAATGATTTCGGCGCCGCCGTCATCGCGCCATGGCCCGACCATGATTTCGCGGCGCGCCCGGTCCAACCCTTCCATTTCGCCGAGCTGAAACCGGAAATGATGCCAGCGCGCCTGCGCCAGGTAGTCGAGCTGGTGCTGGTCAGGGTCCATGCTGCCGGCGGCGACTTCATGCAGCAGCGGCTTCCACATATGCGTGCGCATGCGGTCGACGAGCGTCACCAGCGCCTGTCCCCGGCGTCCGACACTGTCGCCGAGGCGCGTCGCGAGTTCAGAGCCGCCGGCGCCGCCGCCGACGATAACGATGTGATGCGGACGCGCAGTCTCAGGCATGGTTTGAACTGAAGGCGCCCGTGTGGCGTCTTCTAACTGCCTGCGCCGGCAGCGCCCTGCCAGATTTTTTTTACCTGCAGGTGCAGGGCCATTGGATGGAACGGCTTCGCAACGATGTCGAGCGCGCCGAGCGAGCGGAGCATATGAATCTCCTGCGCGCTCGTTTTCGCGGTCAGGAAAACGACCGGAATTGCAGCGGTGGCCGGCGCCTCGCGCAGGCGCTTCAATACGGTGGGCCCGTCCATGTCGGGCATCATCACGTCGAGCAGTATCAATTGAGGCTGAAACTCTGCAACGCTCCTGAGCGCCTCTTCGCCGGATGCGCAAACGCAGACGTCAAGCCCGCCCACCTTGCCGAGCGCGAGCTTGATGATGATCCGGATTTCGGCATTGTCTTCCACCACCATGACTTTTTGCAGCGCGCTTTCCATGACTCTGTGACTATGCCGCCTGTTTCAATGCTTCGAGCAGCCGGTTGAATTCGACAATATCGGCGGCCGGCGGCGCTTTTTGTTCCGCGAAATAGGGCGCGAGAAACGATTCGGCCACCCTTGCCGCGTCGGTCACCGCGGGCAGGCCCATGGTTTGGGCGGTGCCGACCAAGCGTGTGCAGTTCTCGCTGCAGTTTTACGAGGTTCTCCGGCGTCCAGGCGCTGCAGAGCGTGTCAATCTCAGCGAATTTTTCCGGCAGGCTGCGCCGGTACTCCGCGCCCATTTCCGCGAACATGCTCTTGAAGGCATCCGAACTCACCGAGTCAGGCCGCCGGCAGTCCGAGCACCGTCTTGATGGCTTTCAGCAGCGCGTCAGCCTCGAAAGGCTTGGTCACATAGCCATCGGCGCCGCTGGCCAGCCCCCGAATCACGGCGTCGCGCGTTGCCTTGGCGGTCAGCATGATGACCGGCATGGTCTTCAGGTTCGGATGCTGGCGCATCTTGAGCAAAATATCGAAGCCGTCGGCGTCGGGCAATGTGACGTCGAGCAGCATCAGGTCGGGCCGCGGCGGGCGGCCGATTTCACTCAGTATTTCAGCTCGATTGCTTGCCACCCGCGCGTCGAATCCTTCCAGCGTCAGGAACTGCTTGAGGAATTTAACGAGATGCGGCTCATCTTCGATCACAATGACGGACGGCTTTTGTCCCGCCGCCAGTTTCAGTTCGGTCGGCGCGCGGCGCGCGATCCGCACGTAGTAGCCTTCGCGTTCCAGAGTGGAGGTGCCGGCGACCGCTTCTGCCTCGGCATCGGTCAGCGCGCCCTCGGAGGGGGCGGCGCTGGTCTTCGTGTTGAAGAACTCGACGAAATCGAGTGCATTGGTCTTCTCGGCCATCTTGATATAGTTGTGCCACATGAGCTTTTTGACGGCCGCCGTCACGGCCTCCGGCGACAGGGATTTCGCGCGCGCCTTGATTTCCGCGACCGTGGATTTTCCGTCGATCTGAACCATCAGCTCGAGCTCAGGCGGCGCCAGTGAAGTCGACGAGCCGTTCAACTCGCTGCTGCCGCGGGGAGTAATTACGTAAACATCCTCATCGAATATCACGGCTTGTTCTTTGGCGGCCATTCGTCCTCCGATTTGCACTGTGCGGGCAATTCCCGCATTGCTTCACTGCGATTACAACCATACACCTTCCATGCTCACTGTACCGCGCCAATTTTGCAAACCATCATAAATCGCGCCCGCTCGATATTTTCACGCGGACTTTGCGGCAGCCGGCAGCTCGAAATAAAAAGTCGCGCCTCGCCCAGCCTCGGACTCGTAACCGATGCGGCCTCCCAGCTTTTCAACGATAGCCTTGCAGATTGACAGGCCGAGTCCTGTCCCGCCCTGTTGACGCGTGTTCGACGCGTCAGCCTGCGCAAACTGGCTGAATATGCGATCCCGGAACTCGACCGGCACGCCGGGCCCGCAGTCGGTCACTGCCACCCGCACCCATTCGCCGGCGACGATCGCCTCCACGGTCACCGCGGTATTTTCGGGCGAAAACTTGGCGGCGTTCGACAGCAGGTTGGCCATGACCTGCATCAGGCGGTCGGGGTCCGCCTGCACCGCAAGCGGCGGCACCGGATGGCGCAGCTCATAGCGCACCTTGAGGCGCTCCGCGTACATGCGGTTCAATTCGATGGATCTTTGCAGGAACGGCGCCAGCTCGACCGGCTGCAAATCGAAGCGGGTGGCGCCGGAACTGATCTTTTCAAAATCCAGAATATCGTTGACGAGCGTCTGCAGGCGCGCGCTGTTTTCGCACGCCATGTCGAACATCATCTTCTGGTCGGGCGTGAGATCCGTGAGGTCGGCCCTGAGCAGCCCGAGGGAGCCAACGATTACCGTCAGCGGCGTGCGCAACTCGTGGCTGACGGTGCCGACGAATTCGCTTTTCATTTTTTCCACCACCTTGCGTGCGGTAACGTCGGAGTTGGTGCCGGTCACCCTGCGCGCGCGCCCGTCGGCGTCGCGCTCCGCAACCTTGGCGCGGCTCAGCACCCACATCCACTCGCCGCGCAGCGTCCTGACACGGTGCTCGACCCGGTACGCCGCGGACTCCCCGCTCAACACTGCCCGCAGTTCGCGCTGCAACACAGGCATGTCGTCCGGATGCACCAGTCGCGACAATCGCTTGGACGTCGTCGTGGTCGGCTGCGGTTCGCCGCCAAGCATGGCCGCCCATTGCTCGCTCAGCTGAACGGCGTCGGTGGCGACATTCCAGTCGAAAATCGCGAGGCCCGATCCCTGCAGCGCCAGGCTGAGGCGCTCTTCGCTTTTGGCGAGTGCCCCCTGCTTCGTACGCAGTTCGTCGGTCATGCCGCGCGCCAGTTTCCGCGCACGGTTGCGAGTAGAGGCCAACGACCAGATGAGGGCCGTCACCAGTGCAGAAAGCGCCAGACTCGTGACCAGCACCATCTGCGGCCGGTCGCTGCCGGTGCGCTGCTCGAAAGCCGGGGTCGACGCGAAGCTCAGTTTCCAGTTGCGCTGGTTGATGATGAGTTCGGTGTCCATTCGATAGCGTGCGCTGGCCGGGTCCGCCGGCATCGGCGAGTGCTTGACAGCCAGCGGCGCGGCACTGCCGTCCGCCGAGACGTCACGAATCCGCATGTCGAGCGCGGCATGATCGGCTGGAATGCCTTGGAGCAGTTCGCTCATGCGCAATTCGCCGACGACGAAACCCGCGATTGTCGCGCGGCGCTGCTCCAGGGCCGCGGGATCAGTTCCGCGGCGATAAATCGGGACGAACAGGGCGACGCCCGGCTGCGGTCCTCCGGCAGCGTCCTGCGCCAAAATAATACGCGCCGAGAGCGTGGCCTCACCGGTATCGCGCGCGCGATTCAACGCGGCGCGCCGTACCGGCTCGGAGTAGACATCGAAACCGAGGCCGCGCAGGTTGGAATCGAACGGCTCTATATATAGCGCAGGCACATACAGCGGGCGGCTTCCTTCCGGCGACACCTTGTATTCCGGAACGTCAGACTTACGTACCCCGGCAAGGAATTCGTCCAGACGTGCGGCCGGGATTACCGGTGCAAAGGCGACGGAGACGATGCGGGGCACCCCTTGCGGCGGCTGCAAATGCCTCTGGTATTCGCGCCAGTCATCGCGCGTTACCGCATCGGCGGTCGCAAACAGCGCGGCGGCCCCGCGCAGGTTCTGTTCGTAACCTGCCATCCGCGTGCGCACCGCCTCGGTCGTCTCGCGCGCGCGGAACTCGAACTCCGTCCAACCCTCCATCTCGGTACGGGTGCGTTCGCGGTCCCACAACGCCAGCGCAAGCGAAAACGGGATAAACACCGCCAGAACAATCGCAATCGCGTTGTAGAGTTTTTCGACCGGCGACTTGCCTGGCGAAGAATCCACGTTTTCCAAGGAAGATATCCCGAATTAAGATGTTGCAGGTTCTTGTCCCACCTCGACGATTGTCGGTGGCCGGCGGTCCGTGGCGGCTATTATTAACTATTTTTGACACCGTCTTCGAGCAATTGATGCAGTATTTCCCGACGCGAAGCGTTGGGGATATCCCCGGCTTAACAAGCGAATCGATTTGCCCGCGCCCTGCGGGCAAAGCCGTGACACAGGGATTCAAGTACTGCCGAAGCGACGGTTGAAGCTCGCGCTGACGCTGCACTGATTCGGGCGGCCAGTAGCCGTCAGTGCCGAGCCTCGCCGACAGCGGTCTGCTGAACCAGCTTCAACATCGCTGCCGCCTTGTCGAACGTTTCCTGATATTCATCCTCGAGCCGCGAGTCGGCGACAATGCCGCCGCCGGCCCAGAAGCGGATTGCGCCGCCGGAATAAACGAGCGTGCGGATCGCGATATTCAAATCCATATTGCCGTCGCTGCCGATGTAACCGATGGCGCCGCAATAGACGCCGCGCCGGTGCGGCTCGAGCTCTTCGATGATCTGCATCGCGCGCAGCTTCGGCGCACCGGTGATCGAGCCGCCGGGAAAACAGCCGCGCAGCAAATCGAGCGCATCGCGGCCCTGCCGCAAAGTGCCTGTCACCGTGCTGACGAGATGATGAACGGTGGAAAAGCTCTCCACGTCGAAAAGTTTCGGCACGCGCACCGACCCTGGCTCGCAGTTCTTCGACAAGTCATTGCGCAGCAGGTCGACGATCATCACGTTTTCAGCGCGGTCTTTCGCGCTGGCTTTGAGTTCCGCGGCGAGCCCGGCATCGACTCTCGGATGGCCTGCCCGCGGCCGCGTGCCCTTGATCGGCTTCGTTTCCACGGCGCGGCGCGCGAGCTTAAGGAAGCGCTCGGGCGACGCCGACAGAATCTGCGCATGCGGCGTGTTCAGGTACGCCGCATACGGCGCCGGATTGATGACGCGCAACGCCTGATAGGCGAGCCAGGGATCGCCGGTGGCGGGCGCTGCAAAGCGCTGCGCAAGGTTGATCTGGTAGCAATCGCCAGCCTGTATGTAATCCAGCACGCGATTAAATGCGGTCGCATACCGCTCGCGCGAGAGGTTGGACGCCACCGGCGCGGTGATGCGGAACGGCGCGCGCGCGCGCTCAAGCGGCTGCGCGCTGAAACGCGCGACAAGCTCGTTCCAGCGGGCGTGCGTGTCGACGCAGCGCCCCTGCCCCGCCAGCCAGCTGCGCTTATCGAGGTGGTCGACGACAACCGCCCAATCGTAAATGCCGACAGCCATCGCGGGTGTTTTCTCGTCGTCCTCCGCGCAGGCGGGCAGGCGCTCGAAACGCCGGCCGAGGTCGTAGGCAAAATAGCCGAGCGCGCCCCCCGTGAACGGCAGGTCGCCAAGCGCGGACGGATCGAAATCCAGATAGCGTCGCAGCAGCACGAGCGGGTCTTCGCGCGACAGCTCGATGGCGTCGCTGCGGATCTCGGTCAGAGTGCCGCGCGTCACCAGCGTTGTATGCGGTTCGGCCGCGATGATGTCATAGCGCGACTGCGTGAGGTGATGGCCGCCGCTGTCGAGGAAAATCGACCACGGCAGATCGGCGACGGTTTCAAACAGCGCCGCGCTGTCGGCGCGATAAGGGAGCTCGGTGCGCAGCATAGAACCCTTATTTTGCCATAGCGCAGCCGGCACCCAGCCGAATTGTCATAAAATCTCAACACGCCGGCGGCAATATCGCGGGTTTATCAGCGAAAGAATTTCATGCTCAACCGTCGCCTCCGCTCTTGCATTGTTGCCCTGCTTGCCGCTTCGACGCTTGCAATGCCGGCGGCGACGCATGCCGAACGCTTTACCTTCATGGCACTTGGCGACATGCCGTACAACCTGCCCGGCGACTACGCCGCGTTCGATCGCCTGATCGCGCGCGTCAATGCGCTGCGCCCCGCTTTCACTTTCCACGTGGGCGACATCATCAACGGTCAAACGCGTTGCGACGATGCGCTGTTCGCGCGCGTGCGCGACATGTTTGCAACTTTCGAGGGGCCGCTCGTCTATACGCCGGGCGACAATGAATGGACGGATTGCCACCGCCCCAACAGCGGAAGCATGGATCCGATTGAGCGACTCGCATTCGTGCGCCGCATGTTCTTTCCCGACCCTACGCAAAGCCTCGGCAGGACGCCGCTGCGCGTGACGCCGCAAAGCGCAGATGCGAAGTATGCGAAATTCATCGAGAACGCACGCTGGGAACGGTCCGGTATCGTGTTCGCGACCGTCCATATCCCGGGCAGCAACAACAACCTCCAGCGCAACCAGGACGCAGTCAACGAATACATCGAGCGCAACGCCGCCAATCTCGCATGGATAGACGCGATTTTCGCGCGCGCGAAGGAAACCGGCGCCAAGGGCGTGGTGTTCGCGTTTCAGGCGCACCTGCGCTTCGACAAGGAGCCGCCTGAAACCGACCTGCGCTCGGGCTTCAACGATACGCTGAACGCCTTCAAGCGCAACGCGATCGCCTGGGGCAAGCCCGTGCTGCTGATCCACGGCGATCAGCACCACCTCGTCATCGACCAGCCGCTGATCGGCCCGGGTCGGCGCCGTATCATGAACGTAACGCGCCTGATGGTGCACGGCGAAGATGAAGTCCATGCCACGCAGATTACGGTCGACACCGATGATGCCGATCTCTTCAGCTTCAAGCCGGTCTACATTCAGGAAAATATTCCGCCGTTCAAGCCCGCGGCCAAACCGTGAACCTGGCACGATGACCGCGACCTGCGAATTCGATCACCTGGTAGTCGGCGCCGATACGCTGGAGCAAGGCGCCGCTTTCATCGAGGACATGCTCGGCGTCAGACCGCAAGCCGGCGGCCGGCACCTTGCGATGGGCACGCATAACATGGTGCTGCGGCTTGGGGCGCGCGCGTTTCTCGAAGTGATGGCAATCGATCCGGCCGGAGAGACGCCGCGACGGCCGCGCTGGTTCGGGCTCGATGATGCAAAAGTGCGCGCGCGACTGCGCGATCGCCCGTGCCTCTTGACTTGGGCCGTTCGCACGCAAGACATCGAAGCCGTAATGGAGCGCTGCCCGATTTCGCCCGGCACTGCCCATCCAATGGCCCGCGGGGCGTATACATGGCGCATCACCATACCTGACGATGGCGCGCTGATTTGCGGCGGATTAATGCCTGCAGTCATTCAATGGGACGGCGATACACATCCCGCCGACAATCTCGAAGACCGCGATTGCGAATTGATGAAGCTGGAAGGCTTTCATCCCGCGCCCGCCGAGTTCAAACCCGCGTTTGCCGCGCTGGGGCTGGCTCACGCCTTCCCGCTCGCGCAGGCCGGGCACGCGCGGCTCGCCGCCACCATCCGCGGTCCGCACGGAATGCGCGTGATCGCTTCCTGAGCCGTTAACGCTCAGCCGCGCTTTAATTCTTCGATCGACTTCACCAGCTCGCCGTCCGCGCGCTTCAGCACGCAGGTCGATGCGCGCGTATTGCCGAATGTCGGCACCCATTGCGAATGCTTGCCCGCACCGCCGGTGACGATGATGACGAGATCTTCCGGCTTGCCCCACATGTGCACCGGTGTATCCAGCGGCGCGTTGGCGTACTGCGCGGCGAGCTTGCGGCGGAAGCGGCGCTCGATGCTTTCTTGCGAGAACTTCGACAGCGGTATTGTCGCGCGCTCCCACAGCCATTGCTTGACGTCAGCCTTGCTCATGCCATCCTTGGCGGCCGTCTGCGCATGCTCCGGGCCGAAAGCCATCACCGGCTGTCCGTCGTAGTACGCGTTGTTGGAACCGGTATTGGCGATGGTGCCCGCGCACATCGTCAATATGCCTTCGGGGGAAATGCTTTCGTGATCGTTGACGTTGTGCGGGCCTTCCGCCGCGATTGCCGTCACCGTCGTCGCCTCTCTCGGGAAACCGAGCTCGACATGCAGCGGATCCCACGGGCTCGCTTCCTCGTTCTCCGCCACGCAAAACGTGAACTTCGCCGGCGTGCCGGCTGTCGCCATGTCGCCGGTGCCGGGAATTGCCGCGCCGATATTCACGAGCGCAAGCCGCACGGCGCGCCCGATGGCCGCATTGGCGCGGAAGTAATTGCCCATCACGTTATTGCCCGAATTGATGCCCACCTGCCTGGCGATCGGGCCGTTGAATATCAGCATGGGCGTGCACGGATGCGTCGTCGCCTGCGTGCCGTAGAGATTGTATTGCTCGCTGGCCAGCGCCTCGAGCGCGATCAGCACCAGCGGAAAATATTCCGGCTTGCAGCCGGCCATCACCGCGTTGGCAGCTATCCGTAACGGCGTCGCAGCGCCGAAACGCGGCGGGATCTTGACGACAGGCACGTCGAAGTCGCGGTCGCAGTACGCGAGCATGCGCTCGACGCGCTCGGGCGTTGGCGGGATCACCGGGAGCCCGTCGCTCCAGCCTTTCTCGCACAGGAATTCATAGACGGCTTCCGGGTCGTCGTCGCACTGAACCATGGCGCCCGGCTTCTGCAGCATTGCGCTAAGCGAGCTCATGTTTGTTTCTCCCTGACCACCTTGATGAGCTGCGGCAGCGCCACTGTCGCGCGCTCGACCACCTTATCCATATTGAGCCCGCCCAGCGGATGCTGGATTTTCAGCAGCGGCAGATCGGGCACGCCGAACACCTTGGCCTGCGCCGTGCCGAGCTTCATGAACGTATCCGAACAAACCACCGCGGCGATCAGACCGCGCTTTGTTAACTGCGCCATGTCGTGGACACTCCACGACGTGCAGGACCCTCAATCGGCCATGGCGCTGATAACGAGATCGGCCTCCCTTGCGAGTTCATCCAGCATTTCATCCGTCGCCGGGCGGCTCGAAGCGGGCTTGCGCTTGACCACCACCGAATCGACCTTGAATTCCTTCTGCACGCCCTCGACGATCAACTTCAGCAGGTGATCCGCGTTCGACTTGCTGTTGTCGAGCACGCCGAGGCGGATACCCCCGCTTATCTTGCGGCTTGATTTGAGCTGCGTCGTCTCTTCGAGCGGCGCGTCGGGTACTACGAGAAAAATCTTGCCCATGCAGACTCCCGGGATAAAGTTGACTTGAACGTATACGCTGTTTTCGCGCGCGAACGGCCGGCGGCCGGATTTTTTCGCACTTTACCAGATTGCAGCGCGGCGTTCCGCGCCATGCCGGTCAGAACGAAGAGCCGGGCTGCGACAGGAATTCAACTTCAGCCGGCGTCGACGCGCGGCCGAGCGCAGCGTTGCGATGGGGAAAGCGGCCGAAACGCGCGACGATGTCGCGGTGCTTGCGCGCCCATTCCGGCAAGTCCGCGAGCGCAGGCTCGCGCGCGAGAAGCTCGAACAGCTCGACCGATCGATCCTGCATCGCCATGTCCTCGGCGTGCTCGAACGGCAGGTAGACGAACTGCCGCTCCAACGGAGATAGCTGCTGGTCCCAACCGCGGGCTGCCATGCGCTGCGCCGCGCCCAGCGCGATCGAGTCGGTGGCGAACGCGCGAGCATCGTTGCGAAACATGTTGCGCGGGAACTGGTCGCAGACGACGATCAGCGCGAGCAGCGTCTGCGGCGTCCGGTCCCAGGCGGCAAGCCTGCCGTCTGCCGCGAGCTCATACAGCGCGAGAAAACGGCTGCGTATTGCCTGGTCGAACACATCGGACTTCTTGAACCATACCTCGCGGCGCTTGCCGTGCTCGGCCGAGGCCGCGGCGCCGAACCAGAAATCGAGAACATCCTGCGGATTCATGCTTCTATTTCTTAGAACACGACGACGCTGCGTATGGATTCCCCGGCATGCATCAAGTCGAAGCCTTTATTGATGTCGGCGAGCTTGAGTTTATGCGTGATGAGATCGTCGATATTGATCTTGCCGTCCATGTACCAGTCGACGATCTTCGGCACGTCGCGGCGGCCTTTGGCGCCGCCGAACGCGGTACCTTTCCATACGCGCCCGGTCACGAGCTGAAATGGCCGCGTCTTGATTTCCTGGCCCGCGCCCGCAACGCCGATGATCACGGACACGCCCCAGCCTTTGTGGCAGCACTCGAGCGCCTGGCGCATGACGTCGACATTGCCGATGCATTCGAAGCTGTAATCGGCGCCGCCCTTGGTTAAATTCACCAGGTACGGCACGAGATCGCCTTCGACTTCTTTCGGATTGACGAAATGCGTCATGCCGAATTTTTCCGCGAGCGGTTTGCGCGACGCATTCAGATCGACGCCGACGATCATGTTGGCGCCAGCGAGACGCGCGCCCTGTATCACGTTGAGCCCGATACCGCCCAGACCGAACACCACGACGTTGGCACCCGGCTCGACTTTCGCCGTATTGATCACGGCGCCGATGCCGGTGGTGACGCCGCAGCCGATGTAGCAGACCTTGTCGAACGGCGCGTCTTCGCGAATTTTCGCCAGCGCAATTTCGGGCACCACCGTGTAATTCGAAAAAGTCGACGTGCCCATGTAGTGAAAGAGTTTCTTGCCGCCAATGGAGAAACGACTGCTGCCGTCGGGCATCACGCCCTGCCCCTGCGTCACGCGGATCGCCTGGCACAAATTGGTCTTGCCTGAGAGGCAGTACTCGCACTGCCGGCACTCCGGCGTGTAGAGCGGAATCACGTGGTCGCCTTTCTTGAGGCTCGTCACATCTTTGCCCACGTCGACCACGACCCCCGCGCCTTCGTGGCCGAGAATCGCCGGAAACAGCCCTTCGGGATCCGCGCCCGAACGCGTGAACTCATCCGTATGGCAAATGCCCGTCGCCTTGATCTCGACCAGTACTTCGCCGGCTTTGGGCCCGTCGAGATCGACCGTCTCTATTGTGAGCGGCGCGCCAGCCTTGTGCGCGACTGCGGCTTTGACCTGCATGACTGCCTCCGTTCAATGGCGATGATGGTCGCTATACTATCAAACACCGGCAACGTTCAGACGTCATGACCTCCAACTACCGCGGCAGATTTGCCCCCAGCCCGACCGGCCCGCTGCACTTCGGCTCGCTGGTTGCGGCGGTCGCGAGTTATCTCGAAGCGAAGAGCCATCGCGGCGAATGGCTTGTGCGAATTGAAGATCTCGACACGCCGCGCGTCGTGCCGGGTGCTGCCGACGAGATCCTGCGCACGCTCGCGGCCTGCGGCATGCAGTGGGACGGCGCGATCGTGCATCAAAGCAAGCGCGCGGACGCCTACCACGCCGAACTGCATCGCCTGCGTGCATTGCATCTTGTCTATCCTTGCGCATGCAGCCGGCGTGAAATCGCCGACTCGGCATTGAGCGGAATTGAAGGCCCGGTTTATCCCGGCACCTGCCGCAACGGACTCGCGCCGGGCAAAGCCGTGCGTGCGTATCGCATCGACACGCGCGGCGCTCTGATCAGCTTCGATGACGCGGTGCAAGGCCCTGTGCAGCAGAATCTCGAATCGGATATCGGCGACTTCGTGCTGTTGCGCGCCGACCATGTATACGCGTACCAACTCGCAGTGGTGGTCGATGATGCGGAACAAGGTATCACCGACATTGTGCGCGGCGCCGACCTGCTCGACTCGACGCCGCGTCAGATTTATCTGCAGCGATTGTTGAAATTCTCAACGCCGCGCTATTGTCATGTGCCGGTCGCTGTTAATGCAGATGGCGAAAAGCTTAGCAAGCAAACCCTCGCCACGCCCATCGATCCTGCGCAGCCGGTGGAGGCGCTGGCAGCAGTGCTGCGCTTTCTCGGCCAGCATCCACCCGATACTCTTGCGCAGGCGAACGTCAACGAATTGTGGGCCTGGGCCATTGCGAACTGGCGCTTGGAGCGCGTGCCGCGCACGCGCAGCGCGTCGATGCCCGCGGCGTGAGACTGCCACGGCAAGACCGGCTTTACTTACCGTCTGTCGGCAAGCCAGCCGCTTTCCAATCATGAATGCCGCCAACCAGAAATCGCGCATCTATGCCTTTGGTCCTTGGATTTACCGTGGTCGCCTGCTACGCTGGGCGTCGACGGTGATCTGCTGTCAGCAACCTGGCGAACGGAGGACCCCATTCAATTGATGTTATTGCGTGGCATCCGGTGACTGGTAAGCAGAGTACATGTGGTCAAAGACTCTGGAGGCCGTCGCCAGCAACTCATCGTCGCTTCGTGCGTTGTCGCGCGCGCCTTTCAGAATCATCTCGATGCCTTTGGCGTCGGCAACTGGGATGCCGCCGACGTCCAGATAGTGGATCGTTGCGGCGATCCGGTTCAACGACGGATCGCTGTCGAGATCGAAGCTCGCGAGCAACACTTCGAATGTCACGCGGTTGCCGACATGCGTGAAGTCGGCGCCGTCGAAATCAAATCCCACGGCGCCCTTCGGCAGATGCTTGGGGCTGTCCATCCACGCAAAACGCGCCTTGCGATCGATGAAGCGTTTGATCAGCCAGCCGCTCGCCATGCGGTCGATCCATAGATGCTTGCGCGTGGCCCACAGGCGTTTCTGATACTTGACGGGATCGAGGCGCCGGATCCTGCCCTTCGCCTTACGCGGCTCGTGCGCAGAATAAAGTCCCTGTACTGCTCCCTCCAGCCCCGCCAGGGCGGCCTGCGCCTGCTTCGTCGCCTGTGCAGGATAGAAATCAATCTTGACGATCTCCTGGTAAGCGCGGCGCAATCTTTTGACGAGGGTATCCGCCCGGGATTGACCGATGCGGGCCAGCGTTTTCTTCGCCGCGTCGATGCGCGTAATGAGCGACGCATACTCGGCCGTCCGCTCGAACAGCTTGCGCACCGTATCGAATTGAGCGGCCGTCTTGAGATTCAACTCGACCGTCATCGCGATGCCGCCCGCCGCCTTTACATCTGATTCGAGATCGGCAAAGGCCGCTGCCTGAGCCACGCCCGCGGGCAACAGATAGACGCCGTCTCGAAGAACGCCGCAGCCGATACTGCGCAAGGCGCGCCAGATGCGCATGCGCACCGTCTTGTCTTTGGACGGCAGGCTCAATACCAGCGTACTGTAGGTTTTTGAATTCATGTTATGGTTGCTACATTATAGTAGTAATAACTACAACACACAACTCATTGAAAATATAGTGATTAATAATACAATTTACGATTTAGCGATAAATATTCTTGACAGAGGAGCGCGGGTTCCATAAAGTGGCGGCACGTGATCTCGCGGCCATGCGCCGCGATTCAGCCGGGTAGTAGGCAGCCACCCGGCACTCAAGAACGTTACTGTTCCCAAGTGCTGCTCCAAATCCCTTACGGGATAGGAGCGCGCGTGGAAAACAGCATCAGCATTAACTCCCCTACGGTCATCCTGCGTGCGTGCGCCATGGTCGCCTCCCGGCCTGCCGCTGAGCACATATCATGACCGCCGGCGAAACTCTCATATTGAGTCGCAGCGAGGTCGAACGGCTGCTGACACTCGACGAATGCATCGCCGCAGTGGAAGACGCGTTCGCGCAGCACGCGCAGGGCAAAACCGCACCGCCCGGTGTGCTTGGTATGCCCGCGACCGACGGTGGATTTCATATCAAGGCCGCGCTGCTCACGCTCGACCGCCCGTACTTCGCTGCCAAGACCAATTCCAACTTTGCGCAAAACGGCACGCTTCACAATTTGCCGACGATACAAGGCGTGGTGGTGCTATGCGACGCGACGAACGGTTTTCCGCTCGCCGTCATGGATTCGATTTCCATCACTGCATTGCGCACTGCAGCGGCCACCGCGGTGGCGGCAAAGTACCTTTCGCGCAAGAACTCAGAGGCCGTGCTGGTGTGCGGATGCGGCACGCAAGGCGCGACGCAATTGCGCGCGCTGTGCCGCGTGCGGACGCTGCGGAAAATCTACGCTTACGATCAGGATGCCGTAAAAGCCAACGCCTTCGTCGAAAATCTGTCCGGCGAGCTGAAGATGCCAATTGCCGCGACGAGCGACCTCGCAGCGGCAGTGGCAGGCAGCGACATTGTTATCACCTGCACGACGTCCAAACGCTACTTCGTCACGAACGACATGGTGCGCGCGGGCACTTTCATTGCCGCAGTCGGCGCCGACAACCCGGACAAGCAGGAAATCGATCCGCAGTTGCTCGCGAAACACACCGTGGTCGCGGATATCGTCGACCAGTGCGCCGAGATCGGCGATCTGCACCATGCGATCAACGCCAAGGTAATGACACGTGCCGACGTGCACGCAGAACTCGGCCAGGTCGTGGCGGGCATCAGACCCGCGCGCACGCGCGATGACGAAATCATCGTCTTCGATTCGACCGGCACCGCGCTGCAGGACGTCGCGGCCGCGGCCGCCGTTTACCGGCGCGCAGCCGGACTGAAGCAAGGCGTCGCATTTTCTTTCAACGCCTGAATCACACGGAGATACCCATGCGCTACCAGATCACACCGATGTTCCATCGCCCTTACTTGCTCAACGATTTGTCCCAGAAACTGATCGAGAGCCACTATGAAAACAACTATGGCGGCGCGCTCCGTCGATTGAACGCGATTACGCAGGACCTGGCTTCGCTCGATTTCACCAAGGCACCGAGTTATGTTGTCAGCGATCTCAAGCGAGAGGAACTGATTGCGCTGAATTCCATGGTGCTCCACGAGCTTTATTTCGCAAGTCTGGGTCTGGCGGAAAAACCAAGCGCGGCGTTCAAGGACGTGCTTGCTCGCGATTTTGGCTCCATGGACCATTGGCGCGACGAGTTCATTGCGATGGGTAATGCGCTCGCGGGCGGATCGGGCTGGGTACTACTCGTCTACATGCCGCGCGAGCGCCGTCTTATCAATCAATACGCATCCGAGCATACGCAGGCGGTCGCGGGCGGCATCCCGATACTCGCACTCGACATGTACGAACATGCGTACCACATCGACTTCGGCGCAAACGCGAAAGCATACGTGGATGCGTTCATGCGCAATATCGGCTGGAAAGCGGTCGAAGGCCGCTATGAAGATGCGGTGAAGGTCGAACCGCCGCGTCCGCTGATTCAGCCCGAGTTTGGCGACGTGCCAGGCGTCTCGGTCGAAGAAGTCAAGGCGATTCTTGACAGTGGCAAGCCCCTGCAACTGATCGACGTCCGTCCGCAGCACTACGTGTCGCGGACGAAGGAGATCATAGACGGCGCGATCTGGCGCGATCCGGAGCGGGTTCATGAATGGGCCGGCGAGCTTTCGAAGTCCAGTCCCGTGATCGTGTTCTGCGCCTATGGATTCGACATGGGATGCAAGACTGCCATTGCATTGCGCGAGGCAGGCTTCGATGCGAGCTACATGAAAGGCGGCCACTGGAGCTGGCGGACTATCGGCGCGCCGGTAAAGCAACACGCTTAGCGATTGCGCCCCATTTTCTGTCCAGCGATGGCAAGGATATCCATATGAGCATGCTCAAAGAGTACTACCTGCAACCCCATGCGCCCGATCCGATTCTTTCGGAGGCCGAGGTGCTGCGCTGCGTGCACCGTTTCGTGCCAACGGCAAAAGCGATGACGGGCGTCGATGAATCGGGCGGCGAAGCGCGGACCTACATCGTCGATGACGTAATCGTGCTCAAGGTGCAGCGGCCACAACAAGTGCGCGTCGGCACCAGCCTCGCCCGTGAAGTGTTTTTTCTCAATCAGCTGGCGGCGGCCGCGCCCGACCTGCCGGTGCCGCGCGTACTCGGCTACAACCGTGAGAACAATCTATTGGAGTACAACATTCAGACCTTGATGCCCGGAGTCGCCTATGCGGACGCCACACTTACGCCCGAAGCGCGCCACGGCGTCATCTTCAGCATGGGGCGCTTATTGCGCCGTCTCCATGCTATCCCGCAGCAGCCGTTTCACGACAGCGCTCACCTTCCCACCGACCGTACTCCGGCCGACTTTAAAAAGCGCCTGTCCGAATACTTCGACGTAGTCGCCAGGCGACTTGAAAAGTATAAGCGTGCGTGGCCGCTGGAAACTCCATTCGAAACGGTGCGAGAGCGTACATTGGCAGCCGTGCCCGAATCGCAAGAGTTCGTCGCTTTGCACTCCAACCCGGGTCCGCCACACACCTTCGTAGATCCGGACACCGGGCGCTTCCAGGGCTTGATTGATTTTGGCGACTCTTACATCAGCCATCCTGCTCTGGACGTGTGGCGCTGGCGCTGGCCTGCCGAACGCGCCGCCGCGCTGGCCGGCTATACCGCCGACGCGCCCGTGAGCGATGACTTCATGCAGACATGGAAAGCCGTCACGGTTGCCGCCTCAGCAATCCTCGTAGCTTTCTTCCCGGATCGGAAGGACGAAGCGACCAGCGATTTACGACATTCGTTGAGCGACTTGAATACGCAATAGAGACTGAAAGTTCGCAACACCACTATGCAATCTTATTTTGGGTCTTCAGGAAGTCGTGTGGGTGATTTTGGGTTATTTTAGAGGACTGGCAACATGCAGGTAAGGATTTTCAAGCGCAGATATTCTTCGTCGCGCAGTCCGTATGCGCGGCGCTGGATGACGCGAATCTTGTTGTT
>JANYDM010000141.1 GCA_025363575.1 Betaproteobacteria bacterium | reverse complement strand
CATCTACCGGCTTCCCGGCGCGCCCGTGACCGAGCTGCACGCGGTGGCGCAGGTCGCGAAGCGCGTGCCGCACGCGGCGATCTGCCTGCTCAGCGCACTCCAAATCCACGGACTAACGACGGAGATGAAAAAAACCTGGCGCGATTGTTCGGCACTTGCATTCCCTTTTTTGGCGCTGATTTCCTTAATTGCTTACGTGGCGGCATGAGGCCATGTAAGGTCGGGCCATTCCGCCTTCATCCTTCATCCTTCATCCTTTGCGCCGCGCTCGCGCTCGGCGCGCACGCGCAGGACTATCCGCACAAGCCGATCCGCATCATCGTGCCGTTTCCGCCTGGCGGGCCGAGCGATACGCAGGCGCGGCTGATCGGCATCGAGCTCACCAGGGCGTGGGGCCAGACGTCGGTCATCGATAACCGCGGCGGCGGCAGCGGCATCCTCGGCACCGAACTCGCGGCGCGGGCCGATGCCGACGGCTATACGTTGATACTCATGTCCGCGACCAATGCGGTGCAGCCCGGGCTTTTTCCGAAACTGCCGTACGACCTCACGCGCGACTTTGCATTCATTACGACGATCACGACGGGACCGGGCATCGTGGTGGTCAATCCATCGTTGCCGCTGCGCTCGGTGGCGGAATTGATTGCGTACGCGAAGGCGCGCCCGGGCAAGGTGCTGTACGGCTCGGCCGGTAACGGCGCGCCCAGCCATCTCGCGGTCGAGCTCTTCAAGTCGATGGCGCAGATCGACGTCGTGCACGTTCCGTACAAAGGCATGGCGCCGGCGATGACCGACGTGATCGCCGGGCAAATTCATTTCAGCATCCCGACCATCGCGGCTGGTTTGCCGCTCTCGCGCAGCGGAAAATTGCGCGCATTGGCGGTGACCGGCGCGCAGCGTTCGCCGGCCGAGCCCGCGGTGCCGACGGTCGCGGAATCCGGCGTGCCGGGCTACCAGGCCTCGAACTGGTACGGATTTGCGGCGCCCGCCAAGACGCCGCGCGCGCTTATCGACAAGCTGAACCGCGAGTTCGCGCGCATCATGGCATCGCCCGAGGTGCGCGAGAGGCTCCTTAATGTGGGCATGGAGCCGGCGACGACGACGCCGGAGAAATACACGGAATTCGTGAAGGCCGAGATCGTGAAGTGGACGCGCGTGGTGAAGAACGCGGGTATAAAAGCGGACTAACAGGTTCTCAAAACCCCGTTCGCCCTGATGTATAGAAGGGCAAAGGGGGGTCGCGGCGCTGAGCAACGGCGGCCATTCATGCTTCGATACCTCAGCACGAACGGCCTCAATGGGCTTTTGAAACGGCTTTTTAGGTCCTCATCGTGGTGTCTACCTATTTGCAGTTTCCGCCGGCGTTTGCTACAACCGTTATTCCCTCTTGCTGAACGACCCCGCGTAAATTCCCGCCGATGACGATCTGGCTCGCCCTGGCATTGGCGTTTTTCAACATGACCGGCGTGCGCGCATCGCGCGTGCTGGCGGTGCTCTACGCGATCCAGCTCGGCGCGCAGCCGTTCACCATCGGCGCGCTGGCAGCGACGTGCGCGTTGTTCCCCACGCTGCTGTCGTGGCCGGCCGGTCGCATGGTCGACCGCTACGGGCCGCGCCTGCCGCTGACGCTGGGCGCGCTGGGCGGCATCTGCGGCATGCTGCTGCCGGCTTTCGTGCCGTCGCTGGCGGCGATATTCGTCGCGGCGGCCCTGACCGGCATCGCGTCGACGTACTACAGCATCGCGCTGCAGAACATGGTCGGCGATCTGTCCGACACCGAAAACCGCGCGCGCAATTACAGCAATTACGCGATGGCGATCTCGGTGGCCGCCTCGACGGGCCCGCTCATCGCGGGCTTTTCGTTCGACAGTCTCGGCCATGCGCTGGCATTCATGTACGGCTCGCTGTGCTTTGTCGCGCCGGCACTGCTGCTGTGGGCGTGGGGCGGCCGCCTGCCGCGCGGCAAACCGAAAAATAGCGCGCCCGCGATGAACGTGCGCGAGACGCTGACGCATCCGGGCATCTGGCCGGTGCTGGTGGCAAGCAGCCTCGCGCAAAGCGGGCTCGACATATTCCAGTTCTATATCCCGGTCTACGGCAACGGGCACGGACTCTCGGCGTCCGCGATCGGCGCCATCATCGCGATGTGCGCGGTCGGCGGGTTTGCGGCACGCATGATCCTGCCGTCGCTGATCGCATGGTTGAACGAGGAGAGGGTGCTCGCCTATGCGCTGGTGCTCGGCGGACTGAGCCTCGCCGCGGTGCCGTTCGTGACCACCGCCGTGGCGCTTTCGCTCATCGCGTTTTTCTTCGGCTTCGGCCTCAACGTCAGCCAGCCGATTTCGCTGATGATCATGTATGCGCGCTCGCCGGAAGGGCGTTCGGGCGAAACGCTCGGCGTGCGCTTTGCGGTAGACAACGGCACCAAACTGGTCAGCCCGGTGATTTTCGGCGCGCTCGCCGCGGCGTTCGGCGTCGCGCCGCTGTTCTGGATCAATGCTTTCATGCTCGGCGCGGGAAGTTTTCTGGTGCGGAGGCCGCAGGCGAAGAGCAAGGATGAAGGATGAAGGATGAAGGATGAAGGATGAAGGATGAAGGATGAAGGATGAAGGA